>JAFRSZ010000195.1 GCA_017439205.1 Clostridia bacterium
TCCAACGGCAAAAACGTATCTCCCGAAGAGATCGAAGGCCTGATGAGCGATATCGAGTTCGTGAAAGAAGTACTGGTTTACGAAGATAACGGCCGCATCGCGGGCGAGTTCTATCTGGACGAGGATAAATATCCGGACGCGAAAGAACGCCTGCGGGAAGAGGTTCTGCGCGTGAACAGCACGATGGCGGAATTCAAGCGCGTCTCGGTCATCAAGACCCGCGATACCGAGTTCCCGAAAACCACCACGCTGAAGATCATCCGGAATTATAAGTGATCGCCCGGCAGCTGCCGGGGTTCAAACGGTATGATAAAAGAAATAAACCTGCATCATCGGTTTTCTGCCGTGATGCAGGTTCTTTCTGTGTGCCGGTAGTCTGTTTCGTTAACGGAACAGAGCCGCGATCGTGCGGATGAACTCGCGCAGGATATCGAAAATGCTCCGCAGCTTTGCAAGGATATCGCTGAGGCCGCCGAGCAGTTCTTCACCGGTGGGGTCGGTCCCGGTGGGATCGGTCCCGGTGGAATCTTCACCCGTCGGGTCGGTGCTGAAGCTTACCGTAACAGTAGCTTCCGTCGGTTCCGCGCTGCCGGTGTAGCCGTTTTCGTATTCCGCCTGCAGCGTGTAGGTGAACGTGCCTTCGCGCGCTTCGGTGAACGTTACCGTCCAGTTCTTTTCGCCGCTGTCGGTGATCGTGAATGCAACCGAATCCGGGTCGATCACGTTGCCTTCGGCGTCGCGGATCACGACCGTCTCGGCGTCCGCGCCGGTGGTGATCGTGAACGTTACCGTGCCGTCGGAGCCCGTCTGCGCCTGTACGCTCTCTTCATGGATCGTAATATCCGCGTTCAGCATCCGCACGGTAGCGAGCGCGGCCTCCGCCGTCTGCGGGCTTACGCTGATCCGCCGGGGCGCCTGCGAGGGCGACGCGGGCGCTGTGTTCGACGTCGTCATCAGTTTCGTTACCGAAAGAATGCCGCTGTTGCCGTTTGTCAGTGTGATCGTTCCCGTCGTCGTCCCTGTGGGAATCAGATCCTTTACCGAATAGTACTGCTCCGTCGCGCTGCCGACCGTGATCGTTCTCGTTGTCCCGGAACCGTTGCCGACCGTTACCGTACACGCTGTACCGTTGGCCGCGCGCAGGCCGATCCTTGCGTCCGTGAGACCGCTGATATCCACGTCAAAGCCGGTCGTGCCGTTCGGCATCAGATACAGCTCTTCGTTCGGCGTTCCCTGAATATATGCCGCAAGCTGCATGCCCTGAAGCCGTTCGCTCCCGTCGATCACAACCATGTCCTCCGCGGAGATCTCATCCCGGATCAGCCTGTAGTTTGTATAGGTCTCTCCGTTCGCGGTGTATTTCGCAAGCGCCGCGTTGTTGCCGTCGGCGGGGTTGTAGATCCTTACGCCGTCAAACGTGAAATTGAAATACTTGACGCCTTCGGCGTCTTCGTTGTAATGGCCGAACTTCACCGTGAACCGCGGCTGGATCACCACGGTATACTGCCCAACCGCGCCCATATCCACGGAAAGCGCGGGGACCTGATACATCGCGTTGTCGCCGGATGAAAGCACCCAGCCGTAAGCGGGCTTCGGGTTGCCCTGATCGTCCTTCACAGCATAGGTCTCATTCCTTGTATAGAACACGGTGCCGAAATCGTTATATATCTTATCGGCATCCGGCGTGGTATCCAGCGCGGCGTAAAGATACGTCCCGTGCGGGTTCTCGCCGTCCACCACTCTGTCGTTCAGGGGATTGTAGTACACCTGCGAATACGTGTAGCCGTAATAGGTGTCGACCGTCTTTTTCTCGATCGGATCCCCTGTCGCCGAGGCTCCGGCATATACGGAAACCACGAAAACGCCGCTGCTGCTGTCCGTTACCGAGATCACGTCGAACGCGCTGCCGGTGAACGTGAACTGCGCCGTCGGGCCGTTTTTCACCGGGATCGTATCCGATACGCTCACCTGATGCGCGTCGCCGAGCGAGTAGCGGATGGAATCGCCGTAGCTGCTCTTCGCCGTCGCCGGGTCGTCGAACTGATCGAACGACGTTTCGATTTCGGAACCGCTGTCGTTGATTCGCTTCCACACGCCGTAGCCGGAATCCGTGGTTTGGCTGTTCGCAAAGCTGATCGCGGGCGATGCGTCGTCAAACAGCACGTTCTTCGGCGGTACGAGCGTGATCTTTTCGTAGGTGTATACGTCGCTGACCGCGTATTTGTGAAGGTTGGTGCCGCTCACCTTCACAAGCACGTAGAAGCTTTCGAGATTTGTGAAATCCATCGAGCTGAACCGGTAACCGAAAGCGGAATCGGAGGTCTTCCAGATCCGCGCGTTCGTCAGCTTCAGGGACGTACCGTCGTTCGGCTTGTTCGCCGCCTTATACAGCGTATGGCTGCCGGTACCGGCAAAGCCCACGATCTCATAGCTGATATCGCTTTCATGCACGCTGGGAGAGATCGAGCATACGCCGGTCAGCCCGGTATCTTCAAGACTGACGTCCGGCAGCTCGATAAGCTCCGAGAGCTTGGGGATCCGTTCGCCCGCCGCGCGTACGGCGTGGCAGCCGTCGCACTTTGTGTCGCCGGTATACCCGTCGGCGTCATACGTCGGCTCCGAAACCGTGGCGGCGTCCAGCGTCTGCCCGTAGGAGGCGTGGTTGTTCGGATCTTTCGCAACGGTTTCCGTCTTGGTCTGCGTTGAGAACGCGGCGTTGCCGAACATCGCCGTGTAGGTCCGCACGCCCGTATCGGTACAGGTCGCCGCCGTCGTTACGGCGCTGGTTATGGTGGCGGTGGCGGTTTCTGTATGCCCGCCGTCCTTGGCGCAGGTATGCGATGCGGTGCAGGACGACGTGCCGTTCCACGTATAAGACGGATTACCGTAGCTGTGGGCGACGGGAGTATAGTGCGCGTACAGCGTCTTGTCCGCGGACGGCGTATAGGATGCGCCCGCATTGCCAATCTTGGTGCCGCCGGTGGCTGCGTCGTACCAGCCGTCAAAGGTGTAGTGATAATTATCGTCGAAAGCTTTTGACGCCGAAGGCAGCGAAACGGAGCCGTCCGTCCACTTGGCGTAAAGATTAACGGTCGCGCCTTGCGTTGAGGAAAGGTTCGTTACGCTCTGGCTGTTATTGTACACCTTCGCGCCGTTTGCGCTCGTCGCCCATCCGTTGAAGGTGGCCGTTGCCGTGTCGCTCGCCGTATCGCAGGTCCCGCCGTTTGTCGCCGCATCATAGGTAACGGTAAATTTACGTGTAAATCCGTTGGCGGTAAGATTTTTCGCGGCATCGTAGGTGTGGGACGAGTTGGCTGTGGAACCGCCGTTACTGCCGTTGCCGTTATAAGCAACGGTATAGGTGTTGGCTTTCCACACGGCGTAAAGCTTTGCGTCTGCGTTTCCGGTGTAGGTGTCGCCCGCAGCGTAGGTGGCCGTTGAGGCAGAATTGTTTGTGCTCCAGCCTTGGAAGGTGTAGCCCGTGCGGGTGGGCGTTGACGAACTGAGCGTAAGCGATCTGTTGTAATACTTGCTCTGATTGCCCGGTGCGCTGGAACTGGTCCCGCCGTTTGCGTCATATTCCACCTTGTACACCGCTTCGAAACGGAAGGGGTAGGAACCGGTGGTCTGGTTGCTGTTCGCCGTTGTATTGTGATACGCCTTAACGCCGACCAGATATTTTGTTCCGGCGGTGAGCTCCTTCTCGATATAGAAGTTTCTGTTGGCGTCGCCAACGAAATCGTGATGATTGTTGCCGCCGTCGTCGTCTACTTTCAGATACGTTCCCTGCGTATGGTAGGTAGCGTCGTCATAAATCAGCACAAAGGGATCCAGCGCCGTAGCGGTGGAGGTGCTGTACAGCAGGTAGGTGCGCGTTTCGGTGGGGGTGTAGTAATAATACTGGATCTCCGAGGGCGCTGATATGGTTGCTGTATGATCTCCGTTCAGCGTGAGTGCCGTGGGGTTGGTGGGGTACCAAAGCGCGTAATACGTTGTGCCCGAGGTCGGGATCGAGATCGTTTCCGAAGCCATGCAGGTTTTCGCCTCATCGCCCTGTCCGTTGGTGGACCACGCGATCAGCTCGTGATCTGCTCTTGTCAGTCCGCTCTGATCCATATGCAGTGTGTGCCCTGCGGGCAGGGTTTTTGTGAACGTGGTCGCGCCGCCGGTGGCGTCAAATTTAATATCCGCCGCTTTGCAGACCTTTAACGGATAAGTGCCGGTGTTGTGGCGGTTGTAAGCTTTTACGATATACGTTGTTCCGGCGGTCAGATCGCTGCTCGTAACCACATAAGATTGCCATGAGCCGAAATTACTTTGCGACCCCGATAACAGCTCTCTGATCTTATCGTCGCCGATATCGTCTTTAGTGAAAAGCGCGTTGGATTCATGCCCGGTCAGATTCGAAATATTGGGAAGATAAATATAAAGCTGAGGGTCGGGCGTATTGTCGGTATCATAAGTAAAGAAAATGTATTTTCCGGTTTCAGAAGGCGTAAACGTATAATACCTGCAGGCGCTGTCCGTAGGATTCACTACCACTTCGGTATTCAGCGAAAGTGCGGTGAGCGCGTGCAGCTTGTTCTTTGCATTATTCAGACTTGTGTATGCGTCGGAAACGTCCGTACGGGTGGGATCGCCCAGCACGGTCGCCGCGCTGCGCCATGCAGAAATAAACGACTCGTATTCGTCGCCGGGATACACCGTATTGGTGTATTGATAGCAGCTCTTGATCAGGTTGCGCAGATCCCCTTTGTTGACCGTGATAACATTCAGGTAGTTATCCAGCACGCAGAAGCAGCGGTCGCCGCTGTCATGCGTTCTCAAGCCGCCGCGGATATAGATCCAACCGTTTGAAACGCTCGTATTGATCCTTGCGTCTCTGATGATCCAGTTTTTGCCGTGGTTTGTCGTTCTGTCACCGGCATAAATATCAACGCTGACGTCATATTCGCTTGGGGTCGTTGTGGAATCGGTGTGCCACTCAAAACCGCTTTTTATTGGGTTCTTTTCGTCAAATTGAGTAAGCTTCCCGACATAACCACAAACGTTGCCTGTGGCGCCTTCGCAGTCCGTTACATAAAGGCCGCACACCAGGTTGGGCACCTGATTCAGGTTGGAATACCGGCTGGTATCTACGTTGATATAACCTTCTGCAGAACGCTCAAATACACAAAGCGTTTCGTCGCCTGAGTTGTAACCGTGTTCCTTGGTAGTATACCAGCCGCCCTTCGTAGGCAGACCACACTGTTGATTCCCATTAAACCATGAATCAGGGCTGGTTTCGCCGTCTCCCAAGGAGGGACCACCGCACAGAGGGAGAAAGTTATTGTAGGGATAATAGCCGCCTTCGGCTGAAATGCCGTGAATACCGCTGACCCAGCTCATACCGGAACCGAAAGAATTGACGCCGCGGGTATTCTTACATTTGCCCGCTGCGAAAATAGGGGACAGATACGGCGCGTAAGCCACCGTGTAAGCGTGTAGTTTATGCTGGGCACCGCCGGTATCGGTCACGTTGATCGTCCATTCCAGCAGTTTTGACTGCGAAGAGGAGATACCGCTGCTGAGCGTCATCGTAAACGACGTGTCCGAAAACAGGCTCCCGCTTTTGGTGGCGCTGAAATCGCTCAGAGTTGCGCCATCCACGGAAACGCTGTTGATGCTGCTGATCTGCGGCGAATATACGTAAAACTTGCCCGCAGTCGTATTGTTGCTCTTGTCCAGCGTATACCCGCCGGAGGAGCTGACCGTATTGTTCACGTAATACTTCACGCTGGTTGTGGCGGTGTTGTAGTTATTCTGCGGCGTCATGTAAAGCGTTTCAGGTACGCCGATCACAACGTTTGTCAGTGTGGCGGCGTTCGACCTTGTCAGCGGCAAAATCCCGATCGCGAACACGGCAAACAGCATCATGCACGATAATAACAGCACAACGCTCTTCCTCATCTTGCTGAAGTTCCGAACGGAAGCTCTGGTTTTCATAATTAGATCTCCTTTTTGGTCAAAAAAGCTGGGCTGCGGGATCGCCCGGCGCTGCTTTTTCACTGTGTTTTAGCTCGCTCCGCCCGTTTTCGGGCGGTATGCTGTGAACCGACGAAATACGGTTTTGCAGCATGCTTTGATTTACATTATATTATATCGAAATCATGGATCTTTTGCAAGGCTTTTTATAAATTATGTTTATTATTATGAAAATATTTGTGCACTTTTAACATTATCAAACGCAGCACATGGCCACAATACAATGACGCAGAGAATCTATAAACTGACAATAATAAAACGACCGTCGGCTTTCAAACCGACGGCCACCATATATTATTTTGCAATCGATCCCTTTCAGCTCCGCTTCGGGATCACTTCTTCTTCCAGCACCGCTTCGCAGCGGGTGCACACCTTGCGGCGCAGGCCTTCCTGCGTGTAGGTGGGGTTCACAACAACGATCCACCCCGAGGGGATATGCCCCCCGAGCGACGCCACAACGGCGGTCTCTCCGTTGAATTTGCCGCATACGGAGCAGATGTGCGCTTTCTTTCCCTGCGTGGTGCAGGTCGGCTGTACCGTAACGACCCATTCGAAGGTGTGCGGGGTCGCGGTGCGGATATCCGTGATGCGTTTTCCGCACATTTCGCATTCCTTGTAGATCTCCTGCGCTTTCGTGCAGTCCGGCGTTTCGCTCACGAAATGTACGGGGCCGTAATAGTGGGGGATACAGGGGATATCCTCCCGCGCGATGCGTACGCCGCAGTAGATGCAATACTGTTCCTTTAAGCCCTTTTCGGTACAGGTGGCAGCCCGGATCACTTCCCATCCGAGTGAAGTGTGCGGCTGAATCGGGATCGCGCCGAAGTTGTAAAGCCCGCTGCAGTATTTGCATTTCTTTGCGGAAATGCCCATGTCGGCGCAGGTCGCCTCCTGCAGGATTATCGTTTGTTCTTCCACGTGGGCGGGACGCTCTTCCAGCCCTACGGAGATGCGCAGCGCCTTGCGGGCGTCCGCGGCGGTAATGCCGAGATTGCCGTCCAGTTCATAGGCGTTGTATCTTGTTGAATCGATGCTGTCCAACCGCAGCGCCGCGCGCAGAATGGATCTCGCGTCCGCGGCGGTGACGTCTCCGTCGTTGTCCGCGTCGCCGCGCAGGGTGCAGCAAACGTCCGAATCCGCGCGGAACAGTTCATCGTCGGTTTCCGCAGCGCCCGCGGCAACGGCTGCCGCTGTGAACAGCAGCGCAAGCAAAGCCGCTAATATAAACAGTTTTAAGTATCTCATTCGGTTCCTCCGGTCAGATGCTGTTGTACAGCTTCAGCCATTTATTCACGCGATCCTCCCGGTATTCCGGGGGCATGCGCGTTGTGATCTTTTTCAGATGTCTTATGCCGCGCATGGATTTCACGGCGGCCGGGATCAGATATTTCTGCGGCAGGATCGCGCGCAGCTTCTTCATTACGTAGCCGAAATCCACCGCGCCCATGTTGCCGCTCGCCATGCCGATCTCGGTCTGGCTGAGAATGCCGCTTTCCATTAAGAAATCCACGTTGCGCGCGTTCAGCGAGGCAAGAAACGCCCGCAGCTTTGCCACAAGCACCAGCCGGTTGCCGTGAAGCAGGCAGTACCGCTGCTGATAGGGCCAGAGCTTTTCTTTCGTATAGTTGCCGTCCGTAACGCCGACGGCGATCGAGGCAAGAATGCCGCCCGCCTGCAGGCTCAGATCGATGCCGCAGCCGTTGAGCGGCACCGTCATGCCCGCGCTGTCGCCTACCGCGGCGTAGCCGTTCGCCACAAGGGTGGGAATGGTGCGCGTCAGCGGGATGCGGCTCATGTAGCCGCCGCGCAGCACGGCGTCTCCCATGCAGGGATATTCCTTCTTGAAGTCGGCGATGGATTCGTCGATCTCTTCCTGCGTGAGGCTGCCGAATTTGCCCACAAGCACGTCCATGAAATCCTCTTCGGTGATCATCCAGTCCATCCCCGGATGGCCGCAGTGGAAAAAGTATACGGAATAGCGCGGGTCGAGCGCGTTCGGATCGGTCTTTTCATAGTAGGCCCGGTAAACGATGAACGCGTCCTCGTCGTGTATCTCGTTTGTAATGCCGAAACGCGCGGGCAGGCTCCGCCGCGCGGGAGAATCGATGCCGGCGGCGTCGATCACCAGATCGCCGAATAACGTCTCGGTCTTTCCGTCCGCGCCGCGCACGCGCAGGCCCCTTACCCGGTCCGGTCCGCATTCGCATCCGAGCACCTCGGTTTTGTAACGGATCTCTACGCCGACGGATCCGCACTGGCGGAGCAGGTACTGCACCAGTTCGCGTCGGTCCACAAATGCCGTATTGGGCGAGGGTCCGAAATTCAGCGTGAGCGTCGTCGTTTTCTGCGGGTTGTAAAACACCATGTCTTTGTTGGGACGGAACACCATATCGGTGGGCCTCGGCATGCCCACGAGATCGAAGGAACCCAGCCACATGCCGTCGTGCCAGTCGTGCCCTACGGCGTCGTAGGTTTCTTTTTCAAAAACGGTGACGCTGTGTCCGGCGCGTGCGAGATTATACGCGGCGGTAAGGCCGCCGTGCCCCGCGCCGGCTACAAGGATTCTGCTCATCTGTTGTTCCTCCGCAGGGTCATCCGGCTGCGCCGAGCTTTACTTTTGCGTTGTTGTAGAGCTCTTTGTTTTCACTCACGACGTCGGTCACCACGAAATCGCCTTCGGAGAGGCCGCGTTTGATCTCGCTGACGCCGTCGGTTTCAAGGCCCACGGTCACATCCTGCCGTTTTACCTTCTTCGAGGATGATTTGTATACCCACACGTAGTTCTGGCCGGATTCGTCCTTGTGCAGCGCTTCCGTCGGCACGGTGACCGCGTCTTCGGAGATTCCGGTGACCACGGAGATCTGCACCTGTGCGCTGTCCGCCGCGTAATCGGCGTCGTCAAGCGAAATGTATACCGTAATGTTTGCCGCGGTGGAAAAGCTGCCGCCGGTGAACAGAGCTTTCAGCCGTTCAATGATGTTTGAATCCGATTCTTCTTTGCGGATATCCTGCACCACGCCCGTAACGCTTACCTCTTCGCTGATGGTCACGGTTGCGCGCTGGCCCTTCTGCAGCCCGTATACGTCGTAATCGTTCTCAACGAAAACGGCGTAGTAGGGGCTGTCGTCCTTATCGGGATCTTCTTTGAGGATCGTACCCTCTGTATCGTAATGGGAGGTCAGAGTTTCCACCTTTGCGGAAGATACCAGAACCTGCGGCATGTTGCGGTTTTTGATCATGGCGCGGATCCCGAGCGCCGCCGCCAGAAGCAGCACGGCGGCAATGCCGACCAGAATCACGTTCTTCTTCAGCGCTTTCATGCGTGCGGTCTTTTTCTTCTGTTTTACCGTAGCCTTGCGCTCTTTTTCGATCCGCTTCTCTTCGGCGCGGGTCTCCGGCTTCAGAAGAATGGATTCCGTCGGGGCAGTCGGTTTCGTCTCCACGGGTTTTTCGATAATCTTCGTGGGGATGCGGCTTTCGTCGATATCGAAAACGCCTGAAATATCCGGAAGGGAATGCTTGTCTTCTGCCATGGTTTTGTTCCTCCGTAAAAAAATAATCGTTCTAATTTATCATTATACAACATAAAATGAAATAATGGAATAGCAAAAACAAAAAAAGAACCCGAAAAGTGATGAAAATCGATGAAAAATACGAGAAAATACAGTTTTTTATCCCTGATCGTTTCGTTCTCGGTCCTTTTCTGCGGATGTGTGCGCAACAAACGCTTCGATTATTCCGAGCTGAACCTGCGTCTGAGCAGGACCGCGCCGGAGTTTTGTTTCGACGACGCGTCGCTCTTGTTTGACGGCGAAATGTACTTCTGTTTTTATTCCTTTTCCGGTGAAAACGATACGCTGTTTACCTTAAAAGAGGATGAAACCGGTTTTCTGGAGCGCATCACCCTTACGACGGACGGCCCGCCGGAGAGGGAAGGGTACGAGGCTTTTCAGTCGTTTGCTCTGGCGCTGGCGCAGGTGTTCATTCCCGACGCCGAAACGGACCGACTGTGTAAGGAAACGGGGCTGTACGATACGCCTCTCCTTCGGGAAAACACGATTCTCACGTTTACGCAGGGGTTCTATTCCGCCGCGCTGCTCGCCACCGACGTGAGCGTTACGTTCGTATTGCAGTACGGATAGTCTTCACCGCGGCAAATTGAAATTTGAACGCTTTACGCTTATTTACCATGAAAATAAAAAAACGCTTGACAAACGCGTGAATCCGCATATAATATAGGTAAATCGATGAAGGAGACGGCGTAAAAAGCCGGGTTTGTGCCAGAGAAAAGCGCCTTTGTGCTGCGAGCGCTTCACAAGTCTTTTTTACGCTACCGCTCCCGAGAGCCCGCCGAAAAGCCGTTTGGCAGAAGGGGGACGTGACTGCCGCGTTAAGGCGACCAAAGAGCGGCGGAAATCATTCCGCAATTTGGGTGGAACCGTGGAGCTTACCGCTTCATCCCATACTACAATGGGGTGAAGCGTTTTTTCATCCCCGAAAGGAAGGATCATTATGGTAAACGTAAAACTCAGAGACGACGTGCGCGCATATGAAAACGGCGTTTTAGCGCTGGAGATCGCGAGAAGCCTCGGCGCGGGCCTGTTCAAGGCCGTATGCGTATGCAAAATCAACGGCGAAGTGATGGATCTGCGCACCCCGGTAAACGAGGACTGCGAGATCGAATTTCTCACGTTCGATTCCGACGAGGGCAAATACGCCTTCCGCCACACGGCGTCGCACATCCTCGCGCAGGCGGTGAAGCGCCTGTATCCGGAGGCGAAGCTCGCCATCGGCCCCGCCATCGACAACGGCTTCTATTACGATTTCGACGTGCCCGAGGCCTTCTCCACCGAAGATCTCGCGAAGATCGAGGCCGAGATGAAAAAGATCGTAAAGGAAGACCTGAAGCTGGAGCGCTTCGAGATGACGCCTGCCGAGGCCATTGCCTATTACGAAGAGAAAAACGAGCCCTACAAGGTGGAGCTCATTCAGAAGCACGCCGAAAGCGGCGAGCCGATCAGCTTTTATAAACAGGGCGAATTCACCGAGCTCTGCGCCGGGCCGCACATCCCCTCCACGGGCACGGTGAAGGCGTTTAAGCTCACGAGCGCCACGGGCGCCTACTGGCACGGCGATTCCAAAAACAAGATGCTCTGCCGCGTATACGGCACGGCATTCCCGAAGGCAAGCGAGCTGGAAGAATACCTGCAGCAGATGGAAGAGGCCCGCAAGCGCGACCATAACAAGATCGGCCGCGAGCTGGAATACTTCACCACGGTGGATTACATCGGTCAGGGCCTGCCCATCATGCTTCCCAAGGGCGCGAAGGTGATCCAGACGCTTTCCCGCTTTGTGGAAGACGAAGAAGCCCGCCGCGGCTGGCTGCTCACGAAAACGCCCTATATGGCAAAGCGCGAGCTCTATAAGATCAGCGGCCACTGGGACCATTATCTGGACGGCATGTTCGTGCTGGGCGACCCCTACGACGAAGAAAAAGAATGCTTCGCCCTGCGCCCGATGACGTGCCCCTTCCAGTATCAGGCGTATCTGAACCGCGCCCGCAGCTACCGCGACCTGCCGCTGCGCTACGATGAAACGAGCACGCTGTTCCGCAACGAGGATTCCGGCGAGATGCACGGCCTGATCCGCGTAAGGCAGTTCACGATCAGCGAAGGCCATCTGATGTGCACGCCCGAACAGTTGGAGGACGAATTCAGAAGCTGTCTGGAACTGGCCATTTATATGCTGAAGGCCGTAGGTTTATACGAGGACGTGTCTTACCGCTTCTCTCAGTGGGATCCCAACGACCGTGAGAAGTATATCGGCACAGAAGAAGAATGGGATAACGCGCAGGGCATGATGGGCCGCATCCTCGATCATCTCGGCATCAATTACAAGATCGGCGTCGGCGAGGCCGCCTTCTACGGCCCGAAGCTGGATATCCAGATCAAGAACGTCTGGGGTAAAGAGGATACGCTGATCACGATCCAGATCGACCCGATGATCGCCGAAAAGTTCGGCATGGAATATACGGACCGTGACGGCAGCAAGAAGAACCCCATCATCATCCACCGCACGTCCATCGGTTGCTACGAGCGCACGCTGGCCTTGCTGATCGAAAAATATGCGGGCGCGCTGCCGCTTTGGATCGCTCCCACGCAGGCGATCGTGCTGCCCATCACGGACCGCAACGACGAAGCCTCCCGCAAGGTGTTCGCGAAACTCCAGGAGGCGGGTCTGCGCACGGAGATCGATTCCCGCAGCGAGACGCTGGGCTATAAGCTCAGAGAGGCCCGCCTGCAGAAGATCCCGTTCATGCTCGTGATCGGCGATAAAGAGGCCGAAGAGGGCACCGTTTCGGTGCGCAAGCGCGGCGTCGGCGAGATCGGCAGCATGAGCGTCGACGATTTCATTGCGATGGCGGTGAAGGACGTAAAAGACCTTGCCATCTGGTGAGCATATGTAAATACGGTTTGCCGCGCGGTTCGCCGCGCGGCAAATTTCAGTTTATCGCTCTGTCTGATTAACAATTAACGATTAACAATTAACAATTTCGGAAAACGCTGACGCATTTTGATTATATAGGAAAGGCTTTACGGAAAAAGGAGAAACCTGCTTATCCGATGAGTATAATCGGGTAAGGGCGGAGCCCTTCATTAA
>JAFRSZ010000196.1 GCA_017439205.1 Clostridia bacterium
ATCTATGAGAAAAGAGTATCCATGTCAAAACCACTTTGATTTAACAAAAGTGTATCTTTTAACGTGAATATCTGAAATAATGTACAAAATTTGATGTATTTTTTTAATCATGAATAAAACTTAAATTCAGAAATGAAGAAAAAAATTATTAAAAACAGTGGAAGTAAATAAAAAAAATTAGAGGTGATACAAATGATTCGATAAAATCGTGCTAAAGGTCGCGATTATTTAGATGTCATTTTTAATTTGAAATAAGTGAAGAAAAGAGGTTACAAAAAAATGAAAGCAAAATACAAGTTATTTAAGAGAATAGTTGCCGTTGTTTGTACGATTTGTATAATATTTTTAACTTTTTCAGTGAGTGCCTTTGCGGCGAAAAAAAAAGATAAAGCAATTATTATAATTCCCGGAATTTGTGGTTCAAAACTTATTGATAAAGCTGATAATAAAGTTGTTTGGTTTTCCGTTAGCAAAACTGTCTTAAGACGAATGAGTTGTACAGAGAATGGTATTAGCAATAACCAAATTGAACCAAAAAGTGGTGATAATTGGGGAGTTCTTGATACTGCAAGAGATCTATATAATAATCTTTATCTTAATTTTGGAGGATTGTTAGGCGAATATGATGTGAAGTTTTTCTCTTATGATTGGAGAATTAGCTGTTCAAAGGCAGCTGATAAATTAGAGAAATATATTAATGATAATAACTATTCAAAAGTGATTCTTGTTGCGCATAGTATGGGAGGGTTAGTTGCTTCAAAGTATATAAAAAAGTTATACGATATTAATAATTGCAGTAAAGTTGAAAAGTTTATCTCAATAGGCACTCCTTATACTGGTGCAGAAAAGGCAATCAGTGTAATGGAGACAGGTGAATTCATATCATTATTAGATAAAAAAGTATTTAAGGAGCTATCTTGTAATTTCCCTGCGGTATACGAATTGTTACCAACCGAAAAACATGCAGCAGGAGCTGGATATATTCAAGATGGAACAGTCTTTATACGAAGCTTTTCTGAATATTGGAATTTTTTGAAAAAGCGCACATGGGGATGTAAAACAAATGGACAGCCAAAGGCAATGTTTAATACGTCAAAATCATTTCATGATTCTTTAATTACTACCAATGGAGTTCATATTGCGAATAACGACATTGTAGATACGTATAAAATTTATGGTTATGGACATGAAACAATTTTTCGTGTAAGATATAATAAAGATGGAACTTTGTATTTTTGGCCTACTAATAATGGAGATGGTACAGTTGTAACGAGTAGTGCGAAAAATAATACCGATACTAAAACATATGGTTTCAAATGCAAACATGTAGATTTACCTAATAACAGTCAAGTTATCAACCAAGTAAAAAATATAATTAAAGGTAATGTTAAGGTAAAAAGTAGCGGTAATACAGTTTTAACTCAGCCAGTTATAAATGAAAAGGGTTGGGTTGTTGGACCTGATAAAGAAAGAATAATAATTGTTGCGTACAATATTAATGAGTTAAATATCTTTACCAAAAATAAAAATAGAATAATATCTGAAAACGAAATACTTTATTATGTGAATTCAGAAGGACAAAAAATTGAAGTTGGAACTGTGTGGTCTTTGGGAGATAATTCATATGAACTGGTTTTGTATAATGGTAATTACAAAGTTGATATTGAAAAAGACGAATTAAAGAATTCAAAAATAATTATCGAATATATGGACAGTGGTTACATTACGAAATCTGCTATATATAATTCAATCGACAATTTTGAATTAAGTGTTGAGAACTATGCTTCAAAGCGTATAACATGCTACAATAACAGTAGTATTATTTATCCAACAAAGATTCTTTCACAAACTGAATTGAATTTGCTTAACGATAATGATTTGAATATTGATGGCTGACCGCTTGTCTCATATATCAGAACAAATATGGAGTTTTAAGAAAGGAATCCCCGTAAATATGAAACGCTTTTTTCCGAAAATAACCGGCGTCCTTGCGATATTTTTCCTTTTCTGCGGTTTGGATACGATTTTATACGATTTGAGTCCCTGGTCCGGCACGTTGTATGTTTTTGATTTTACTCAATTTATAATTACGGTATCCGGCGTCGCCGCCGTTGTGTTCGGTGTTATAACCATCCTACTGTGGTACAAAAGAAACAAAACAAAAGAAAACAGAGCGCCCCTATTTTTGAAATGGAAGAAAAACATAAAAAACAATCTGCCGATCATAACCGGGACGATCACATTTTACAGCCTGCTTCGTTTCATCACAGGTCTTCCTGAGACGATCTGGTTTTTAACAAACGGTATCTCCGATGCAGCCTTTTTGAAGCTTTCATTTAAGAGTATCTTAACTCTTCATTGTATGCTTACCGCCGTGTTCCTTGTGATAACGGTTATACTTTTGATTGTCAAAAAAACGGATAAAACAAAACAAGAGCAACGCCCGGGGCTGTGAAAACCTCGGGCGGTATCTTATCATTTGTTTTTATTTCGCGTTCAGCGCGGCAAAGCCTTTTTCGAGATCGGCAATGATATCGTCGATGTGCTCGGTGCCGATCGAAAGACGTATCGTGTTCGGGTGGATGTTCTGATCGTTCAGTTCCTCCTCCGAAAGCTGCGAATGGGTGGTGGAAGCGGGGTGGATCACAAGGCTCTTCACGTCCGCTACGTTTGCCAGCAGCGAGAAGATCTCCAGCGCGTCTATGAATTTCCAAGCTTCTTCCTGCCCGCCTTTGATATCGAAGGTAAAGATCGAGCCGCCGCCGTTCGGGAAATACTTTCCGTACAGCGCGTGCTGCGGGTGGTCCGGCAGCGAAGGGTGGTTCACCTTTTCCACCAGCGGGTGGGCGGCGAGGTATTCCACCACCTTTTTCGTGTTTTCCGCGTGGCGTTCCAGACGCAGCGAGAGGGTCTCGATGCCCTGCAGCAGCAAAAACGCGTTGAACGGCGAAATGGCGGCGCCGGTGTCGCGCAGAAGAATGGCGCGGATGTAGGTCACGAACGCGGCCGGGCCCACAACGGAAGCGAAGGAAACGCCGTGGTAGCTGGGGTTGGGCGCCGCGATGCCGGGGTACTTTTCGGGCGACCAGTTGAATTTGCCGCCGTCCACGATGATGCCGCCCAGCGTCGTGCCGTGCCCGCCGAGGAATTTGGTGGCGGAATGCACCACGATATCGGCGCCGTGCTCAAGGGGACGGATCAGATACGGCGTGCCGAAGGTGTTGTCGATCACCACCGGTATGCCCGCCGCGTGGGCGATCCCGCTCACAGCCTCGATATCCGGGATGTCGCTGTTGGGGTTGCCCAGCGTCTCAATAAAGATCGCTTTGGTATTGGGCCTGATGGCGGCCTTCACTTCGTCAAGGTTATGGATATCCACGAAGTCGGTCTCAACGCCGTACTGGGGCAGGGTGTGGGCCAGCAGATTGAAGCTGCCGCCGTAAATGGTCTTCTGCGCCACGATCCGGTCGCCCTTCTGCGCCAGCGCCTCAATGGCATAGGTGATGGCGGCCGCGCCGGAGGCCACCGCCAGAGCGGCCACGCCGCCTTCCAGCGCCGCCACGCGCTTTTCAAGCACGTCCTGCGTGGAGTTGGTGAGCCTGCCGTAGATGTTGCCGGGGTCCGCCAGCCCGAAGCGCGCCGCCGCGTGGGCGCTGTTGTGGACTACGTACGAAGTGGTCTGATAGATCGGCACCGCGCGCGAATCGGTGGCGGGGTCTGCCTGTTCCTGCCCAACGTGGAGCTGCAATGTTTCAAATTTATAGTTGCTCATGATAATACCTCTTTCGTTTTGTATTTATTCTGAAAACATCGGCGTGGAAAGATATCTTTCTCCCGTGTCGGGCAGCAGCGCCACAATGAACTTGCCCGCGTTTTCGGGGCGTTTTGCCAGCACGGCGGCCGCGTGGACCGCAGCGCCCGCGGAGATGCCCACCAGAAGCCCTTCTCTGCGCGCCAGCGTTCTGCCCTCGGCAAATGCGTCTTCGTTTTCAACGGTGATGATCTCGTCGTAAATGCCGGTGTCGAGCGTATCGGGTACGAAGCCCGCGCCGATGCCCTGGATCTTATGCGGGCCGGGACGGCCTTCCGAAAGCCCGGGGGCGCCCGCGGGCTCCACGGCCACGATCTTCACCGCCGGGTTCTGCTCTTTCAGGTATTTGCCCACGCCCGAAAGCGTGCCGCCGGTGCCGACGCCCGCCACGAAGATATCCACCTTGCCGTCGGTATCCGCCCAGATCTCAGGGCCGGTGGAGGCGTAGTGCGCCGCGGGGTTGGCGGGGTTCGCGAACTGGCTGGGGATAAAGCTGCCCGGCGTCGCTTCGGCAAGCTCGTTTGCCTTTTCTATTGCGCCCTGCATGCCCTTCGCGCCCTCGGTGAGCACGATCTGCGCGCCGTAGGCCTTCAATAGGTTTCTGCGCTCCACGCTCATGGTTTCGGGCATCGTAAGAATGATCTTATAGCCCCTGCTGGCTGCCACCGCCGCGAGACCGATGCCGGTGTTGCCGCTGGTGGGTTCAATGATCACCGCGCCGGGCTTCAGAACGCCCTTTGCCTCCGCGTCGTCGATCATCGCTCTGGCGATACGGTCTTTCACGCTGCCTGCGGGGTTGAAATACTCCAGCTTGCCGTAGATATCCGCCTGCAGGCCGTTATCCTGAATGTAGTTCGTCAGCTTCAGAAGGGGAGTGCCGCCGATCAGGTCTGTGATTCTTTCGTACGTTTTCATGGGAATGCTCCTTTTATTATAATGGTATTGTTGCTGCGCGGGCGCCGGAGCGGTTCCGGCGGCGCGGCGCGGAGAAGGGTTTTCGGTTCTGCGGATTCAAAACACATAAAACCTATCAACTTGTTGGGTATTATAGCAGGCTTTTTTTCGTTTGTCAACCCTTTTTTTGCGATTTTTCCGAAAAAAATCCGAACATAAAAAGAAGCGGCCCCGGTATTGACAAACAGGATCAGGTTTTTTATAATAATACATATCAAGGTGATAGGTATTAGACGGCGTCGCCTACGTGCCCGGTTACGCGTTCATGGTGGATATCACGCAGAAGCAGAGCTCTTTGCGGCTCAACTATTCCGCGCTGCCCGCCGAAAAGCTCACCGAGGACGTGCGGCGGCTCGGCAGGTTGATGGAAAAGTAAAATTGGAATTTGTCGCGCGGTTCGGGATACCATCCCGTAGGGGGCGGCGTCTCGGTCTCGCCTGCCGGTTCGGTCAAGCGCTTCTGCCTTG
>JAFRSZ010000197.1 GCA_017439205.1 Clostridia bacterium
GGAATACGCTTGAAATGAATTTCCGTTTGTTCGAGAAATTCCCCGAATACGTTTTTTCGTTTGAGGGCGCGAGAAGATACGAACTGATGGAGGAGTATTATCCCGAGCTGTTCGAGAAGCTGAAACAGTATATTGCGGAGAACCGCTGGTTTGTGACCGGCAGCGCCTATGAAAACGGCGACGTGAACGCTCCCTCGCCCGAAGCGCTGATACGCAATATTCTGATCGGACAGCGCTATTTTATGGAAAAATTCGGCAAAAAGAGCGCCGATATCTATCTGCCTGATTGCTTCGGCTTCGGCTGGGCGCTGCCTTCCGTTATGAAGCACGCCGGGCTTTTGGGCTTTACCACGCAGAAGCTCTCGTGGGGCTCCGCCTACGGCATCCCGTTCGACCTCGGTATCTGGAAGGGCGTGGACGGCAGCGAGGTGTTCGCCTCCTGCAACGCGGGCGACTATACGCGAAAGCTGGATAAGGTCCGCAAGCTCGATTTCGCGGCGAACAAGCTGAAAGAGAACATCGAAAAATACGACCTGCCAACCACGCACGTGCTGCATGGCACCGGCGATATCGGCGGCGCGCCTTCGGACGGCTCGGTTGAGACCGCCGTAAAAGAGTATAAGAAAAATGAAAAGAGCGACGTTGACGTTACGCTGGAGCCCATCGATAAGGTCTTCCGCGATCTCAACGCGATGAGCGACGAAGCGAAAGCGAAGCTGCCGGTATGGAACAACGAGCTGGTCGCCATCAACCACGGCGTAGGCGGATACACCTCCCGCGCCATCGGCAAACGCTGGAACAAACGCGGCGAGCAGCTTGCCGACGCGGCTGAAAAAACGGCTTTCGCCGCCGCATGGCTCGGCACGGCGCAGTATCCCGCCGAGGTGATAGATACCGCATGGAAGCGCATTATCGCGCATCAGTTCCACGACGATCTGCCCGGCACCTCTCTGCAGCGCGTATATAATCGCAGCTGGAACGACTATATGCTTTCCCTGAACCAGCTTGCTTCCGTATATGAGGCCGCCGTTCTGCGCATCGCGTCCAGAATGACGCTGCCCCGCGTCAAGGGCATCACCCTCGCCGTGAGCAACCCAACGGACGCCGCCGTAACCGAACCCGTGGCGTTTGACGCCGCAAAACTGCCCGGCGCAGAGTTTGTGAAGGTGAAAGACGCATCCGGCAGCGAAGTGCCGTCGCAGCTTACCGACGGCAAGATCGTATTCTCCGCCCACGTGCCGGGCAACAGCGTGGCGGTATTCACCGTGCAGCCCGCCGCGAAGCCCTACGGTAAAAATACCGGCCTTTCGGTTTGCGCCGACGGCATGGAGAACGTAAAATACGTATTGAAGCTCAACGATAACGGTGATATCGTTTCGGTTTTCGATAAGGAGCTCGGCAAAGAGATATTGAAAGCGCCGGTAACGATGGAGATTCACGATTATTTCGGCAGCAAAGATTGGCCCGCCTGGGAGCTGGATTATCCCGAAGTGATCGCCGCCCCGGAAGGAAAGGCGCACAACGCCGAGATCACCGTAAAAGAAAACGGCCCCGCGAGAGCCGTGATCGAAACCAGACGCACCTACGGAGAATCCGTGTTCATTCAGCGCATCATCCTCGGCGAGGGCAGCGTCTGGATCCGTGTTGAGAACGAGATCGAATGGCGCGGCAGAGGCAAGCTGCTCAAAACGCCGTTCTGCTTTACCGCCGAAAACGAGGAGGCCTCTTACGATCTCGGCCTCGGCGTGATCCGCAGAGGTACCGATAAACCGAATCTTTACGAGGTCCCCGCGCAGAACTGGGCGGATATCAGCAACAAAAGCTTCGGCGTTTCGGTGTTCAGCGAGTGCAAGAACGGCTGGGACCATCCCACGCCGGATACGATCCGCCTTACCGGTATCCATACGCCGCTCACCGATTTCAGCGACGAGAGCCTGCAGAGCCTGATGGATCTCGGTACAAACCGCTATGCTTTCGGCATCTATTCCCATAAGGGAACGAACCTTGCCCAAACGCAGCGTCTGGCCGCGGCTTTCGTTGATCCGCTTGCGGCGTTCGACGTGACCGGCATGAAGGGCGGCGACCTCGGCGGCGTGTATACCTATGGTATGTTCAGCGACGGCGGCGTGATCACCAGAGCGTTCAAGAAAGAATACCGCGGCGACCGGCTGATCGTCCGTTTCAACGAAACCGAAAACAAAGCGCATAAAAACGTGAAGTTCACCTTGCCCTGCGGTATCGCGAAGGCCGTGGAGGTCAACGCCGTAGAAGAGGAGATCGGCCCCGCGAAAGTGAACCGGGCAGGGGAGCTGGTATTTGATATCGAGCCCTATAAGCCCGTCGCCTTTGCGCTCACGCTGAAACATGCCGCCGACGCGTTTGAATGCACGGGTACGCCGGTCAAGATCCCGTTTGATACGAAGGCCGTGTCCGTTTATCAGCGCAGGCACGCCGGTATCATCGGCGGATATACGCTGCCCGCGGAGCAGTGGCCCGAAAAGATCGACTGCGGCAGCGTCAGCTTCAAGACGTCGCAGGATAAATATAACGTGCTGCCCGCAAACGGACAGAAAATAAAACTCCCGAAAGGCACAAAGGCCGCGGCGCTGCTGGTAACGGCTGTGGGCGGCGATAAGAACGTAAAGCTTCTGTGCGACGGCAAAGAGACCGAGATTTTCGTGCCCGATTGCTTTGAAGCCATCGGCAAATGGGATATGTACGGCCTGCTGCAGACCGGCCGGATCAAGGAATGCCGCCTCGCTTATGAGTTTACGCACGTGAATTCCGAATACTGCTCGGTGCCCGCAAAGCAGTGCTACCTGTTCTGCGTTGCCGTTCCCGCCGCGAAAGAGATCGTTTTGCCGGAAGATAAGGGCCTTCTGGTGTTCGCCGTGACCGCGCTGGAAAACGCTATTCCCGCCGGCAGGCTCGCGCCGCTGTACGATCAGCTCGAGACGCGTCCCTTCACCTATACGCTGCCGGAAGAACTGCAGAAAAAAGCCGAAAACTGCGCGGATTTCTGAAAAAAAGACAGATCATGCTGAATAACGCTCTTTTCCTTCTGGTCGTATTCTTATCGAATATCATACAATGCATTACCGGCTTTGCGGGCACCGTGCTCGCAATGCCGTTTTCAGTGATGCTGATCGGGCTCGCCGACGCAAAGGCGATACTCAACGTCCTCGGCGCAGCGGCGTCCGTCGGCGTGCTGATCACGGGATATAAATACGTCAATAAAAAGGAATTCCTCAAAATCGTTCTGCTCACACTGCCCGGGATCGCGGCGGGGTATTTTCTGAGTCCGAAGCTGATGCGCGTGCAGAAGACCGCCTGCATCCTTCTGGGGTGTATCGTGATCTTCTTCGCCGTGCTGAATTTTGTAAAGCTGCTCATGAACAAAGAGATGAAGCCGCAGAAAACCGCGGTCTCGGTGATCGTACTGCTGTGTTCCGGGCTGATCCACGGGCTGTTCGTTTGCGGCGGTCCGCTGCTCGTAACGTACGCCAGCAGGCAGTTTCAGGAAACGAAGGAGTTCCGTTCCACGCTCTCCGCGGTATGGATCGTTCTCAACGGCGTGATGTTCTTTTCGGATTATTTCAACGGCTATTTTCAGCGGGAAACCTGGATCTTGCTCGGCATCTCCGTTGCCGTTCTCGCTTTTGCGGTGGCGCTTGGGAACCTGATCGCAAAAAAAATGAGCAGGAAAGGATTTTTGGTCCTTTCCTACTGTTTGATGATTATCAGCGGCGTTTCGCTTCTGCTGAAGTGAATCACAGCATGTCGTTATACTGATAGCATCTTACGTAATCCACCTTGAATTCGGCGGGCCAGTTTTTGTCGGGCGTAAGGCTGATCTTGCCGGTGCCGTGGCGGTCGGAATCCTGAACGCCGTTCGAGCCCGCGAACTCGCAGGAGAGCAAAAGGTATTCGGGGTTCTGCGATACGCCGCCCGCGGTGATGCGGCCCGATTCCACGCCGTTGATGTAAAAGATGTATTCTTCGGGGCTCCACTCGACGCCGTAGGTGTTGTACTGGGTGTAGGGGTCGTTTTCGATGAAGATCTTGCCGATGGAATCGCCCTTGGAATCCTCGCCGTAGCCGTCGTAATGGATGCCGGTGGAAACGCAGTCGTTGCCCCACCAGTGATCCTTATAAGAGAACGATTCAAACACGTCCACCTCGGTGCCGTCCTGCCCGGAGCCGTCCACGTTGTAAACGCCCTCGTTCATCATCCAGAACGCGCTCCACATGCCGGTTGCCGCGGGAAGGATGCAGCGCACCTCGTAATAGCCGTAGCACTGTTCGTATTTGCCGCGGGTGGTCACGATGCCGGTGTACCAGCCGGGTTTGTACTCTTCAAAATGGATCTGCTCGTGCCATTTATCGTAGTAACGGTTTTCGAGCGGCGTATCGAGATAATCGGCGGCGATCACAAGATTGCCGTCTTTTACGCTTACCATATCTTCGTGCCAATAGCCGCCCTTGCGCATGGTGACCCACCATTCATATCCCCATTTGGAGGCGTCGAGCGTGTCGCCCTCGAATTCGTCGCTCCAAACGAGCGTGAATTTGCTCATGTCCACCGTGCTGCCTTTGGGTACCTTGCCGAGGCTCAGCGTGCCGGGCAGACTGACGCTGATCATCATAAGAAACGAAATGATTACCTTTAACGCTGCCTTGAACATAGTAATACCTCCGTAAAGAATGGTTTATTGCTTCATCGCGGCTTCACGGGCCGCCTCTTCCGCTCTGATTTCGAGCTCTATTTTCGCGTTGATATCGTTCTTGCCCCTGTGGCGGTAGGGGAATATGCAGAGGATCGCGTAGAGCAAAAACGCGCCTACGAAGTTCATCACGATATCGTCCATCGTGTCCATCAGGGCGAACCGCTCGGGATACAGCATCGGGATTATATGAAACACCTTGTCCGCGCCGCCCGCGGCGTCAACAGCGTTCTGGTAATTCCAGTGCTGCGCGTCGCCGCCCGCGACCTGATCATACGTAAACTCAAACAGCTCCCAAGCGCTTGACATGATAAAGCCGAAGCCCAGAGAGCAGAGCGTTGCGATCTGGTGCGGGCACGTTTTTTTGAGCTTGAGCTGCGTTGCGCAAACAAGCTCGTAGCCGATGTATACCGCTTCCGCCGTGCCGAAGGCGTGCAGCGCCTTGTCGTACCCCGGGATCAGATAATAGAACTGCAGGTACGCGCCGCCGAAGGACCCGAGGAAAAAGCCCAGCGCCGTGATGTTCTGGAAGCGCGGGGAGAAATAACGGAATTTGCTCTTCGCGGGGAAAAGCTGGATGATCTCATATGCGAACATGCCTACAAGGTTCGCAAGGATCTGAATGGGCGGATTGCTGCCTTTATATGCGGCGGTGATGCCGATCGCGTGCAGGAATTTGCCGCCGAGCAGCGTGTCGATAAAAGCGAAGACCATAAGGATGCGCAGGATCCACCAATATATAAGCTCGGATTTTTTTACGTCTTTTGTAAAGCGACTGAAAAAGCCTTTTTTATCCATAAAAATATACAGCCTCCTTTTAATCCATCATATCATACACAATATAACTTTTTTTTCTGAAACAGAAAAATAGTGTGATAAGTTTATTAAAAATATATTTCCGATTTAAGAATAAATTAACATTAAAATGATAAATAATTATTTAATAAAATATGAAGCTTGAAAAGCAGGAAAAGTATGGTATAATATAATTTGAATTTAAAACCACTTTGGAGGAAGGTTCTGTACTATGACGAAAATCGATATCTTTTCAGGTTTTTTGGGCGCCGGCAAGACCACGCTGATCAAAAAGCTGATCCAGGACAGCTATCAGGGCGAAAAACTGGTTCTGATCGAAAATGAATTCGGCGAGATCGGCATCGACGGCGGCTTTTTGCAGGACGCAGGTATTGAGATCACCGAAATGAATTCCGGCTGCATCTGCTGCAGCCTTGTGGGCGATTTCGGCGAGGCGCTGAAGAAGGTACTTGCCGAGTTCCATCCGGATCGCATTTTGATCGAGCCCTCGGGCGTCGGCAAGCTTTCGGACGTGATCAAGGCCGTGCAGGGCATCGGCAGCCACGAGATCGTGCTGAACGCCTTTACCACGGTTGTGGACGCGGGCAAATGCAAAATGTATATGAAGAATTTCGGCGAGTTCTTCAACGACCAGGTATCCCACGCCGGTACGATCATCATGAGCCACGCGGACGTGGTAAGCGAAGAAAAGCTGACCGCAGCCGTTGCGCTGGTGCGCGAGAAGAATCCGGACGCCGTGATCGTGACCACGCCGATCTTTAAATTGGACGGTAAGACGCTGCTTGAAGCGGTTGAAAGAAAAGATACGCTCGACGCCGCGATCGCCCATCTGATGGAAGAACAGGAAGAAGACGACGAGCACGAGCATCATCACCACCACCATCATCATGAAGATGAAGACGAGCATGAGCATGAGCACTGCTGCTGCCACGACGATGACGATGACGATGACGATGAACACGAACATCATCACCATCATCACCATGATGACGACGATGACGATGAACACGAACATCATCACCAACACCATGATGACGACGATGACGACGAACATGAACATCATCACGAACACGGTGAAGAATGCTCCTGCGGCTGCCACGATCACGACCATCACCATCATCACCATCATGCGGACGAGGTGTTTGTGAGCTGGGGCGTTGAAACCGCAAAGAAGTTTACAAAAGAAGGCATTTCGGCGATTCTGGACGAGCTCTGCGATGAAACCAGATTCGGCTTCGTGCTGCGCTCGAAGGGCATTGTGGAAGGCGTAGACGGGAGCTGGATCCATTTCGATTACGTGCCCGGTGAAACCGATATCCGTACCGGCAGCGCAGGGCTCATCGGCCGCATCTGCGTGATCGGTTCCAAGCTCAACGAGGCTGAGATCGCGGCGCTGTTCAACGCGTAAGGAGAGATGAAATATGGAAGTACCGGTTTACCTGTTTACCGGCTTTCTTGAGAGCGGAAAAACGGTATTCATTCAGGATACGCTGGAGGATAATCGCTTTAATCAGGGCGAACGCACGCTGCTTCTGGTTTGCGAAGAGGGCGAAACGGAGTATGAACCGGCAAAATTCCCGGGCAAAAACGTGTTCATCCGCACGCTGGAGGATGAAAGCGAGCTGAATGAGGAAAATCTGACAAGGCTGCAGAAAGAAACCAATGCCGAGCGTGTGATGGTGGAGTATAACGGCATGTGGCAGCTGCAGCATTTTTACGATGAAATGCCGGAGGGGTGGATCCCGTATCAGGATATGCTGTTTTTCGACGGCAGGAGCTTTCTGAACTACAACGCCAATATGCGCAGCCTTGTGGTGGATAAGATCAAAGATTGCGACGTGTGCGTGTTCAACCGCCTGCCCGAAGGCGTGGATACGATGGAGCTGCATAAAGTGGTGCGCGGGATCTCGCGCCGTACAGATATTCTATACGAATACGCGAGCGGCAGGCTTGTTCCCGACGAGATCGAAGACCCGCTGCCGTTTGATATCAACGCGCCGGTGATCGTGATCGAAGACCGCGATTTCGCCCTGTTTTACAGAGACCTCACCGAAGAAAAGGAGAAGTATAAAGGCAAAAAGGTGAAATTCAAAGCGTTGGCCGCCGTTGACCGCAAGTTCCCCGACCGGACCTGCGCGCTGGGCAGGCACATCATGACCTGCTGCGTTGAGGATATCCAGTACTGCGCGCTGGTATCGAAGCTGCCGAACGGCGTAAACGTAGAGAATTCATTCTGGTATGACATAGAAGCGGAGATCGATATCCGTTTTTCGCGTCTGTACGGTAAAAAAGGCCCTATCTTCAACGTGATAAAGGCAACCAGGACCGACCCGCCTGAGGATCAGGTGGCAACGTTCTATTGATCGGCGCCGGGAGAGCAATATGGGACAGAAAAAGTTGAAATGTCTTCGATGTGAAAGCGAAATGTATTTACTCGAACACGAGGGATTTCTGTTAGGGGATAAGCATTTTCTTGCTCGCGGCGGCTATGTGTCCGTGTTGCGGCAGGCTCCATGATTTTGACGATCCGAAATGTCCCGGCTGCGGTCTGGTTCAGCAACAACCGCCCACGATTCTGAATTCAATCTGAACGCATAACATCTGAAAGGAGTTACGTAAATGATACCGAGAAGCGAACACCCGAAACCGCAGTTTGAACGCCCCCGCTGGATGAACCTGAACGGACAGTGGGACTGCTGCATCGATAACGGCCGCAGCGGCGAAGCCAGAAAACTGTATGAGATATTCACATCCTACGATAAAAAGATCACCGTTCCGTTCTGCGTACAGAGCGCCCTTTCCGGCCTCGGCATCAAGGATTTTACCTACGGTATCTGGTATAAACGCACCGTGAATCTTACCGATGAAGATATCGCCGGGCGTACCGTGCTGCATATCGGCGCGGCGGATTACCGCACCACGGCGTTTATCAACGGCAAAAAGGCCGGCGTGCACAAGGGCGGTTATGTATCGTTCTCTTTTGATATCACGCCCTTTGTGAAGGCGGGCGAGAACACCGTTGTGATTTTCTGCGAGGATAACGAGCGCGATCCGATGATCCCGTGCGGCAAACAGAGCCGTGAGTATTATTCCCACGGCTGTGATTATACACGTACCACAGGTATCTGGCAGACCGTATGGCTGGAATTTACGCCGAAGCGTTACGTTAAAAACATCCGTATGGTTCCGGACGCCTTCAGCGGGTGCGTGAACATAACGCTTGATCTTGCGGGGGTCGACGATCTTACCGTGAAGGCCTCATATAACGGCGTGAACATGGCGCAGAAATCGCTTTCCCGCGTTACGGGGCCTGTGAGTTTCAGCCTTGAGCTTGCCGAGAAGCATCTGTGGGAAGTGGGCTGCGGCAGGCTTTACGACCTTGAGATCGTTTTCGGCGACGATACGGTATACAGCTATTTCGGACTGCGCAGCGTTGCCATCGACGGATATAAATTCCTGCTCAACGGAAAATCTGTGTTTCAGCGCACGGTGCTGGATCAGGGTTTTTACCCGGACGGCATCTATACCGCGCCTTCGGACGACGCGCTGCTCGGCGATATCCTTCTTTCAAAGAAGTTCGGTTTCAACGGCGCGCGGCTGCATCAGAAGGTTTTTGAAGAGCGCTTTTTGTACCACTGCGACAAAGAGGGCTATATGGTATGGGGCGAATACCCGAACTGGGGCCTCGACCACACCGCCCCCGAGAGCATTTTCGGCATTTTGCCGGAATGGCTGGATGAGATCAACCGGGATTTCAACCATCCCAGCATCATCGGCTGGTGCCCGTTCAATGAAACGTGGGATATCGACGGCAAAAAGCAATACGATCCGCTGCTTTCCGCCGTCTACCGCGCTACAAAAACCGCCGACCCCACGCGCCCGTGTATCGATACCAGCGGCAACTACCATGTGGCTACCGACGTGTTCGACGTGCACGACTACGAGCAGGATCCCGAAGTGCTGAAGGAGACGATGCGTCTGCTGGAAGAAGAGGACGTTCTTCGCAATCACTGCGATAACCGGCAAAGCTATACGCCCGGCATGCCCGTGTTTATCAGCGAATACGGCGGCATCAAGTGGAGCGCCGAAAAGGATTCTTCCTCCTCGTGGGGCTACGGCAATACGCCCGTCAGCGAAGAGGCCTTCAAGGCGCAATATAAGGGGCTTACCGAGGCGATCCTTGCCAACCCGAAGGTGTTCGGCTTCTGCTATACGCAGCTGACGGATATCGAACAGGAGCAGAACGGCTGCTATTATTACAGCAGGGAACCAAAATTTGACACGGCGTTTTTCTATGGCGTAAACACCGGAAAAGCCGCAATAGAAGACGAAGGAGAATAAACGCAAAATGAGAAAAAAACAGTTTAAGGCTGAGTCCAAAAAGCTTTTGGACATGATGATCAATTCCATTTACACACATAAAGAGATCTTTCTGCGGGAACTGATCTCCAATGCCAGCGATGCTTTGGATAAGCTCTATTTCCGCTCGCTGACGGACGACAGCGTGCATCTGAACCGCGACGATTTCTATATCCGCATCACCCCGGATAAAGAGAACCGCACGCTTACCGTTTCGGATAACGGCATCGGCATGACCGCCGAAGAGCTGGAAAACAACCTCGGCGTGATCGCGAAAAGCGGCTCGCAGACCTTTAAGAACGAACAGGGCGAAAACGAAAACGCGGACGTGGAGATCATCGGCCAGTTCGGCGTCGGCTTTTACTCGGCTTTCATGGTGAGCAAAAAGGTGCAGGTGATCAGCCGCGCCTTCGGTTCCGATGAGGCCAACTGCTGGGAAGCGGACGGCGTTGACGGATACGTGGTATATCCCGCGCAGAAAGAGACCGTGGGCACCGATATCATCCTGTATATCAGCGACAATACCGATGAAGTAAACTACGATGAGTTTCTCGATACCTACCGCCTGACCGCGCTCGTAAAGAAGTATTCCAACTATATCCGTTATCCCATTAAGATGGAGAGCGAGACCTCGCGCCCCGTGGAGGGCAAAGAAGGGGAGTATGAAACGGTTAAAGAAGATAAAACTCTCAACTCCATGCTGCCCCTGTGGAAAAAGAACAAGAGCGAGATCACCGAAGAAGAATACGACGCTTTCTATAAAGAGGTTTATTACGACTATGAAGCGCCGATCCGCGTGATCCACTCCAAAACCGAAGGGCAGGCAACCTACAACGCGCTGCTGTTCATCCCCGCGCACGCCCCCTTCAATTATTATACGAAGGAATATGAAAAGGGCTTGCAGCTCTATTCAAAGGGCGTGCTGATCACGGATAAGTGCGCCGACCTGCTTCCGGATCATTTTAACTTCGTAAGGGGCCTCGTAGACAGCGAAGATCTTTCTCTGAACATCTCCCGCGAGATGCTGCAGCACGACCATCAGCTGAAGCTGATCGCAAAAACGATTGAAAAAAAGATCAGATCCGAGCTTGCGAGAATGCTTTCCACCGACCGTGAAAAGTATGAAAAGTTCTTCGACGCGTTCGGCAACTCCCTGAAATTCGGCGTATATAACGATTACGGCATGCATAAGGACGAGCTGCAGGATCTGCTGCTGTTCAAGTCTTCCAACGAAGAGAAGTATGTGACGCTCAAAGAATATACGGAGCGCATGAAATCCGACCAAACCGCCATTTACTACGCAAGCGGCGAAACGGTCGATAAGATCAAGATGCTGCCGCAGACCGAGGCCGCAAAAGATAAGGGCTTCGAGATACTGTATCTTACGGACTACGTTGACGAATTCGCCGTAAAGACCATGATGCAGTACGCCGAAAAGACCTTTGTGAACATCTGCTCGGCCGAGGCCGATTTCGATACGGCGGAAGAAAAAGAAAAGCTGAAGGAAGACAACGCTTCGTTTGAAGAGATGTTCGGCTTTATGAAGAACGTGCTCGGCGACGCGGTGCAGACCGTACGCTTTACCCACAAGCTCAAAACCCACCCGGTTTGCCTTTCCAGCGAGGGCATGCTCTCAGCGGATATGGAGCGCGTGCTGAATTCGATGCCCGGCAATCAGGGCGTAAAGGCGGAGCTTGCGCTGGAGATCAACGAGAACCATCCCATTGCCGAAAAGATCAAGGATCTCTATGCGTCTGATCGGGAAAAGCTGACCAGGTATACGAAGCTCCTGTACGGCGAGGCAAGGCTGATCGGCGGCATGCAGATCGACGATCCCACCGAATTCGCGACGCTGGTTTGCGAACTGATGTAACACAACAAAACGACCGTCCGTTTCTTCATGAAGCGGACGGCTTTCTTTTTTTATTTTCTGTTTTTGAATATGATTCGTATGTCTCCCGTATCCGCCGACGTTTCGATTCCCGGCGGAAGATGCAGCTCGTTAGATGTTTTATCTGTAAGCACGATCACTTTACAGAAACCGTCAAGCGGCAGATTCTTCGGCAGGTCGCCGCGGCAGATCAGATAATCGCCGGACGTCAGTATTTCGGGAGCGGCGCTGAAATCGCTTGCCGGATAGTAGCAAAATACGATTTTTTCGGTATCGCCGTATAGCACGCCCGCGGAATAATGTGTCGCGTTATGGTTTTCATACGTAAAGCCGCTGCAAAAATCCAGCGTAAAGCAATTTGCCATGCACACCTTCAGTTTTTCGGGTTCGAACATGAAATCCGTTTCAGCCGTGTAAAGCTCGTCGGTATACGGAAGAACGCTCTGCAGGTTGTCTGCCTCGGGCGCGGCGACGCGCGGAACGATCACGGCGTCGGTTCTGTAAACGCCGTTCCTGTTGAGATAATCGTTCATCGCTTCAAGGTCTTCATAGTTTTCGCCGACGCCGAGAAGAACGCCCCTGCTGCCGGTACGGATGCAGATATTTGTGGAATTCCGACCGGAAGGAATAAAAATCTCGGTCCGTTCGGCGACGATAACCTGCCGGATGCATTTGCCCATAAGCAGCAGCGATACGCTGACCAGAAGCGGAAGAAAAATCTTTGCGTAGCTTTTGGTTCTGATATATGTGTACAGCATGACCGCGCCGGTGCAAAGATACCACAGAAGAAGAAATACGGTATGTACAGGCAGAACGTAAAATGAATAACGCGAAA
>JAFRSZ010000198.1 GCA_017439205.1 Clostridia bacterium
GCTGTCTGTGCGAAAGCGCACGCGCCCGCCGGCGGTGTTGGCGTGCAGATAATAAACCCCGTCGTTCACGCGTTTCGCCACGGCCTTCGGCAGGCGGCGGAACCGCCCGTCTTCATAAAACACGCCGCAGATCCCGAAGGGCGCTTTGCGCGGGTCGTAAAACACCGCGTCCGCAGGCGAGTCTTTTGATTCCACCTTGAAATTGGCGTCGACGTCGAAAATCCGTTTCATTTTTATATCATCCTTTCGGTATTGACTTTCGGGCAAAAAATCCCTACAATGATAGCTGTATTAAACTGCTGAGGAGAGAGCATATGGACCGTTATGACGTTGTGATCATCGGCGCGGGCTCGACCGGCGCGTATCTCGCAAAGCACCTTGCCCTGCGCGGGCACAGCGTGCTTGTGATCGAAAAGCTTCCCAAAACGAAGGTCGGCACAAAATACGATATCTTCCATATCGAGGCGCGGGAGTTCGAGCGTCTCGGCATCCCCCGCCCGGTGCGGGGCGACGCGGCGTGGGCGTTTGAGTTCGAGAAGAATTACAACGCGGACCCGCTCACGCTCTACCCGAAGTGCCAGATAAACCACATCGTGGGGCTGCACATGCACGAGTATACGCTGCTGCTGAACGCCGAGGCCGAGGCCGCCGGCGCGAAGATCTTATACTCCTGCGAATTTGAGGACTTCCTGTATGACGAACAGGGTAAGATCTGCGGCGTAACGGCGAAATACCGCGGCCGCGAAAAGCAGATCGAGGCCCGTCTGACCGCGGACTGCTCCGGCATGGCCGCCGTGGGCCGTACCCGCCTGCCCGCGGATTACGGCGTTGAGAACGCGCCGCTGACCGACGAAGATATATTCTACGTGATCCTCAGGTACGTCACCCTCGCCGACCCGAAGGATTATCTTGAAGGCTCCACGTTCTGGGCCTATTACAAGAGCTGGATCGCGCCGTGCGCCGACCCGCACGGGGCCATCATCGGCATCGGGGCTTGCCATTCCTTCGACTACGCCGAGAGCGTGTATGCCGAAATGGAAAAAACCGTGCCCCTGCCGCCCTATACGCTCGAGAAGACCGAGCGGGGCCGCACGCCCTACACCCGCAGCCCCTATTCGATGGTGGCGGACGGCTTCTTTGTGTCCGGCGACGCGGGCAGCCTCACCAAGTCCGTGAACGGCGAGGGCGTTACCTCCTCCATGGTGCAGGTGCAGCTTTCGGTCAATACGCTGGACCGCGCTCTGAAGCTGAACAAGACGACCCGTGACTACATGTGGGAGATCAACAAAAAGTACAACGCTTCGCAGGGGGCGGAATTCGCGATGCTGCGCGCGCTCCTTGTTGGCGTGGTGAACGCAGCCGGATTCGACGAGTTCCAGTACGCGTTTGAAAGCGGCATCATCAGCGACGAGCTCCTGAACGCGATGAACGGCGCGCCGGTCCCGGCGAAAACGATCCTCACCGCGCTGAAAGGCTTCGTGTGCGGCGTGGCAAACAAACGACTGCGCGTTTCCACGCTGAAGGCGGCGGGCAGGGCGCTGAAAAACGCCGTTGAGATCTCTTCGCTTTACAAAAAGTTCCCGTCCGCGCCCGCCGGGTACGCCGCATGGGCGGCAAAGGCGGACGCCGTTTACGAAAGGATCGGCAAGATCAGGTAAGAAAAGCCTGATCGTTCGCAAGACCCATTTTATTCCGTCTCTGCAAAAGCATTATACGCTTCACCGCGACAAAAAGCAAGCGGCAGCCTATGGCGAAAATTACGTTCAAATTTCAGTTTATCGCTCTGACCGATTAACAATTAACGATTAACAATTAACAATTTCGGAAAACGCTGCGCGTTTTGATTATATAAAAAAAGCTTTATTAAAGAAGAAAAAAACTGCTTATACGAAGAGTATAATCGGGTAAGGGCGGAGCCCTTCATCAATCGTTAATTGTTAATTTTTCATTTTTCATTGGCGCGCGCTGTGCGCTAAATTCCAATTAGCCTATACGAAAAGAAGAGGAGTTCAGCATGGAGAAAACCTATAAATACGACGCGTTTATTTCTTACCGGCACGTTTCGCCCGATAAGCCCATCGCCGAGCGGCTGCAGAAGCTGCTCGAGACCTACGTTCCGCCGAAGGGCGTGCGCGAAAACGGCGACAAAAGAAAACTGCATCTGTTCCGGGACGAGACCGAGCTGCCCACCAGCAACGATCTCGGCGGCGATATCCGGCGCGCGCTGGAGGATTCCCGCTTTCTGGTGGTGATCTGCTCGCCGGAATACGAAAAATCGAAGTGGTGCATGGAGGAGGTCCGCTATTTCAAGGAACTGCACGGCGGCGCCAACCGCAACATCCTTACCATATTGGCGGACGATCCCGACGTGCGCCCCGCGTTCCCGGAAGCGCTGCGGTTCGAAACCGTGACCGAAACGCTTGAAAACGGCGAGACCGTGACCTCCGAGCGCGAAATTGAGCCCCTTGCCGCCAACGTGTGCGCCAAAACGCAGGCGCAGATGCTCAAAAAACTGAAATCGGAATTCCTGCGCATCGCCGCGCCCCTGCTCGGCTGTGGGTACGACGACCTCTATCACCGCGAGCAGCGGCGCGCAACCCAGCGCAAGCTGCGCTTTGCCTTCGGTACGGCGGCGGTGCTGGCGGTGGGGGTGCTGCTGAGCACGGCGGCGCTGCTTACGATCCGCGCCAAAAATCGGCAGATCGCGGCGGACGCGCTCGAGCTGCGCAGAAACAACGCTGAGCTTTTGCTCAAAGAATCGGAAATGCTCGAAAAGGACGGCGATCTCTTCGGCGCGCTTCAGGCCGCGGCGGATGCGTTCCCCGAAGACGGCGACGGCTTTGAGCCCGCGTGCGGTACGCTCAGTCAGCTTGCCGACCTTACCGGAGCGTACGAACCCCGTTCGTTCGCGCCGATAAAAAAGCTTCATTTTTCGTCTGTTCCGCAAAGTATGTGTATGTTTGAAGACGGAAGGCGTCTTGTCGTCGTCACGGCGGCGGGCACGGAGCTGATCGATACCGAAACCGGAGAAACCCTGAAAACGCTGCCCGGCGTCAGCAAAAACAACGCATTCTTTTACCGCGACCCATCCGTAAACGCCGCAAGCGTAAGCCGGTATACCGGGGGTACAACGATACAGCACAACAATAACGGGAGCGTGTTTTACGAGAGAAACAGCAAGGACCTGCAGCAGGAAACACAGGCTGTCGGAAGCGCCTTTTACGTAACTTACGACGACCGCGACACCGTGGAGCGGATCTCGCCGGATACCGGCGAAGCGATATGGTCCGCCCGGGTGGAGGACATGTATTCGATAAAAACAGCATTCGCTTCGCGGCAGGCGTTGTTCGTTCAGACCGTTTTCGGATTCACGGTGCTGGACGCGGCGTCCGGCGAAACGATCGCGTCTGTCAACAATGAACAGCTTCGGGAACTGCCCGATTTCAATCAGTCTCAGATCAGTTACGGTTATTATGAGAACGATCATCTCGTTGTGACCACGTGGGGCGCCAACGAAGACGTGATCTGGGTGTTCCGCCGGAACGGCGGCGGGTTTGAATTTCTGTTCAGCGAAACGATCGGCGTCCATTCTTTGGGCGGTCTGTCGTACGCTTTTCTGATCCGGGACGATACGCTGTACGTTACGGGGGCGGCGCACAACGATATGCTTGCCGACAATATGCATTTCCGGGCGTTCGATCTCGTCTCACAGGAATGCAAATGGACGCATCAGGACCTGAGCAACGGCGAAGGGACGCCTTTCGTAGGTTACATCGAGACGGATAAAGGTTCCGGAAACGCCTTCGGCGTGGCGTATGCCGTTATGGGCAGAAGCGTCATCGTTGTGAACGCCGAGACCGGCGAAGAGATCGGCCGGCACACGATGCCCGGCGTGGCGCTGGATCTGTATTGCAGTGAGAACGGTATTCTGTTCATAAACCAGAGCAGCGGCATTGAGATGTATCTTTCTCTTCGGAACTTTACGGGCGAAGACGACGGCTTCCTGCTGAATTCGAACCGGTTCTTCGGTACCGAGATCGTGAACGCGGCCTACTGCAATAATCTGTATGCCGTTTGCAGAGAGAACGAGACGGACGTGATCCTGTACCGACCGCTGCCCAACGAAGCGTGTGAAACGCTTTACCGTATGGAAGACGAGAAGAAGTCGTTGTATGACGTGTGCGTCAGTCCGGACGGCAGCGCCGCTGCCTTTGAAACGCATGATCCGGATCAGATCGTCGTTATTGATCCGACAACAAAACAAATGCTGTTCAAGCTTCCCTTTGACGATATCTTCAATTCCATGGCGTTTCCCGACAATGCGCATCTGGCGCTGCATTTTTATGAATCGATACAGATTTACAGCGTGCCCGAGGGCAAACTGCTCCTTGAACTGAAAGATGACGATTATGAACTCAACAGCGCTGCGCTCAGTCCCGCTGGGGAGCTGTGGATACAGGAGAAGGACGGCGCGGTGCAGCGCGTACGCCCGGGAGAATCGCCGCGGCAGGAGGAAGCGCTCGCTCACTGTGAAGGATTCAGCGAAGTTCCTGAGGAAAACCTCAGTTTGGTCCATATGGGGCTTTCTCCCGCGGGCAATCGGCTTTTGCTCTTTATGTCCGGTTCGGTATCTGAGAAGGATTCTTTTGTTTCAAACGACGCGTCGCGCATTTATCTGTATGATATAACGAACCAAACCGTCACCGCGTGCGGCGGCCTGTTCGATTACAGATATTACGACGTTTCGGGCTATGCGTTTACAGAGGATGAAAGCGCATTGTATCTGCTGCACGATAACGTGATCCTGGGCTTTTCGACCGCTTCCGGCGAGCAGATCTGCTCCGCGAAATTCAACGGGAGCGCGGTAACGGTCTTTACGATCGGAAACGATCTCTGCCTGCTCACGACCGAAGGGGATATTGTAAAGGTCCGGGTCCGGGGCTCCGAATGTGAAACGCTGCAAAGAATGGCGCTGTCGATCGAGTCGCCGCTGGGATCCCTGTTCTCATGCACGGTCCTCAAAAACGGGCGCGCGGTGCTGCGGCATTCCCATGCGTCGTGGATCATTGACGTTTCCGCTTTTGAACCGGTATGTACCGTTGAAATGTTCTGCGGTATCAATGAGGAACGCGGGTTGATTTATCAGGAGTATTACAGTACCCTGAACGTCTACCCGCTGCGCTCGGACGCCGACCTGCTTGCCCTCGCAAAAGCGAGGCTGGGGGAATGAGTCGGGACCCGGTATCCGCAAGGCGGACCGACGCCTGATTTGCAGACGGATCATTTTAATAAATACAGATAAACGTTTCTAATGAATTCCTATTGATTTTTTCCCGCCGGTGTTATACAATAAACACACCGGCATTTTTTTGTCTAAAAAGCGCCGGACTGTGAGAGGTGCAAGAGAAATGTTCAAAAGAATGATCGCCGGGTTCCTTGTGTTCGCGCTGCTGCTGGCGGCGCTGCCCGGCTGCAAAAACAATAAAAACAACCCCGAAGAAGACAATACCGAGGACGTTGCCGAAACCGTGTCCGGCGAGCCTTTGGTCGACGTGGATTTCGCCTCGTATCAGCAGAGCTTCATGCCGGATATCGTGCGTGAGGTGAGCGCTTCCGATCTGGTACGCAACAAGACCTACACGGTGGACGACGCGAAGCTCGAAACGCTGATCGAAACGCTCGATTTCGCCGTAGGCTCCAAAGAGTTCAAAGACCTGCTCGACATGGATCTGGGCGAGACGCTGCTGGACGCCGCGGGGCTGCTGTATACCGACAGCATCGTGAATCTCGCGGTGCAGTACCTTTACCCGCTGGTGGAAAAGGAATTCGCCAAAGTGTGGGCAGGTCTGCCCGAAACGCTGGACCTTTACGACGTGGAGACCGGCGTGTCCGTTGCGCCGAAGGCGAACGTGACCAGCGTGCTGTACATCAACGATATCGAGCAGTCGCTCGAGGCCATTGATTTTTATCTTTTCCCCACCGTGCTGGCGGACCATCTGCCCGAGGGCTATGAAAAAGCGGCTGAAAAGCTGCGGCTCGCAACCACGAAATCGAGTTACGATCCCGAAACCGATACCATGACCACTCCGTGGGAAGACGAGGCCATTCTGGACAGCGAGGGTAAGCTGGCAATCTCCTGGGGCGTGCACGACCGCCAAAGCTTCATCGACGCCATGAGCGCGGCGCTGTGCGGTGTGGAGCCCCTGCTGCTGGCGCTGCTCAGCAACGTATACTGCGATAAACACGGCACGATCGGCACCGGCGAGGGAAAGGCCATTGTGGCCGGCGGCGCCGTGAAGCTGGATATGAACATCACCGACATCGAGCTGGTGCTCACCGCCACCGCAAACCCGGGCTACAACAACGCTCTTGTGCCCATCTTTGAGGCGCTCGGCGTCACCCCGCCGGACGGCAACACCTTTACCTGCATTCGCGATTTCGTTGAAAAGGGCCTGATCGAGGTGATCGAAGCCGTGCTGCAGAAGCTGGCCGACGCTCCCGTGAGCTTTTTGCTGGATGCGCTTCCGAACCTCGCCTACGCGGTGGAGGCGCAGCTGGTCGCGCCGCTGCTCTCGATGCTGAGAACCGAGATCAACTACACCAGCAACGCGAAATACACCGTAAAGCTGGCGGGCGACGGCGAACTGAAGGACGCCTATAAGTGCGACGAGCCCATCAGGATCAACGTGGGCGAAATGATCGACCTCGAGAGCATGGGGTTGGATCTCTCTTCCCTCAACGGCCTGCTGAAGCTGGCTGAAAAAATGCTGGAAGCGGATCTGCCCGAGATCGACGGCAAAAAGCTCGCAACGCTGGGCGAGCTCACGTGGCGCGATACCGTGCGCAGCAGCGCCACGTATCGGCCGCTCGAGGCAGGCAAGGCGGCGTACATCAAAGCCAACCGCGCGGACGTGCTTCTTTTCCTGTTCGATTACGTATTCGCCGCTCTGAAGGATAAGGCCCTGCTGGACGGCATCCTGAACATGATCGGGGGCAAAGATTCGCTCCCGAAGATCGTGACCGACATCATCGATCATGTGCTCGCGAACCCGAACAACGTGATCGCCGCCCTCACCGAGATCGTGATCCCGCAGGAGTACGAAGAGCCCAAAGGCATGAAGTGGAAGCCCGCCGCCGCGCCGGTGAACACCGCTTCGGCGCTGTATAACGATTACTGGACGTCCGCCAAGGCGGAATACATGACGCAGAACCTGCCCTCTCTGGTGGATAACGTGCTGAAAATGGCAGATCTGAATATCGGCGGCGTCAGCTGCGACAGCCTTCCCGCGCTGCTGGACGGGGTCGTTGCGAGCATCTGCAAGGCCGAAACGCTCAACGGCCTTGCCGCCAAGATCAAAGAGGCGCTCTCCGGTATCTCTCTGCCGGACGCCCTTGCCGACCTGCTGAAAGAGAAGGTCGGCCTGGATCTGAAATTCTGGAACAACTATCACGCCGATTTCGCGGACGGCGACCGCGCGGCGTTCAAGACCGCCGTGGCCAACATGCTGAACCCGGTGCAGAAGGTGCTGGGGTTCCTGCTCTCGGACGAAGACATCACCGTTTCGCTCACGGGCGGGGACGGCGAGACCAGAAAGCTCGTGCATCTGCACGGCGCCAACGGTTATGCGCTGGCGGTACTGCCGCTTTTGGAGGCGCTCTGCGCGCCCAACCTGCCCTCGCCCGCGGCGTTCAGGGCGGAGCCCGGCAAGGCGGTAAACGTATTGCTGGACGCGGTCTTCGGCGTTGTGGACGGCCTGAAGGCGGATCCCTACAACGGCATCGTGTCGCTGCTGCCGAACCTGATCGTCTTCATCCGCTACGGCGGCCTCACCTCGGTGGTGGATAATCTCCTGTACTGCGTGAACCTCGCGCTCGATACGATCCGGCCGATCTACGACCTCAATATTTACAGCCTTGTGGATTTCGACCTGCGCTTTGAAAAGACCGACCCCGTGAAGCTGCTCGGCGGGCTGGTTACCGATCTGCTGAAAGAAAAAATGGGCCTGAGCCTCACGCTCGATCTCACCACCGAAAAGGTGTATAACGGGCTGGTCAACGGCACGATCGAAACCTTTACCTCTCTGAACGGCGATACCGCGTACCGCGTGAACGCCGAGAGTATCAACAAAGAGGATTTTCTCACCGTGATCTACGATTACCTGCTGCGCGAGATCGTGTTCACCGATCAGGGCGACGCGCTTCTCGCCTTCGCGAAGGAAAAGCTGGATCTGAACGAGACCATTTTCGGCTACGTCGAAAAGGTGATGCCGGCGCTGAAATCGGCGGACGAGACCTATCCCGGCTCCGGCAAGGCGCTGGTGTTCTGGGTGTTCTTCGCGGCGGAGGCCTATATGGGCGCGTCCAACAAAAACGGCGGCTCCGGCAGCGTGTTCACGAACCTGCTCACGATGCTCGGCAGCGGCGAGAAACGGAGCTTCGCCATGAGCGAGCTGCAGAAGGATTTCTCGAAGCCCGGCTTCTCCGACGCGCTCACCACCGTGCTACAGCCGCTGTTCAGATCGTAAAATCCCAATTTGAAAAAGCCGGAGGTCTTTCCTCCGGCTTTTGCTGTGAATGGGATTTACCGCGGCTTTTTCTTCGCGATCAGTATCACGATCACGGCGCAGGCGGCGGCCAGAAGCGCCAGCAGCACTGCCACGTAGATCACATACGGCTTCATGTTCTTTTCTCCGTTGCCCGGGGTCTGCTCAGAGGGGGGTACAACAACGCTTGATGTAACTTCACCCGTTGAAGCGGTATCGCCTGTTTCGGCGGCGTCTGTCGTTGCGTCCGTGGCGGCGGTCGTTGGGTCTGTGGCGCTCACGCCCGGCAGGGTCGTGGACGGCTGTGCGGTATCGGCGGGGAGCGTGGCGGAAGCGCCCCCGGGGGTGTAGGGCAGGTTATCGCCGAACACGCCGGTCACAGGGCTGAAGCTGCCCGCGGTCTGATAAGATATCACCGTAAAATCGTAGGAGTTCAGTTCTTTTGCGTCCGCTTTGCCCGTGTAATCGAACACGCACTGCCCGGTAGCCACGGCCGTTGCGCGGTCGGCAGATACGTCGGACGTGTAGCCGTACAGCGCGGAAGGGGAGCCGCCTGTGATGCTGAACACCGTAAAGGTCACCTGATAGAAACCGTCCTGCCGCAGAACGGGGGCGCTGTCCGGCGTGGCCAATATGTTCACGGGCGCGTTCGCGCCGTCTGCTGTCACGGTGATCACACCGTTCGCGTAGCCGGGGCACTCGCTCGCCTTCAGGCTGCGTGCGAACATATCACGCGCGCGCTGCAGGAATTTTTCGGCGGATACCTGCATATACCGCTGCCCGTTGGCGTCCGTTCGCACGGTAACGCCATCCGAGAACTGCGCGGCGTTGATCTCGATATGCTTGAGCACGGCGGCTGCCACCGAGGCGTCTGGCACGCTGTCGTTGTAATAGGTAAGGCCGGTCTCTATGAAATTGCTGAGAAACAGGCTGACCGTGCGCGGGGTGTTGCCGCTTTGCAGGGCGGGAGCGGCGGCAAACGCCGCGGCGGATACGGCAAACGCCAGCGTGAGCGTCAGCAGGACGCCTGCGATCCGTTTGAGGTTCGGGGATGTTTTCTTCATTGCGGTTTATCTCCTTCCGATCACGCTTTTCCGAAGTGCGTTTCTCGGGCTTTTCCCGAAAAAGTATACCATGCCCGAAACGGGTTTGTCAATCATTGACAACGCCGTTTTCCGGTGATAGAATAGCGCAGAGAAGCGTGTGCGCCGTATGAACGTCCGTAATATCCTGCTTTTGATCCCGTCGCCGGCCAGAACCTGCTTTCCTTCGCGGCGATCCGCAACGATTTCTGCGAACTGCGCGACAAACTGAAATTTTACGGGAGATGGTCTCTTTGCAAATCGCCAAAATCGTCGTTACCGGCGGGCCCTGCGGGGGCAAATCCACCGCCGTCACGTGGATCAGAAAAGCGTTCGCCGAGCGCGGCTGGCACGTGCTGTTCATTCCCGAAACGGCCACGGAGCTGTTTCTGGGCGGCGTGCCGCTGTTCTCGCACGGGCACACCATGAGCTTTCAGACGTGCAACCTCAGCCTGCAGCTTGAAAAGGAGCGTGTGTTCCTTGAAGCCGCGCGCGGGCTCGAGGCCGAAAAGGTGCTCATCGTGTGCGACCGCGGCACGCTGGATAACCTCGCCTATATGACGCCCGAGGCCTTCGCCGAAGCCGTCGCCGCCTGCGGCGTCACAACGCAGGAGCTGTATGCGTCTTACGACGCGGTGTTCCATCTGGTCACCGCCGCCAAGGGCGCGGAAAAATATTACACCACCGAAAACAATACCGTTCGCACCGAAACGCCCGCCGAGGCCGCCGCGCTGGACGACCGCGTGATCGCCGCGTGGCGGGACCACCCGTATTTTTACCAGATCGACAACAGCACCGGCTTTGAAGATAAAATGGCCCGCCTGATCTCGGGCATCGAAGCGTTCCTGCGGGACCACCCCGGAACGCGGGCGTAGCTCGGAGCGCTGTTTTTCATATGCGGCGAATAACGTATGTTTCAGGGGACGCCCGGTTTTCGGGATCGCGGATGAACGCGCCGTTATGAAAAATTTTTATATAACAGTCTTAAAACGGTTAATGCGTTACAACAATTTTCAGACGTTCATATCTTGATTTTTATAAAATGAAATACTATAATTTTTATGTTTAAATGATTTAATTCTGTTTTTACAGGAGGTTCTTTTATGAAAAAAAGCATTGTCAAAAAACCCTTAAGCCTGCTGCTCAGTCTGCTCATGGCGCTGAGCGTGTTCGGCTGCCTCGCCTTCACCGCGAGTGCTGCCCAAGTGATCGCGACCGGTACCTGCGGCGCAAACCTCACGTGGGAACTGGATTTGGAAGGTACGCTTACCGTGCGTGGCACTGGTGACATGACCGCCTACGGGATCGGTAATTTTCCGTGGGAAAGCATAAAGGGGAAAATCCGGAATGTCATCGTAAAAGACGGTGTAACTTCTGTTGCCGAGCACGCTTTCCGCGATAACGGTAGTCTGAGTTCGCTGGTTGTGGAAGGACACATCACCGTCTTCGGCGGTACTGCTGCCTGCGGCTGCGGCAGGCTGAGCTACGTCAAATTCGGGACCGTGGATACGCTTGCTTCATGGGCGTTCAGCGGCGACAGCAATTTACGAACGATGTTCGTGACCGGTGATATCGGCTCGATTGGCGACAGAGTCTTCAACGCAGTTCCGTTGCAAACGATCTTCGGCGTACCCGGTACGGCGATCGAATCGTGGGCCGCGTCGAACAACGTACGGTTTTTTGATATCCGCGAGAATGTTACGACGATCACATATGGCAATTATCCGCAGACGTTGGTCACGGACGTTACCCTGATCGCCTCTCTGGACGCGGTGTCGAAAAGCTGGGCAAGCTATCGCTATTATGCCAGTGTCGACGGGACATCCACGGCAGGTGACTGGATGCGGTTTGCCGATTTCGTGTGCGACGGCAGCAAGTACCGTGCTGTGATTTTTGACGCTTACCGTCCCTCCCGTGCCGATTCTGTCCACGCTGCGGAAAATTCCAATCAGGATGAAAACGGATACGTTCCCGGAACGGTGTATTATTTCAAATATGAGCCGATTACGTGGCGCATCCTTGACAGCGCAGCAGGCCTCCTGTTGTCGGATGCAATTCTGGACGCACAGATGTACGCGCTCGACACCGCAACCTACAGCGAGAGCCCGATCCGCGCATGGCTTGCAAACGACTTTTACGGGACCGCGTTTACGAACGGTCAGAAAGAGAATCTTCGAGAGCAGACGCTTGACAACGATGGCGAGTCTGCCACCATGGACAAGGTCTGGCTTCCGTCGCAGAGCGACCTGACAAACAGCGCCTACGGATTTACGCCCGCGGACAACACCCAGTCGCCCACCCGTTCCGCATTTGGCACAGACTACGCGAAGTGCATGGGCCTGTTCGTATCGAACAGTGCTCCCTGTTACTGGCACGGCGCTTCCCGCTGGCATCTGCGCGGATCTGACAAGATCGTGGATTTCTCCGGCAGTTTTTCCTCGGGCACTGCGAACGTATCCGAATACGGCGTGCGTCCCATGATTTGTCTCGGGTCTGTGACCTCTGATGTTTCGACGGATTCAACATCTTACTCCGCGGCGAAGCATAGCAATGATCCCCATGCATTTGGCCCGGTATGGACATTTGACGTGGAGCAGAAGACCGCCACGGTCAAGCCCGCCTGCATTTGCTGCGGGTACGAATCCTCTGATTCGACATCCGTCGATACCGCGCTGCCGGCCGACGACGTGTTCTCCGGTTCGGCGCCTGCGGGAAAAAAGCTCACAGGCTGGAAGAATAACAGCACGGGAACCACATATGCGCCGGGAGATTCGTTTTCGGCAATTCGCACAGAAACGTTCACCGCGCAGTGGAGCGACGCTTACACCGTGACGTTTGATTCAAACGGCGGCAGCGCGATAGCTTCCCAGCTCGTTATCCCTTACGGGAATGCGATTGAACCGGAGGCACCGGTAAAAGACGGTTTTGCCTTCCGCGGATGGAAGCGGGATGGCTACACCGCGATGTATGATTTCTCCTCATACGTTACGGAGAACATCATGCTTCGCGCTGAATGGATCGAGACCGTGAGCTACGGATCCGACCGCCTGTTCTCCGGCTTTACGGCGACAGCCTGCTCCGGTTCTTTGACCTCAAGCGAAGGCGGCGCAAAGCTGATAGACAACGATACCGGCACCAAATGGTGCATGACCAACACGGAGTCGGGCTGGATCGAGTTCTACAGCAATGAGGCTTTTATCCCCACCGCTTACGTTCTCACAACGGGCAACGACACAGCATCGTTTCCCAAGCGGAATCCGCTCAGCTGGTCAGTTCTTGCCAAAAAGGAAAGTACGGATGAATGGGTTCCGTTGGAGACGATCGTAAAAGATACCAGACTTCGCGCCTACAATACCAGAGCCTTTACCTATCCGCTTTCCGGCATTACGGAGTCTTATAAATACTTCCGTTTTGAATTTTACAAGTTGGTCGGACAACAGATTTTCCAGCTTTCGGAATTCCAGTTCAGAGGGATCACCGCATCCGATTACAAACACAACATCAACTGCATCGTAAACGGGAACGTGTTGACCGCGACCTGCTCCAACGATCCCTGCGCATGGACAACCAACCCCCTGACGCTCACGCTGAACGCGCCGACAAAAACAGTCTACGGTGATTCCGGGGACGCAAACGCAACTCTGACCGGCCTCGATACCTTCAACGCACAGTTGGGAAGCAGCATCACCCAAAACTCTATTCGCTATTCAGCAAACGGATCGACGACATATACGGCGCCGACCAACGCAGGAAGCTATACTGCTTTGCTCTCTGTTTCTGTCAATGGTTCGAGCTATACCGTCTCAAAGGCTTATACAATAGCCAAAGCCACGCCGGAATACACCGTTCCCACGGGACTTGCCGCTGCCTACGGCGATACCCTTGCGAACGTGACCCTGCCCGAGGGTTGGGCGTGGAACGACGCGCCGGAAACGAGCGTGGGCAACGCGGGCGAGCACACCTTTGAAGCCACCTTTACCCCCGCAGATTCCGATAATTACAGCACTGTAAGCGAAACGCTGACCATAGCAGTTGCCAAGGCCGCGCCGGACTATACCGTTCCCACAGGTCTTACCGCCACCTACGGCGATACCCTTGCGAATGTGACCCTGCCCGAGGGCTGGGCGTGGAACGACGCGCCGGAAACGAGCGTGGGCAACGCGGGCGAGAACACCTTTGAAGCCACCTTCACCCCCGCCGATACGGCGAACTATAATACCGCAAGCGAAACGCTGACCGTAGAAGTCGCCAAGGCCACGCCGGAATATACCGTTCCCACCGATCTGACCGCGACCTACGGCGACCTGCTGTCCTCTGTGGAGCTGCCCGAGGGCTGGGCGTGGGACGACGCTGCGGATACGCTCGTGGGCAACGTGGGTGAGAATACTTTCGCGGCAACCTTCACCCCCGCTGATACCGTGAACTACAATACCGTACCCGCAACGCTGACCGTAGCAGTTGCCAAGGCCACGCCCGCGCCGGAGATTCCCACAGGCCTTACCGCCACCTACGGCGATACTCTTGCCAACGTGACCCTGCCCGACGGCTGGGCGTGGAACGACGCGCCGGATACGCTCGTGGGCAACGCGGGCGAGCACACCTTTGAAGCCACCTTCACCCCCGCCGATACGGCGAACTACAACACCGTAAGCGAAACGCTGACCGTAGCAGTTGCCAAGGCCGCGCCGGAATATACCGTGCCCGAAGGCCTCACCGTGCTTTACGGCAAAACGCTGGCCGATATTGAGCTGCCCGAGGGCTGGGCGTGGAACGACGCGCCCGAAACGCCCGTCGGCTGCCTCGGCGAGCATACCTTTACCGCCACGTTCACGCCGGAGGATACCGATAACTACAATACCGCCGAAGCGGAGATCGCGGTTACGGTTTACACCGACTATACGTTCGTACCGGCGAAGGAACCCACCTGCATACGCGCAGGCAACTCCGCTTACTATTACAACCCGGCAAACAGAACCTATTACGCTGTTACCGAAGAAAACGAGCTGGCCGAGATCGAGCTCTACACCACGGTGATCCCCGCGACCGGTCATATCTACGGTACCGTGGGCGACGCCCGTTTTACCTGTACCGTGTGCGGCTATGTGGATCAGGGCCGGAAAGAGGATGCCGAGTATGAGGATATGCTTCCCTTCTATCTCGAATCGTTCAACGCCGCGAAAGAAGAAGTGAAGGCCGCGTGCGACGGCAGACTGCAGGAGGGCGACAGCGCCGCCTGCGCCGCGCTGGTGGAAAACACGAAGCGCGATATCGACAATCTCCCGTACGACAGATACAAAACGCAGGATGAGAACAAAGAAGCTGTTTACGCGTTCCTCAGCCGGCTGAATACCGACCTTGCGAACCAGCGCATGGCGGACCATGCGGGCGCCTGCCCGTACTGCGGCGGCTACCACCACGGCAGCATCATCGGCATCCTTCACGCAATGCTCTACGTTCTGCGCAATTTCTTCAGCAAGCTGTTCTTCTTCATTTGATTTTCCGTATCTGTTGATACGCAGCCATACCCGCCCCGCCGTGCGGCCTCCGGCCGTCACGGCGGGGATTTTCTTTGCCGCTGCGCGCCTGATTTTTTACTCGAGTGCTTCAAATGAAGTACA
>JAFRSZ010000199.1 GCA_017439205.1 Clostridia bacterium
CTCATCATCGGCTCCGGCCCCATCGTGATCGGGCAGGCGGCGGAATTCGACTACGCGGGCACGCAGGCGTGCCTGGCGCTGAAGGAGGAGGGCTACGAGGTCATTCTGTGCAATTCCAACCCCGCCACCATCATGACCGACGTCACCGTGGCGGATAAGGTGTATATGGAGCCCCTGAACGCCGAATATCTCGCCAAGATCATCCGCATCGAGCGGCCGGACGGCATCCTTGCGGGCCTCGGCGGGCAGACCGGCCTCAACATTGCCGTTGCGCTTGAGGAAAACGGCGTGCTCGAGGAATGCGGCGCCGAGCTTCTGGGCACGCGCACCTCCAGCATCCGCAAGGCGGAGGACAGGGAGCTTTTCAAAGAGCTCTGCGCCTCTCTCGGCGAGCCCGTGCCGCCCTCTGAGATCGCCACAAATATGGAAGAGGGCCTTGCCGCGGCGCACCGCATCGGCTACCCGGTGGTGCTGCGCCCCGCATTCACGCTGGGCGGTACCGGCGGCGGGTTCGCGGAGAACGACGAAGATTTTTACGATATCATGAAAAACGCTCTCGAGCTCTCTCCGGTTTCGCAGGTGCTGGTGGAAAAGAGCATCAAGGGCTTCAAAGAGATCGAGTATGAGGTGATGCGCGACGCGAACGATACCGCCATCACCGTATGCAACATGGAAAATCTCGACCCCGTTGGCATCCATACCGGCGATTCGGTGGTGGTGTGCCCCTCGCAGACGCTCACAAATAAAGAGTATCATATGCTCCGTGACGCCGCTTTGAGGCTGATCCGCGCGCTGGAGGTGGAGGGCGGCTGCAACGTGCAGTTCGCGCTGGACCCGAACTCCTTCGATTATTACGTGATTGAGGTCAATCCCCGCGTTTCCCGTTCGTCTGCGCTCGCCAGCAAGGCCAGCGGTTACCCAATCGCGTTCGTTTCCGCAAAGATCGCCGTGGGGCTTCGGCTCGAAGAGATCATGCTCAAAAACACGCCTGCAAGCTTTGAGCCGACGCTGGATTACGTGGTCACCAAGATGCCGCGGTTCCCGTTCGATAAATTCGCGGACGCGAACAACCGGCTTTCCACCCAGATGAAGGCCACCGGCGAAGTGATGGCCATCGGCCGCACCATCGAAGAGAGCCTGCTCAAGGCCGTGCGCTCGCTTGAGGTTGGCGTGAACCATCTGTATCTCGAGAAGTTCAACGACTACGGGTACGAAGAGCTGATGGAGTACATCAAAAACGGCACCGACGACCGCATCTACGCCATCGCGGAGCTGTTGTGGCACGGGGGCGATCTGGGCCTTATCTGCGACGCAACCAAAATCGATATGATCTTCCTCGAAAAGATCAAGAACATCATCGATATGGAAAACGATCTGCGCAGAACGCCCTTTGAAACCGAGGCGCTGTATAAGGCGAAGAAGATGGGCTTTTCCGATAAATACGTCGCAAAGCTCTGGAACTGCGCCGAGGCCGAGGTGTTCCATCTTCGCGAAAAAGAGAATATTTTTCCGGTGTACAAGATGATCGATTCCTGCGCCGGGGAGTTCGAGAGCTATATCCCGTATTTCTATTCCTGCTACGAGGATGAAAACGAGAGCGAGGTCACCGATAAGCCCAAGATCGTGGTGCTGGGCAGCGGCCCCATCCGCATCGGGCAGGGCGTGGAGTTTGATTATTCCACCGTGCACGCAGTGCGCACGATCCGTGAGATGGGGTTTGAGGCCATCATTATCAACAACAACCCCGAAACCGTTTCCACCGATTATTCGGTTTCGGATAAGCTCTATTTCGAGCCGCTGTTCATTGAGGACGTGATGAACGTGATCCGTCACGAGCAGCCTTTGGGCGTGATCGCAACGCTCGGCGGGCAGACTGCCATCAACCTGGCGGAGCCTCTGGCGGCCCGCGGCGTGAAGCTGATCGGCACCGACGTAAAGGCCATCGATCTGGCGGAGGACCGCGATCTGTTTGAGAACCTGCTCAGGGAGCTCGGCATCCCCGAGCCCCCCGGCGCCGCCGTGACCCACATCGAAGACGGCGTAAAGGTTGCCGCCGCGATCGGCTATCCCGTATTGGTGCGCCCCAGCTTCGTGCTGGGCGGCAGGGCCATGCAGATCGTAGCGGACGAGGCGGAGCTGCGGCACTACCTCAACACCGCCGTGCACATCGACGCGGAACGGCCCGTGCTGGTGGATAAATACATCCGCGGCAAAGAGGTGGAGATCGACGGCGTCTGCGACGGAACCGACGTGTTCATCCCGGGCATCATGGAGCTCATCGAGCGCACCGGCGTGCATTCGGGCGATTCCATCAGCGTGTATCCCAGCTTCTCGCTGTCGCAAACGGTCAAAGAGAAGATCCTCGGTTTTGCCTGCCGGTTGGGGCTCGCCATCGGCATCGTCGGCCTGTTCAACATCCAGTTCATCGTTGACAAAAACGAAGATATCTATATAATAGAGGTGAACCCGCGTTCTTCCCGCACCGTGCCGTTTCTCTCGAAGGCCACGGGCCGGCAGCTTGCGGATATCGCCACGAAGGTGATGTTGGGGCAGAGCCTGAAAGAGCAGGGGATCAACTGCGTCTACCCGCCCGAAAAGAAGCGTACCTACGTGAAAGCGCCTGCGTTTTCGTTTGCGAAGCTCTCGGGCATGGACGCCTACCTCTCGCCCGAAATGAAATCTACCGGAGAAGCCATCGGTTACGGCGATACGCTCACCATCGCGCTGTTCAAGGCGATGGAGGCCTCCGGCCTCAGCATGCCCTCGCACGGTACGGTGCTGGCCATGGTGGCGCGGGAGGATATGAACGAGGCGCTCCCCGTGATCCGCCGTTTCTACCGGCTGGGGTTCAACGTATGCGCCTCCGCCGATACCGCCGCCGCGCTAAAAGCGGAGGGCGTCCGCACCCACGCCGTGATCTCCGAAAACGGCACGTCCGAAGCCGTCGACCTGATCCGGAGCGGCAGGGTTTCTTATCTGATCAACACGCGCGACGTGAACACGCCCAACGTGTATTCGGAGGGCAACCGGATCCGCCGGTGCGCGGTGCAGAACAACGTGACCATGTTCACCTCCCTCGATACCGCCTCCGCGCTGGTGAGCGTGCTGGAGGAGCTGAACATACGTATATCCACGATCAACGAATAAAGGAGCGAATACCTTGGAAAACAGAGTTGCGGTGATGAGCATCATTGTAGAGGACCCCGCCAGCGTGGAAGCGCTCAACGCCCTGCTGCACGGCTTCGGCGAGCATATCATCGGCAGAATGGGCATCCCTTACCGTGAGAAGAAAATAAACATCATCTCCATTGCGCTGGACGCACCGCAGGATACGATCTCCGCCCTGGCCGGCAAGGCAGGCAACCTGCCCGGCGTGAGCGTGAAAACCGCCTATGCGGGCGTAAAGGGCGCATGAACTGCAAAGACCTTCTGTTAAAACTCTCGGCGGAGCACAGCCTCAGCGCAGGGGATTACCGGTATCTTCTGGACGCCCGTACCTCTGATGACGAGGCGTTTGCGAAAGAGCTTGCGGTGCTGCTGCGGAAACGTATTTACGGCAGCGCCGTTTTCGTGCGCGGCCTGATCGAGATATCGAATATCTGCAAAAACAACTGCTTTTACTGCGGCATCCGCGCCGCCAACACGAACGCGGACCGCTACCGCCTGACGCCGGAAGAGATCTTATCCTGCGCCGAAGAGGGGTATCGGCTGGGGTTTCGCACCTTCGTTCTGCAGGGCGGCGAAGATCCCCTCTTTACAGACGCGGTTTTGTGTGATATAATCAAAAAGATCAAGGCGCGGTTCCCCGATTGCGCGGTCACCCTCTCGATGGGCGAGCGCCCGTATGAGAGCTACGCCGTCCTCAGAAAAGCGGGCGCGGACCGGTACCTTTTGCGGCATGAAACCGCCGACAAGGCCCATTACGAACGGCTGCACCCCAAAGAGATGTCGTTCGATCACCGTATGGAATGTCTCCGAGAGCTGCGAACGCTCGGGTATCAGGTGGGCGCCGGATTCATGGTGGGATAGCCTTATCAGACCAATGCCGAACTCGCGAAAGACCTGAAGTTCATTGAAGAATTCAAGCCCGATATGTGCGGCATCGGTCCCTTCATCCCCCATAAGGATACCCCGTTCGGAGCGTATCCCGCCGGTACGCTGAAGGATACCTGCTTTCTGCTGTCTCTCATCCGGCTGATCCATCCGCCTGTTCTGCTGCCCGCCACCACGGCGCTCGGCACGGTGCATCCCGAGGGCAGGGAGCTCGGCATCCTTGCCGGGGCGAACGTGGTGATGCCCAACCTCTCGCCGGTGCGCGTGCGCAAAAAGTACGAGCTGTACGATAACAAGATCTGCACGGGCGAAGAGAGCGCCCAGTGCCGCGGCTGCCTCGA
>JAFRSZ010000200.1 GCA_017439205.1 Clostridia bacterium
CGGTTCTCCTCCGGGGTGTAGAAGCCCCTGAACTCATCGGGATCGATGGGTTGGTCCCAGTTTATGTTTTCATCGTCTTCCTCTTCGTCGGCGCGCGGCTTCATCGGGATCTCGGCAAAAGCCTCCGCTTTTGAGGTGTTCCCCCAGATGGAGGGGATCACGTTCAGCGTATAACCGCAGCCGTTGGGCGTGAGCCATTCGTGCATCGGCGCTTCGGGGATCGCAAACGTCTGCATGATGGTCATGATCACTCCGCCGTGGGTGATGATGGCAACGCTGTCGGTATCCGTTTTTATGATACCGTTCACGATATCGTAAAAAGCGCGGGTAACGCGTTTCTGAAACGCCTCGTTGCTTTCGCCGAAGGGCGCCGCCGCTTCAGGCCCGCCCGCGAGCCATTCAGCGAACGCCGGTTCCCCTTTGAGGTCGTCCGCCGTAAGCCCTTCAAACTCGCCGAAATCGTACTCGATCAGATTATCGAAGATCAGCGGCTGGATATCGGGATACAGGATCCGTGCCGTTTCAAGGCAGCGGTTGAGCGGGCTGCAGAGCACCGCCTGCACCGCGGGATATTCGAATTCACGCATCATCGAACGAAGCTGGTATTCGCCGTCCTCTGTAAGAGGAACGTCCGTATGACCGATATACTGCCCTTCCGTGCTGCCCTCGGCAATGCCGTGCCGGATCAGATGTATTTTGAATGTTTTCATTATTTTACCTGCGATTATTTACTTTTTCGGTTTTTTTTATTATAATCTATTTATCTTCAGAATTCAAGGGGTGCGGACGATGAGCGTTGAATTTTCGGCAAAAATATCCATGCTTCGCAAAGAAAAGGGCGTTACCCAGCGGAAAGCCGCGCAGGAACTGGGCGTTTCGCAGGCGCTGCTCTCTCATTACGAGAAAGGCATACGTGAATGCAATCTCGATTTTGTGAAGCGCGCCGCGGCATATTACAGCGTTTCTTCCGATTATCTGCTCGGCATCACCGAAAGCAAACAGGGCATGACCGACCTGTACGCGCTCGGCAATATCGAGAGCGACGACGAACTGACCCCGAAAACGCTGATCCGCGCCATGCTGTTTCTCTCTTCCCGGCTGGCACAGACGGACGAGACTGAAGCACATTTCTTCGTCGATTTCTTCTCGTTGGCGGCGCAGAAGTATACCGCGCTGATCTCCGGCGACGCGGCGCAGCGATTGAAGCTCAACGACCTGAGCGAGGAAGCGCTTCTGGAAGCCAGAAAACAGGACCGGCGCGCCGGAACCTTTTCGGACCCGACCGCCGCCTACCGTACCATCATAAAAAATGCGGAACGTCAGATCGACGAAACCGCACAGTCGCTGCTGCAGTAAACGCTGCAGCTTTATTTTTTCAGCACCGAGATCACGTCCAGCCCGATCAGGACGATCGTAACCGCCGTTGAAACCGCGGCGACGGCTTTTGCAAATTTATACGCGCCGCGTGAATACCGGAGCAGCTTTACGTCTCTGGATAAATGCGCCTGAGATATTTTCATTCCGATCCCCCCTATGAGCAGAACATGACCGCGTGCGTTACAGCCGGGATGGTATCCCCCTGCAGCGCTGTAAGCGGGCTCATCAGCGCGCCGGTACCGGCGAACAGCACCTTGCGCAGTTCTTTTCTCTGCATTTTCGGCAGGATATACGAGCAAACGACGCTTGCCGAACAACCGCAGCCGGAACCGCCCGCGTGCACGTCCTGCGCTTCGGCGTCAAAGATCAGATTACCGCAGTCCGCATGGACACGGCTGATATCAAAGCCGTATTCTTCCCGCAAGACTTCATTAAGAAGCGATGATCCCACGCTGCCGAGGTCCCCCGTGAGGATCATATCGAAATCCGCGGGACGCGAACCGGTATCATTCAGAAAGTCCGCGATCGTCCGTGCGGCGGAAGGCGCCATCGCAGCGCCCATATTCGCCATGTCCGTGACCCCGTAATCGGTGACGCGGCCTACCATGCCGTGGGTGATCTTTACCCCGTCGCGCTCTTTCGCGATCACCGCCGCGCCCGCGCCCGTTACGGTACGCTGCGCCGTGGGCGTGCGCTGACCGCCGTATTCCAGCGGATAACGGAACTGTTTTTCCGCGCTGCAGAAATGGGAGGACGCCTCGGCGAGCGCTTTATCCGCCAAGCCTCCGTCAACGGCGACAGAAGCCATGATCAGAGCAAGCGCGAACGTGGAGCACGCGCCGAACAGACCGGCAAGGGGGATCTCCGTTTCCCGCAGACCGAACGTGCTGGCCGTGCACTGGTTCAGAAGGTCGCCCGCGAAGGCAATATCGATATCTTTTGTTTTCAGCCCGGCCTTCTGTATCGCCAGGCCTGCAGCCTGCTTTACCAGCGCCGCTTCCGCGCGTTCCCACGTGCTGCTGCCGACGCCGTCGTTTTCATTCACGATATCAAAATATTCGGCAAGCGGGCCTTCCCCCTCCGTTTTGCCGACGCATGCCGCCGTTGAGATCACCGTGGGCAGAGACGGGAACGTCACAACGTATTTTCCTCTCCGATTCATATTTACCCCCTGAAAAAGAAATAGTAGATCATGCCGTACAGCGACGCGGCGGAACAGCCGTAAACGATCACCGGCCCCGCGATCGTAAACATCTTCACCGCGGTGCCGAGCACGCGCCCCTCGGTCTGGTATTCCACCGACGGCGCCGCCATGGAGTTGGCGAATCCTGTAATGGGTACCATGGTGCCTGCGCCCGCGTGTTTCGCGATCTTATCGAAAACGCCGATCCCTGTCAGAAGCGCAGTTAAGAAAATCAGCGTGATGCATACCCATGCCGCGGCCTCTTTTTCCGGGGCGCCGAAATGCGAATACAACGTAAACAATCCTTCCCCCAGAGTGCAGATCAGACCGCCGACGGCAAAAGCATTTAAACAGTTTTTCAACAGAGGCGATCCCGGCGAGGCGTTTTCAACTCTTTTCGCGTATTCTTTTTTCTCCATGCGCAGCACTTCCCCTTTCGGTATCATTTTTCGCCGCGCGCGACTGAATATACAAAAAAACACCGCCGAAGCGGTGTAATTTTTTGATTGCCTGCAAGAATCAGTCGCTGATATAAGGAAGCAGCGCAAGCTGACGGGCGCGCTTGATCGCAACGGTGAGCTCTCTCTGGTGCGCGGCGCAGGTACCGGTGACTCTGCGGGGCAGGATCTTAGCTCTTTCGGAGATAAAGCGGCGAAGCTTGGCAGTATCTTTATAATCGATAAACTCGCTCTTCTCAACGCAGAACGTGCAAACCTTTTTGCGGCTCTTTCTGTTCATAGGACGCGCGGGCTTGGCGTCTTTTTTATCGAAAGCCATGAAAATATCCTCCTGTTAAAATAAGATGAAATCAGAACGGGAAATCATCGTCTTCAACGACCGTGGAGAAATCCTCGGTACCGGCGTTGGCATAAGACGACGCATTCGCGTTGGCGCCGCCCGGAGCGGGCGCAGCGCCGGATTCCGCTTTGGAACCGCAGAAGCTCACATTGGACGCCACGATCTCGAAAGCGGTACGCTTGTTACCGTTATTATCCTCATACTTGCGGGTCTGCAGAGCGCCCTGAACGGCGATCATGGAACCCTTGCGGAAATACTTCGTAACGAAATCCGCCGTAGTTCTCCAGGCAGTTACGGGAATAAAATCGGTTTGTTTTTCTTCGCCGGGACGCGCAAAGCTGCGGTCTACGGCAACGGTGAACGACGTAACGGATAAACCGGAAGAGGTCGTTCTGAGCTCGGGATCGGCTGTCAGCCGGCCCATGATAACACAACTGTTCAGCATTCTGATACCCTCCGTTATCTTGCTACGATGATGGAACGCAGAACGCCGTCGGTAATGTTGTACACACGCTCGAGCTCTGCGGGGAAGCTGACGTCGGCTTCAAACGTATACAGTACGTAATAACCGTCGGTCTCGTAGTTGATGGGATAGGCAAGCTTGCGCAGCCCCCACTCATCAACAGCCTCCATCGTGCCGTTCGCTTCGATCAGCGCCTTGAATTTTTCAACAAGGGCTTTCGCTTTCTCTTCGCTTTCTTTCACAGAGAAAACCGCTACAGACTCGTACTTCGACATTTATGATGCACCTCCTTCTGGACTTTGGCCCCCCATAGGGAGCAAGGATATTGTAATCAGATTACAACAGGAGGATTATAAACGGAAACAAACCATTTGTCAAGGATTATTTTTATGAATCATGCAGAATTTCGTATAAATTCATCAAAAATCAACAGAAAAACGCATCAAATGATCTATTCGCACTTGACATTGAAAACACGGATACGGTACACTGAACGTATGAAGATCACATCCGAAGAAATCATAAATCTGATCAGAACAAGCGCGCCGCTGAAAACGGACGTGTTTCTGGAGCTGCGAAACATGCCGCGCGCGGCGGACTTTACCGCTTTCGCAAAGGCGCTCAAAGCGCGTGTTCTCGTGCTGCTGCCCGGGAGGGTGTATGCTCCGCAAAGCCCCGACGCCGTGCTTCATGTTTCCGCCGATACATATCACGCCGCACAAACCGGATATATGGATATCCGTGAACTGATGAACGACGACGCAGCCGAATGGATCCGGCGTATGCGTTTTACGGAATTGGTACTGCCTTTCTATGAATGCGCCGACATAACGGAATACGGATATAAAACGGCGTATATGGCGGTCTCCGATCTGCGCGCGGCGCTCCCTTTTCCCGTGCATATCACCGCCGTATCAAAAGGCGATCATCTCGGGCCGCGCGTGTTTGAACCGCTCGGCACAACGGATTACGTGCTCGCGGGAGAAGAAGTGAGCAACAGGATCACCGGATGCCGCGCCTCCGACGAACGCGACGCGCTGTATCTCACGGCGGACCAGTGCGCAAAATATCCGCTGAAAACCGTGATCGTTCAGTGTACGACCAGAGTCGGTGCAGAAACGCTGCATGCATTTTTGCAGCGCAGAAACGTGAACGCCGCGCTCTTTCACGGCGGCATAACGCCTGAACGCAACGACCGGGCGCTGGCGGATTTCACCGGAGGGCGTACGAATCTTCTTATCTCCACGAAATCTCTGATCTCTTCCTATCCGTTCGTGCAGGCAGATAAAGTGATTTATTACGGCCTGCCCTATTCCCTGTCGCACGCGATGCGGTGCGCTTCCCTTTCAGCCGACGGCAGGCTCACCTGCATCTGGTGCGACGCCGATATCGACCGCAGCCGCACGCTCACAGCATCCTTTCTGCAGACGCTCGGCATGAACGACGCGCAGATCGCCGCAGGGAAAGAAGAGATGCTGCGCCAATTTTTGACACAGCTTCGTGATTTCTGATATTCATATTTTTTATCCGTTAATTTTGCGCACATTTTTTTATCCGTTAATTTAGCGCACGCAGTTGATTTTCTTATAATAATATGATAAAGTTTAATATCATTCAATAAATCGGAGTGCATCACATGTCGCCTGCGAACCAGAAAAAACTCACCGGAGCAAGAATACTGATCGAAACGCTGATCGAACAGGGCGTTTCGGTTGTTTTCGGCTATCCCGGCGGTCAGGTCGTAGATATTTACGACGAGCTTTATAAAGCCAGACGCCGCCTGCGCCATATACTGACCGCACACGAGCAGGGCGCGGCACATGCCGCGGACGGATATGCCCGCGTTACCGGCAAGGTCGGCGCGGTGATCGCCACCTCCGGCCCCGGCGCGACCAATCTGGTAACGGGCATCGCAACAGCGATGCTGGATTCCGTGCCCATGGTAGTGATCACCGGCAACGTCCCCACCGACCTCATCGGGCGCGACAGCTTTCAGGAAGTCAACATCACCGGTATCACCTTCTCCATCACGAAGCACAACTATTTTGTTACGGACGTAAACGAGCTTGCCGATACCGTTCGTGAGGCGTTCAGGATCGCGAAATCAGGCCGCCCCGGCCCGGTGCTGATCGACATCCCGAAAGACATTCAGACGGCAAAGGCTTACTTCACGCCCGGCGCGCCGGCAGAGCCCTTTGAGGAGCCGCACGCCGCGGCGGATAAGATCGCCGAAGCCGCCGCCATGATCGCTGCCTCACAACGCCCGCTGCTCTATATCGGCGGCGGCGCCGCGGCAAACGACCTTGGCCCGGAGATCATGGAATTTGCCGAAAAGACCGACAGTTTCATTACCTGTTCGCTTATGGGGCTTTCCTCTGTATCGAACACCTGCGACCGTTTTCTGGGCATGGAGGGCATGCACGGCCGCTATGCCGCAACCAAAGCCACGGTGGAAGCGGATCTGATCATCGGCGTGGGCGTTCGTTTCAGCGACCGGGCGACAGGCAATACAAAGAAATACGCGAAAAACGCAAAAATACTGCAGATCGACACGGATCTTTCGGAGATCAACAAAAACGTGATCGTGGATATCGGTCTGGTGGGCAACGTAAAAGAAACCTTCCGCCTGCTCTCGGAAGCAACGGCGGCACAGACAAGGCCGAAATGGCATGCGCGAGTAATGGAGCTCAAAGAACAGGGACGCGCGATTTTTGACAAAATCAACGCAGACGCCCTGAGCACCGTTACGCCGCGAACGGTTTTTGATATCATCAACGAGCTGAAACAGCCCGACACCGTTATCGCCACCGACGTGGGCCAGCACCAGATGTGGGCGGCGCAGTATTCGCGCTTCCTGCAGCCGCGGCGGTTCGTTTCCTCCGGCGGCCTCGGCACCATGGGCTACGGCATGGGAGCTGCCATCGGCGCAGCGTTCGCCACGGGAAAACATACGGTGCTGATCACCGGCGACGGCAGCTTCGGCATGAACCTGAACGAGCTTGCGACTGCTGTTACCTACAAGGTGCCCGTTCTGATCGTTCTGATGGATAATACCGTGCTCGGCATGGTGCGACAATGGCAGATGCTTTTCTTCGACGGCCGCTGCTCCGCGACCCAGCTGGACCGCAAAACGGATTTTGTAAAGCTTGCCGCAGCGTTCGGCGCAAAGGGCGAACGCATATCCACCGCGGAGGAATTCCGCGCGGCGTTTACCCGCGGATGGAAGTATAACGGCCCGTATCTGATACACGTACCCGTAGATAAAAACGAGCTCGTGCTCCCGATGATCCCCTCGGGCGGCTCTCTGGAAGACCTCATCACTTCAGACGAAAGGAAAACAAAAAAATGAACAGATATGTATTATCGGTTTACGTTGAGAATAAATACGGCGTGCTGACCCGCGTTGCAAGCCTCTTCATGCGCCGAGGCTTCAACATTGATTCACTTACCGTTGGGGAAACCGAAAACCCGGAATTCTCGCGCATCACAATCACGCTGCGCGGCGACGACTATACCTGCGAGCAGATCATCAACCAGCTCAAGAAACTGCATAACGTGAAAAAAGTCAAACTGATTTCGGACGGCAGCAAAGTGGAACGTGAGCTCATGCTGATCAAAGTACGGAACACGCCCGAAAACAGAAACGATATCATGGCCGCCGCAGAGATCTTCCGGGCGAAGATCATAGATTACTCCACAGACTATATGTGCGTGGAGGTGACCGGAGAACCAAGCAAAATCAATGCGTTCATCGACGTACTTCAGCCGCTGGGCATCGTTGAGATGTGCCGTACCGGCGCCGTTGCGCTTGAACGCGGCAGTTCGATCCTTGTTTCATAATCTTTTTTTCAAAAAAGCATAAAAGAATCGGTGCAGCCAAAAACTGCACCGATCGTTTTTTTTATTGGGTTTTCGTTACGGGGCAACTTCCGCCGCCGTGGTGGTTTCTTCGTTCAGGCCGCTTTCAACCGCGTGGGTGAAGGGGTTGCTCTGACCGAAGCTGATAATACTGCGTACAAGCTCAACAATGGCCTTGATGATCCGGTTCACGAAGTTGATGAAGCCGCCGAGAACGGTCGTAGGCTGTTCCTGCTGCGTCGGATCGTCGGGATCCACGGGCTGATCGGCGTTGCCGCCTTCCTGCAGCGGATCAAGCAGAGTGCGGTCGTTGCTGAGATACAGATATTGCGGCGCGTCTTCAAGATCGAACACGTTGGTATAGCCGTTGAAGTTGAGGATGGCTACGATCAGGTCGTCTACCGCTTCGGGTTTCTCGCGGTTTTCGGCGTTTTTAATGAACCAGGTGTGATCCGGGATAAAGCCGGTGGAGGCGTCGATCTCGCCGTCGGGAGAGATATACGCATCGTTGCCCTCATCGGCAGCGGCGGCAAGATAGTCTTCATCAAGCTTGGTGCCGTAAGGCGCAACCGTCGCGCCGAGCGTCTGGCTGATCACGCTGATATAAACGTCGGATGTGGTGTTGGATTTCTTGTTTACGGGAACCATATGGAAACCGTAGTTCACGATATTGTAGATGTTAACGCCGTTTTCGATCGCCTCGTCAAGGATCTCCTGCGTTTTGACGGCAACGTCGTAATGATAGGTATTGATCTTCTCGATCAGCCCGGCGTTTTCGTTGGCGACTTCGTAATCCTCAAAGATATTGTCGATAGCGTCCTCATAATACTCGTCGCCGATCAGGCTCCAGAAACCGGGCATCGTGCCATAAACGGTACGAACGATCTTCGGGATCGTGATCTCATACAGTTTGCCGTAAACCGCACGCGTCGCCTTTACGGAAATGTAGCTGTCCCAGTTTTCGGGATCGATATTCTTTTTGATGAGCTGCAGCAGGGCGATATTTCTTCTCGCCTCGGCTACGAACACGGCAAGCTCGTCTTCATCCTGCTTGATGTCGTCGCAGAACATAGCGCCGTACACGTCGGAGCCGTTCAGAGCGGCGTCGTCAAGCACCAGCTCGCTGATCTTATCGGAACCGTATTTCGCCATATAAGCAAGCACGGTGCTGCAGCCGATGCCCTGCGCAACGATGCTGACCTTATCACGGCCGGTCACCTCAAGCACGTCGTTGATGTAATCGTTCAGATCCATGGCGTTCGCGCAGGGATCAAGACGCCAGTCGTAAATGAATTTATAATCATAAAGACCGTATCTGCCGTTAACGGCTTTATTCACAAGGTCTTCTTCCTTGAGGCAATCATAGCCGGTATTGTTCGTGGGCATACCGTCGTTATCGAGAATGACCTCGGTATAATACGGGATCACCGCATCATAGAAGCCGTCGAGATACTCGTCCCAGCTGCCGGCAATGGCTCTGATGAGAGCGCTTCTGAGGCCGGAAGTAATCTTATCGAGCTCTTCCTCAGGAAGAACGCCCGCATAATAGGTTTCGCTCTCTTTGTCATATTTATCGGAATAAATGATATCCTCCTGCCCGCCGACAAAGATCACGGGAGTGCTTACCTTTGCCGCGAATGCAATGGGAGCCATAACGGCAAACACCATTGTGAGCGCAAGCAATACGGATATTACCTTTTTCATTTTTTCGATCTCCTTTTTTTGAACAATTCAGGCACTATATACCTAATAATTATAATACGCTCAAAATATGTTATAATTGTGACATATATATAAATTTTCTGTTATTGTAATATAATTAAAATATTAAAAGTTTTTACCTTAAAAACTCCGCGTCGGCCGGATCGGCAGCAGGAATCTCTTTCATCCGCTGCTGACGGATCACAGCAAGCTCATCCTGCATTGCGGCAAGCTTTTTCTTGTTGAGCGGATAGAACAGGAACAGGATGAACGTAATACCGTAGGCGATGAACATCACGCGGGAAACCATCTTGTAGATCTTTTCGCCCACACCCGGGATATAACCGGAGAGCTTTGTTTCGGGATCGTAACCGGCGTATCTGTAAAGCAGCTGAAGGCCGCCGGAATCGGCAACCGTCTGCCCTACCTTGCGGGCAAACGTATACACCGCATAGATCGCGCTTTCGTTTTTGACGCCGGTTTTCATCTCCTGATAATCGATCACGTCCGCAACGATTGCCCACGTTAGGATCGAAAGGAACGAATAACCGGTGCCCACGCCGAAATTGCAGATGATAAAGGGCACGGGATTCGCCTGCAGTTTGTCGCTCGGCCCGATCAGAGAAAGCATGAGAGAAGCAGCGGTGGCAAGCGCAAGGCCGAGAGTGGTGACCTCTTTCTTACCGAAGCGCTTGGCGATTTTCGGCATGAACAGGATCAGCGCCACCATGGGAGCGTAAGTGGAGATCGTTACCCAGATAGAAAGATCCGAATTGCCGAAATAGTTTTTGGTAAGGTACTGGTTGAAGGAGCTGAACTGCAGCAGGCCGCTGATCATCAGGCCCGCGCCGGTCACTGTGAGGAACGGGCGGGATCTGAAAAGGGTCCCGTAAGTGAGCTTCAGATCCAGTTCTTTCTTTTCGGGAGAATACTTAACGCGTTCTTTTGTGGTATAGAAACATGCCACGTACGACGCCGCGGCAAATATAGCGAGGATCACCGCCGCAACAAACGTTTTGTGGGGATTCAGCTGCACGCCGTTGTCGTAAATCAGTTTCTGCGCGACCAGCGTGACCGCCGCGCCGCCGACGCCGGCGCCGATGGAACGTGTTGTGGAAAGCAGCGTTCTGCCTTCGGGATCGTCGGTAATGGCGGAGGCCAGAGAACCGTACGGGATGTTCATACCTGTATACATCATACCGTAGATGCAGTAGGTAACGTAAGCGAAGGCCAGCAGCAAAGCATATGAGTTCACATAGTTCTGCAGGTTCAGGAAGCACAGCACCACGCTTGCCGCCAGAGGAAACGCTACGCTGCGCATATACGGACGGAACTTTCCGTTTTTGGACGGGCGGCGGCGGTCCACCAAAAGCCCCCAGAGCGGGTCGTTGACGGCATCCCATAAACGGATGACAAGGAACAGTACCGTAAGATCCGTGCTGATACGGGTAGCGGAAACGCCGTGACCCGGCA
>JAFRSZ010000201.1 GCA_017439205.1 Clostridia bacterium
ATACAGGAAAAAAGCAAAAATGCAACATTTTTTTCATTTTCACACTGCCGGATTTACAAACGGGGAAGAATATGGTATGATGTGTGCAGAAGAGAATGCGGCAAATTGGAATTTAGCGCGCAGCGCGCGTCAATGAAAAATTAACGATTAACCATTAACAATTGATGAAGGGCTCCGCCCTTACCCGATTATACTCATCGGATAAGCAGGTTTTTCCAGCTTTCGGAAAGCTTTTTTATATAATCAAAACGCGCCAGCGTTTTCCGAAATTGTTAATTGTTCTTTGTTAATTGTTAATTGAACTGCGCGCTAAACTGTAATTTGAAAACGAAAAAGGGGGTGCTTTTATGTTCGGTTTTGCCGTTGCCGATCCGGGCAAACTGAGCGAAGAGGCGCGCGAGCGTTACCGCGCGGTATACTGCGGCGTGTGCCGTGCCATCGGGCAGGACCGTAAAAGGGCCTGCCGCATCGCGCTTACCTACGATCTCGTGCTGCCGGCGCTGATCTTATCGGACGTTACCGATACGCCGTTTTCCGAAAGCGAGATCCGCTGCGGCGTGCACCCGGTGAAAAAGCACAAAGCGTTTACAAACGAATATACCGATTACGCGGCGGATATGAACGTGCTGCTGGCGTTCTATAACTTTCTGGACGACCTGAACGACGACGGCGGTTTTGTGCCCGCCGCCGAGGCGGCCCTGTTCTGGGACGCGGCCGACGCGGTGAAACGGAAATACCCGGACCTCGGCGATACCGTGCAGGCGTGCCTGAAAGAGATCTCCGACGCCGAAAAACGGGACGAGCGCTGCGCGGATATCCCCGCCGCCGCCTTCGGCAGGCTTCTCGGCAGTGTTTTCGGTTGGTTCGACCTGCCCTGCAGAGAGGAACTGTACGGGTTCGGCTGCGCGCTGGGCAAGGCGATCTACTTCATGGACGCCGCAGTGGATGTTAAGGCAGATTTAAAGAAAAAACGCTATAATCCGCTTATCGGCGTCAGCTTTGACGAGCGTAAAAAAATGCTCGAGCTCCTGCTGGCGGACTGCGTTCGCAAAGCCGGAAAACTGCCCCTGAAAAAAGAAAAAGAGATCGTTGACAACATTCTGCTCTCCGGCATATGGACGCGCTACGACGTCGTTTACCGCAAAAAGAACGCCCCGATCGTCGATCATACAGACGAAACCGAATGAAAGGAGGCCGGGACCGTGATCACAGACCCGTATAAGATCCTCGGCGTGTCGCCCGATGCGACCGACGAAGAAGTGACGAAGGCATACCGCAGGCTCGCCAAAAAGTACCATCCCGACCTCAACCCCGGCGACGAGACCGCCGTCGAGAAGATGAGCGAGATCAATGCGGCGTACGATATGATAAAAAACAAAGAGGCCGGCGGCTATACGAGGCCCGGGGGCGGATATTCCTCCGGCGGATCCGCTTCCGGCGGCGCGGGCGCGGGCGGCTATACCTACGCCGGCGGGTTCGACCCGTTTGAGGAGTTTTTCCGCCGTTATGCCGGGGGAAGCTACTCGCAGTCGGGCGGGGCCAACGATTACGACCGGCTTCTGAACAGCGCCCGGGTGTATATCAATGCACACGATTATCTGAGCGCGCTGAACGTGCTGCTCAGCGTCCCGCCCGAGGAGCGCAGCGCGGAGTGGTACTATCTGAGCGCCGTGGCGAATTACGGCGCAGGCAACACGGCCCAGGCTTATAAGGAAGCCGAAGAGGCTGTTCGCCGCGAGCCGGACAACATGCGCTATGTCAGTCTTCTTCAGAAGATGGAAGATCTGCGCAGCGGCTACGTGCGGCAGAGCGTCGATTACGGGCGTTCGCGCCGTTTCCGTATGAGCCCGTGCTTCTGGTTCTGCCTTGCCAATGCCATCTGCAGCCTCTGCGCCCGCTTCGGCTACGGCGACGGGAGCTTCTGCTTCTGCTGCTGAACGTATAATCTTAAAAGGGTGATTTTTACTTGGATCTCATAAACCGGTTCCGCAGATTCATGAACGGCCGTTACGGTTACGATCAGTTCGGCCGCTTTCTTTTCATTGTTTCGCTGGTGTTCTGGGCGCTGAGCGGCGTGCTGCGCTTTACCCCGCTCAGAAGGCTCTATTTCATCTTCTGGGCGCTGAACACGGTGCTGTACGCCTATGCGATCTTCCGCATCCTCTCCAAAAACGTATGGAAGCGCGCCGCGGAAAACGAACGCTATTTGCGCGTGCGTGAGCGCTTTATCCCGGGGTGGCGCAAATTCAGAACCGAAAAGCTCGATAAGGATTATTTCTTCAAGCGCTGCCCGAAGTGCGACGCCCGCCTGCGGCTCAGGCGCATCCGCGGCAAACACACCACAAAATGCCCGAAATGCGGAACGAAATTTACCGTTTGGGTCCTGTTCGGCTCCGCCCCGTAAGTATCCGCCCCGTCTGCCTTTTTCACAGAGGAGGCGGTTTTAATTTGGAATTTAGCGCATCGCGCTAAATTCCAATGAAATGAATAATTAAAAATTAACAATTAACAATTAATGAAGGGTGCGGATCGCCGGTGGCGATCTCTGTGGCGTATGCCACAGAAGCACCGACCGAACCGACAGGTGAGAATTCGCCCTTACCCGATTATGCTCATCGGATAAGCAGGTTTCTCCTTTTTCCGTAAAGCCTTTTCTATATAATCAAAACGCGCAGCGTTTTCCGAAATTGTTAATTGTTCTTTGTTAATTGTTAATTGAACAGCGCGACAAACTGTAATCTGTCCGTCATCAGCCTTGCGGCCATTGCAAACGATTAATTGTTTCTCATTCCCGATCTTCCAGCTCTTCCATCATCTTTTCCGCCAATATCCCGTACCCGCTTTTCGGGTCGTTTACGAACACGTGCGTCACCGCGCCCACGAACATGCCGTCCTGCAGGATCGGCGATCCGCTCATGCCCTGCACGATACCGCCGGTGAGCGATAACAGCGTCTGGTCCGTGATTTTCAAAGTCATGTTTTTTTCGCCGTCGTCCGGGTCGCCGATTTTTCTGATCTCAATGTCGTAGGTCTGTTTTTCGCCGTCCGCAGCCGTACACAGGATCTGCGCCGGGCCGGTATGCACCTCGCTGTACGTGGCCACGGGGTAAACGTCCGGTTCTCCGTCGATGCAGCCGAGCTCTCCGAAAACGCCGCTGTCACAGTTGCGCGTTACCGTTCCCAGTTCCTTGCCGCCGATGATCCCCGTGATCTCGCCGGGCGCGCCGGGGGCGCCTTTTTTTACCGACGATATCGAGGCGGTGCAGATCTCGCCGTCCGAAACCGTGAGCAGGGAAGCGGTATCCGCGTCGTAAATGCCGTGGCCCAGCGCCGCGATCGTTCCGGTCTCGGGGTCGCTGAAGGTGAGCGTGCCCACGCCCACGGTGGAATCCTTCACCCAAACGCCGCCCTTGTATGCGCCGGTGGCGGCGGTCTTCTGCGGCGTGATCGCAAGGGAATGCTCTTCGCCGTTGCGCAATACCAGAAGCTCCACCGCTTTCCCGCCGGAATCCTCGATCGCCTGTACGAACAATGCGTTCTCTGTCAGTTCTTTGCCGTCTGCTTTCAGCAGGATATCGCCCTTTTTCAGCCCCGCGTCCGCCGCGGGGTTTACGTTCTGCCCTGCGTCATTCTGAAAAGGCTCCGTGCTCACCACCAGCAGCCCCCTGGTTTTCAGCCGCACGCCCACAAGCTCGCCGCCCACGGCAACGTACCTCCGCCCGGTCACGTTCACGCTTACGGTTTTTACCGGAAAAAGATTCAGAAACCTTACCTTATACGTCACCGTCCGGGTTTGCTCGCCCGGGAATGCGGTCGCCGCCTGCGGTTCGGCTACGCCGGAAAACAGCGCCGAGCCGAAGTCCATTTGCCCGTTCACCGCAGAGCAGCAGTCCGGCAGCGTTACCGCGCCCCACGCCGTAAATATCAGCGCCGCGGCGGAGAGCGCCATCAGGAAAAAACAGGCGATCCTGAAAAATTTTCGCATTTCTTCACCTCCGAAAGTGTGCTGCTTTTATGTTGTCCGCCGCCGCTGAAAATATCAGAGGCAAACCTCGCGCACAGAGGCGCATTCTGCATGATCTGAGAGAGATATGAAAATTCGCCTGCATCGCCGAAAAAAATTTCAATTTTCTATTGTAAAATTTTCAAAAATGATTTATAATGCTGCGCGGTAATCTATTGCAAACGGAGGACATTTTATGAGCGAAAAAATCATGGTCGAAACCAGCGCGCGCCACGTGCACGTATCCAAAGAAGACCTTGCCGTTCTGTTCGGCGAGGGCTATGAACTCACCAAGAAAAAGGATCTCTCGCAGCCCGGGCAGTTCGCCTGCCATGAGCGCGTTCAGGTGATCGGCCCCAAATCGAGCTTTCCGGCGGTGTCCATTCTCGGGCCCGAAAGAAAACAGACCCAGGTGGAGCTTTCCGCGTCCGACGCCAGAAGCATCGGCGTCACCTGCCCCGTGAGAGAATCCGGCGACCTTGCCGGCAGCGCGGGCTGTAAGATCGTAGGCCCCAACGGCGAGATCGAGATCAGCGAAGGCGTGATCATCGCCAAGCGCCACATCCACATGACCCCCGCGGACGCCGCGGTTTACGGCGTGGAAGACAAGCAGGTGGTCAGCGTTAAGATCGATTCTCCCGAGCGCAGCCTTGTGTTCGGCGACGTTGTTGTTCGCGTGAGCAATTCTTATGCCCTTGCCATGCATATCGATACCGACGAAGCCAACGCCGTGCTTGCCGGGCCGAACGCGATGGGAGAAATCATCAAGTGATACAAAGAAGCCGCTGTTTGAGGCGGCTCTTTTTTGCGTTTCGCAGAAAACGGTAAAAAAACCGGGTTTTCAGTGTTTTTCTTGAAAAATCCTATTTACGAAAACGAAACTTTGTGATATTATTAACAGTGATGCGTTAATATCATTATTTTTATTACATTATTATGACACATTAATGGAGGAAAATACGAAATGGTAAAAAAAATCAGTAAACTTCCGTTTAACGATACGCCCGAGCAGGCCGCCCGTCTGGACGCCGCCATCGCCGCCGCTGCAGGCGACAGGAATATGCTGATGAGCGTGATGCAGGAAGCGCAGGAAATCTACGGTTATCTGCCTTACGACGTGCAGTGCCGCATCGCCGAGGGGCTTGACGTGCCGGTGGAGAAGGTATACGGCGTCGCCACCTTCTACGCCCAGTTCGCGCTCTCTCCCAAGGGCAAATACAACATCTCCGTCTGCCTCGGCACCGCCTGCTATGTAAAGGGCAGCCAGATGGTGCTTGATAAGCTCTGCGAAGAGCTGGGCATCGAGCCCGGCGAGTGCACGGGCGACGCGAAGTTTTCGCTGGAGGCCTGCCGCTGCGTGGGCGCCTGCGGACTTGCGCCCGTTATGATGATCAACGACGACGTATACGGCCGCCTCACCCCCGATATGGTGAAGGATATCATCGGCAAATACGAATAAACCGCAAAAAGGAAAGCGATCTATGAAAATCAGAGAGATCCAGGAGCTGCTCGGCGCGGAGATCCTTTGCGCCGGAGATCAGCTTGACGCCGACGTGCATTCCGCCTGCGGCAGCGATATGATGAGCGACGTGCTCGCCTTTGTAAAGGATCAGGCCGTGCTGCTTACGGGGCTTGTGAATTCTCAGGTGATCCGCACCGCGCAGATGATGGACATGCTTTGCGTGGTTTTCGTGCGCTCGAAGCGCCCCACGCTTGAAATGATCGAGATCGCCGAAGAAAACGGGATCGTGCTGCTTGCCACCGACAAGAGGATGTACGAGGCCTGCGGAACGCTGTACCTGAACGGGCTGGGCGGTGCTTTGCATGAGTGAGCATCTGAGTTTTCATTATTCCGTAGACGGCGACAATTTCGTTTCCGCCGGGCAGGCGAGCGTTCAGGTCAAAAAGAACCTGCGCGAGCTCGGGATCGCGCCCGAGGTGATCCGCCGGGTTTCCATCGCAATGTACGAGGGCGAGATCAATATGGTGATCCATGCCGACGGCGGCAACGCCGACGTGGACGTGTATGAAGACCGTATCGTGATCACGCTCGACGATCACGGCCCCGGCATCGCGGACGTAACGCTTGCCATGCAGGAGGGCTATTCCACAGCCAACGAAAGCGTGCGGTCGCTCGGGTTCGGCGCGGGCATGGGCCTGCCGAACATGAAACGGTATACCGACGATATGCAGATCGATACCGTGGTGGGCGTCGGCACAAAAATCACGATGACGATCAAACTGTAGGCTGGTGAGCAAATGAATTCTTACCGTCATTCGGTGGTGCTGGACGAAGAAAAATGCACCGGCTGTACCACCTGCATCCGGCGCTGTCCCACCGAAGCGATCCGCATACTGAACGGCAAGGCGAACATCGATACCGAACGCTGTATCGACTGCGGCGAGTGCATCCGCGTTTGCCCGCATAAAGCGAAAAAAGCCAAATGCTCAAGGTTTGAGCATTATATGCACTACAAATGGAAGGTGGCGCTTCCGGCCCCCGCGCTGTTCGGGCAGTTCAACGGGCTTGAAGACGTGGACGAGGTGCTTGAGGGGCTCAAGCGTATCGGCTTCGACGATATCTTCGAGGTGGCGAAGGCCGCCGAGATGGTTACGGCCTATACCCGCACCTATCTGAAAACGGACCATATCAAAAAGCCCGTGATCTCGTCGGCGTGTCCGGTGATCGGCCGCCTCATCGCGCTGCGCTTCCCCTATCTGAAAGACAATCTTCTTCCCATCATGCCGCCGATGGAGATCGCCGCGGTGGAAGCCCGTAAAAAGGCCCAGCGCGAGCACCCCGAGCTGAAGCCCGAAGAGATCGGCATCTTCTTCCTCTCGCCGTGCGCTGCCAAGGTGAGTTACGTGCGAAACGGCTACGGCGGCTTCAAGAGCAACGTGGACGTGGTGATCTCGCTCAGCGATATCTATTTTCTGCTGATCTCCGCGATGAAGCGCGGCAACGTGCCCACGGTAAACAGCGAATCCGGCATGATCGGCATCGGCTGGGCGTCCTCCGGCGGCGAAGCCACGGCGCTGCTCAACGATTCCTATCTGTCCGCGGACGGCATCGAGAACTGCATCCAGGTGCTTGAATCCATAGAGAACGGCAATATCCCCCAGCTCGAATTCGTGGAGCTGAACGCCTGCATCGGCGGGTGCGTGGGCGGCGTGATGACGATCGAAAACCCGTTCATCGCCAAAACGCGTCTGCAAACGGTGCGCCGGTATCTGCCCGTATCGCGCAATTTCCTTTCGGGGGACGACGCGTACGTGCCGCCGGAATACACGGTGGACGGCCTTCCGGAGTATAAGCCGATCACAAGGCTCTCCGATTCCATGGGCCAGTCGATGCGCATGATGGCGCAGATCCAGCAGATCAAACAGACGCTGCCCGGCATCGACTGCGGCGCCTGCGGTTCTCCCACCTGCCGCGCTTTCGCGGAGGACGTGGTGCGCGGGCTCGCTTCGGACGGACGCTGCTGCGTGGTGCTGGAACAGAGAAAAGAAGAAACGGAGGGTCCCTCACATGACGGTACGTGAACTGACCGAGGCCTGCGGTTTCGCTCCCATTGTGCTTGCCGATCCCGACAGGACCGTTTCCGGCTGTTACGTCGGCGACCTGCTGAGCTGGGTGATGGGCCGCGCGCAGCAGGATAACGCATGGATCACCATCATGACCAACGTGAACGTGGTCGCGGTGGGCGCGCTGGCGGACGTCAGCGTGATCGTGCTGGCGGAAGGGGTAAAGCTGACGCAGCCGGTGGTCGACTGCGCCGAGGCGCGCGGCGTGAACGTGGTTTCCGCAAAGGTCCCCGCGTACGAGGCCGCGGTGCTGATCCACGGCGCGATATGACCCGCTTTTACTACGATTTTCATGTTCATTCCTGTTTGTCGCCCTGCGCCGACAACGATATGACGCCGAACAACATCGCTGGTATGGGCGTGCTCGCCGGGCTGAACGTGATGGCGCTTACCGACCACAACTCCTGCAAAAACTGTCCCGCCTTTTTCGGGGCGGCGAGAGCGAACGGGATCGTTCCCGTGGCCGGCATGGAGCTCACCACGGCGGAGGATATCCACGCGGTTTGTCTGTTTGAAACGCTGGAGGGCGCCATGGAGTTCGACCGGCGGATCGATGCGGGGCGCATGAAGGTGCCCAATAACGTATCGGTGTTCGGCGAACAGCTTATCACGGACGGCGCCGACAACGTGATCGGGCAGGAGGCGTTTTTCCTCCCGGCCGCCTCGAACGTTTCCATAGAGGAAGCGCCCGCGCTTGCGGAGAGCTTCGGCGGGGTATGTTATCCCGCGCATATCGACAGGGAAGCGAACGGTATCATCGCAGTGCTCGGCGCGTTCCCCCCGATCCCGGGCGTGCGCTGCGCGGAGTTTTACGACAGCGGCAAACGATACGAATACACGCGGGAATACCCGATTCTGAACGGGCTGCGCATCCTGGTATCCTCAGACGCGCACAACCTGTGGAGCATCCGCGATAAAGACGCGTTTTTTGAGCTTGATCTGTCTCCGGACGCGCCCGAAACGTCGGTGCGGCGTGAAATCTTCCGGCTACTCAGAGGGCAGATATGAAGGAACTATCTCTCAACATTCTCGATATAGCGAAAAACTCCGTAAAGGCCGGCGCGGATCAGATCGAGATCCTGCTGGCGGAAACGGACGAGCTTCTCGCCGTCACGGTGAAAGACAACGGCTGCGGCATGACGCCGGAATTCCTGGCCTCGGTGACCGATCCGTTCACCACCACGCGCACCACGCGCAGGGTAGGCCTCGGAATACCGCTGTTCAAGCTGGCGAGCGAGCAGACCGGCGGCACGTTTCACATCGCATCGCGCGATATCGGTTCTCACCCCGAAGATCACGGCACCGAAACCGGGGCGACCTTTTTCAAAACGCATATCGACTGTGCGCCGCTGGGCGACGTGGTATCTTCGGTGGTCACGCTGATCCAGGCGGACCCCGATATCCGATGGATCTTCATCCACACGATGAAGGACCGCAGCGTAAGGCTCGATACCAACGAGCTGAAGGCCGTGCTGGGCGACGTTCCGCTGAACGTGCCCGAGGTGATCGCGTGGATCGGCGATTATCTGAAAGAACAGTACGATCATAAAGAAGGATAAAATCCGGAAGCAGGCTTCTTGCCCCTTCCCGGAATTGTGTAACAATACATTCAAATATAAGAAAGGAACAAACAGATGAAATCATTAGCAGAGCTTCAGGCAATCAGAGAGAAGATGCAGAGCAAGGTCATCCTGCGTGAAGGCAGCGGCGACGTGCGCGTAGTGGTGGGTATGGCTACCTGCGGCATCGCGGCCGGCGCGAGACCCGTTCTGAACACCTTCGTGGAGGAGGTCGCCAAACAGGGCCTTTCCGATAAGGTGACCGTGACCCAGACCGGCTGCATCGGCATCTGCCAGTTCGAGCCCGTTGTGGAGATCTACGAGGCGGGCAAAGAAAAGGTGACCTACGTAAAGATGACTGCCGAAAAGGCGAAGGAAGTCGTTGAAAAACACCTCAAGGGCGGTAAAGTGATTGAGGATTATGCAATTAAGAACATTTGAGTGATTTGGAGGTATATTTATGGTTCGTTCTCAGGTACTTATCTGCGGCGGCACCGGCTGTACTTCTTCGGGCAGCGCAAAGCTGATCCCCGAGTTTGAGAAGCAGCTTGCCGCAAACGGTTTGGAGGAAGAGGTAAAAATCGTCAGGACCGGCTGCTTCGGTCTGTGCGAGCTCGGCCCCGTAGTGATCGTTTATCCCGACGGCACCTTCTATTCCCGCGTGGAAGAGAAGGACGTTGAGGAGATCGTGAAAGAGCATCTGCTGAAGGGCAGAGTGGTGGAGCGCCTTGTATACAACGAGGTCGCCGCGGACGCGGTCGTGGAGCACGGCAGCGTTTCTCTGAACGACACGGTATTTTACGCAAAGCAGAAGCGCGTGGCGCTGAGAAACTGCGGCGTGATCAACCCCGAAAGCATCGATGAATACATCGCGATGGACGGCTATGCCGCGCTCGGCAAGGTGCTTACCGAAATGACCCCCGAAGAGGTCATCAAGGTGGTTACCGATTCCGGTCTCCGCGGCCGCGGCGGCGCAGGCTTCTCCACCGGCAAGAAGTGGTTCTTCGCTTCTCAGTATAAGGCCGATCAGAAATACGTCGTGTGCAACGCCGACGAGGGCGACCCCGGCGCGTTCATGGACCGTTCCATTCTCGAAGGCGACCCGCACTGCATCGTGGAAGCCATGGCCATCTGCGGTTACGCCATCGGCGCCAGCGAGGGCTATGTGTACGTCCGCGCCGAGTATCCGATCGCGGTTCGCCGTTTGCAGAAGGCGATCGACGACGCGCGTGAATACGGCCTGCTGGGCAAGGATATCTTCGGCTCCGGCTTCAATTTCGACCTGCATATCCGTCTCGGCGCAGGCGCGTTCGTCTGCGGCGAAGAAACCGCGCTGATGACCTCCATCGAAGGCAACCGCGGCGAGCCCCGCACCCGTCCTCCGTTCCCGGCGGAAAAGGGTCTGTTCGGCAAGCCCACCAACAACAACAACGTGGAAACCTACGCCAACATCCCCCAGATCATCCTCAAGGGCGCCGAGTTCTTCAACTCGATGGGCACCGAGACCAGCAAGGGCACCAAGGTGTTCGCTCTGGGCGGCAAGATCAACCGCACCGGCCTTGTGGAGATCCCGATGGGCACCACGCTGCGCGAGATCGTGGAAGACATCGGCGGCGGCGTTCCGAACGGCAAAAAGTTCAAAGCCGCGCAGACCGGCGGCCCCTCCGGCGGCTGCATCCCGGCGGAATTCCTCGATACCCCCATCGATTACGAGAGCCTTGCCGCCATCGGCTCCATCGTCGGCTCCGGCGGACTCATCATCATGGACGAAGACAACTGCATGGTGGATATCGCCAAGTTCTTCCTCGGCTTCACCGTGGACGAGTCCTGCGGCAAGTGCACGCCCTGCAGAGTCGGCACCAAGCGCCTTTACGAGATCCTCGAAAAGATCACCTCCGGCAAGGGCACGATGGAAGACCTCGACAGAATGGAGGAGCTGTGCTACTACATCAAGAACAACTCCCTGTGCGCCCTCGGCCAGACCGCTCCCAACCCCGTGCTTTCCACCTATCTGCGCTTCAAAGACGAATATATCGCCCACGTGCGCGATAAGAAGTGCCCCGCCGGCGTGTGCAAGGATCTGCTCACCTTCACCATCGACAAAGAAGCGTGCATCGGCTGCGGCCTCTGCGCGAAGAACTGCCCGGCAGGCGCCATCAGCAAGACCGACTATGTAGCGCCCGGCCACAAGCTCGCTTCTTATGTAATTGACCCCGCGAAGTGCGTCAAGTGCGGCGTATGCATGGGCAACTGCAAGAAGAACGCTATCAGTAAGAAATAAGGAGGAACGTAAAAATGGCTGATGTTAATGTAAAAATCAACGGGATTGCCGTTACCGTGCCCGCGGGCACTACGATCCTCGACGCCGCGCGCAAGGCCGGCATCGATATTCCCACGCTTTGCTATCTCAGAGACGTCAATGAGATCGGCGCGTGCCGCATCTGCCTCGTGGAGGCCACCGGCGCGAGAGGCCCCGTGCCCGCGTGCGTGGCGAAGGTTTCCGACGGTATGGAGGTAAAAACCAACACCCCGAAGCTGGTGGAGGCCAGAAAGATCAACCTGAAGCTCCTGCTTTCCAACCATAAAAAAGAGTGCCTTTCCTGCGTGCGCTCTGGCTCCTGCGAGCTGCAGAAGCTCTGCCACGATTACGGCATCGAAGACGAATTCGCCTTTGAAGGCGTGAAAAACGAATACCCGATCGACGCTTCCGCCGCCCATATGTACCGCGACAACGAGAAGTGCATCCTCTGCCGCCGCTGCTCGGCCGTCTGCGCCGTGAATCAGGGCGTGGGCGTGATCGGCGCCAACGCCAGAGGCTTCGATACCCACATCGGCTGCGCCATGGAAAAGCCCCTTGTTGACGCCGCCTGCATCAGCTGCGGCCAGTGCATCGTGGCGTGCCCCACCGGCGCGCTCAGCGAACGCGACGATACCGGCAAAGTGTTCGCCGCCCTCAACGATCCTTCAAAGCACGTGATCGTGCAAACCGCGCCCAGCGTACGCGTGGGCCTCGGCGAGGAATTCGGCATGCCCATCGGCACCATCGTGACCGGCAAGCTGGTCGCCGCCCTTCGCGCGCTCGGCTTTAACAAGGTGTTCGATACCAACTTCTCCGCCGACCTCACCATCATGGAAGAGGCCAACGAGTTCATCCAGAGATACGTAAACAAGGACCGTCTTCCGCAGATCACCTCCTGCTCTCCCGGCTGGATCAAGTTCTGCGAGACCTATTTCCCCGATTTCATCCCGAACCTGTCTTCCTGCAAGTCCCCGCAGGGCATGTTCGGCGCGGTGGCCAAAACCTATTACGCCGAAAAGATGGGCATCGACCCCAAGGATATCTACGTGGTGTCCGTGATGCCCTGCACCGCCAAGAAGTTTGAGGCGGAGCGCCTTGACCACACGGCCGTGAAAGGCCTGCCGGATATCGACGCGGTGCTCACCGTGCGCGAGCTCGCCCGCATGATCAAGAAGGCCGGCATCCTCTTTAACGAGCTTCCCGACGATACTTACGACGCGCCCTTCGGCCTCGGCTCCGGCGCGGGCACCATCTTCGGCGCCACCGGCGGCGTGATGGAGGCGGCCCTTCGTACCGCTTACGAGACCCTTACCGGCGAAACCCTCGAAAAGCTCGAGTTCAACGAGGTGCGCGGCACCGAGGGCATCAAGGAAGCCACCTACACCATCGCGGGCAACGTGATCCGCGTGGCCGTATGCTCCGGCACCGCCAACGCCAAGAAGCTGCTCACGATGATCAGAAACGGCGAAAAGGATTATGATTTCGTAGAGATCATGGCGTGCCCCGGCGGCTGCGTCAACGGCGGCGGCCAGCCCATCGTTCCGGCACGCATCCGCAATTATGTGGACGTGCGCAAGGTCCGTGCGGACGCTCTGTATCGCGACGATCAGCAGCTCCCGGTCAGAAAGAGCCATGAGAATCCCGATATCAAGCAGATTTACGACGAGTATTTCGGCAAGCCGCTCTCTCACAGATCGCACGAGGTGCTTCACACCGCCTATACCGTGAGAAAGAAATATTGATTTTTTACCGCACAGATGGACGCAGGGCTTTCCTGCGTCCGTTTTCCATATCATCCGTCCGCGCCGCCCCCTACGGGATGGTATCCCGGGCTGTGCGCTAAACTGAAATATTTATCCTGTCCCAAAATTTTATCTCTCCTTATTGAAATTTATTTTTACCTGTGTTACAATATAATATATTTTATTTGAAGGTGAT
>JAFRSZ010000202.1 GCA_017439205.1 Clostridia bacterium
AAGGGCATCTTGCTGGGCCTCGGCGCGGCGGTATTCTATTCCGCCGTTGTGATCCTGAATAAAAAGCTGCCGGAAACCGACGCCTATCTGCGAACGGCGGTGATGCTGTTTTCCGCCGGGGGCGTGATGCTGCCGTATCTGCTGTTTACCGGCGGATTCAGCCTCGAAGGGGCAAACGTTTCGTCCGTAGTGCTGTTGGCCGTGCTCGGCGTCGTACACACGGGCGTGGCGTATACGCTGTATTTCGGCAGCATGGGACATATGAAGGTGCAGTCCATCGCCGTGCTCAGCTATATCGACCCCGTTTCGGCGCTGCTGCTGTCTGCCCTCTTCCTCAGAGAACCGCTCACACTTCTGAACATCGCGGGCGCGGTGATGATCATCGGCGCCGCCATGCTCAGTGAAATAAATATCAGCATCAGGAGGACACATCAATGAACGACATGATCAGATCCATGGAAAAACGCAGAAGCATCCGCAAATTCAAGCCCGATATGCCCGAAAAAGAGGATATCCGGCTGATCGTTGAGGCGGGGCTTTACGCCCCCAGCGGCATGAACCGGCAGGCCACCGTGACGCTTGTGATCACGGACAAAGAAAAAAGAGACGCCCTTGCCGAAGCCAACCGGAAGATCGGCGGCTGGCAGGAGGGCTTCGACCCGTTTTACGGCGCGCCGGTCGTTCTGGTGGTGCTGGCGGACAAAAGCTGCCCCACCGGCGTGTACGACGGCAGCCTCGTGATGGGCAACATGATGAACGCCGCGTACTCGCTGAAGCTCGGCAGCATCTGGATCCACCGCGCGAAAGAGGAATTCGAGCTGCCGGAGTATAAGCAGCTGCTGAAGGACCTCGGCATAGAGGGCGAATGGGAAGGCGTAGGCCACTGCGCGGTCGGCTATATGGACTGCGACCTGCCCGCCCGTACCGAACGCAAAGACGGCAGGGCGTTCTGGATCGGATAACAAAGAAATAACGGATCCGGGCTTATCGGACCCGTATGGGGGAGGAAATAAAAATGAAACAGAAAAAGCGCCGTATCGCGCTGACCGTCGTTTGCCTGCTGCTGGCCGCCGTGCTCGTCGCCGCGGGGGTGATGTTCGGCAGACTGGGGATCACGCTGCTGAGCGTGGAGTGCAACGAAGAGACCGGCGTTTACATCATTGATTATAAAGAGGATTACAAGCTGCAGCAGCTGCTGGACGAGGGCGGTATATCCACGCAGGACGAACTCGCGAAATATATCATACGTATATTGCTCAAGGGGCTGCCGATCCCGATCGATTACGACGTGCCGTCGCTCGCCTGCTCCACCTTTGCCGCCTAAACGCCGGAGGGCGAGTACATCATGGGGCGCAACCTCGACAACCAGGAAACGGACCTCGCCGTGGTGCAGACCGCGCCGAAGGACGGCTACCGCTCGGTATCCGTTGTGAACCTGAGCTTTCTGGGGTATAACAAAGACCATACGCCCGCGAAGCTCAAAGACCGGATCGTGGCGATGGGCGCGCCGTATTTCCCGCTGGACGGCATCAACGAAAAGGGGTTCGCCGTGGGCGTACTGCAGCTGATGGCGGAGCCGACGAACCAGAACACCGAAAAACCGGATATCGACACCACCGTAGCCATCCGCCTGATGCTTGATAAGGCCGCCACCGTGGACGAGGCGATCGGGCTGCTGCGGCAGTACGATATGCACGCCTCCGCCGACGGCTGCTACCATTTTCAGATGGCGGACGCCACGGGCAGGAGCGTTGTGGTGGAATACGTGCGCGACGAGATCGTTGTGGTGGAGAGAGAAAACGGTTTTCTGGCGGCGACCAACTTCTACCTGAGCGACGTGCCCTTTGAATACGAGCCGCAGGGCATGGACCGTTACGAAGGCATGAAGGAAACGCTCACCGAAAAGAACAACGTGCTGACCGAAGCTGAAGGCATGGACCTGCTGCTGAAGGTGGCGCTCACGGGCACCGCGCCGGACGAAAAAGGGCGCTCGTACAGCACGCAGTGGTCGTCGGTGTACAATCTGAGTTCGCCGAAGCTGACGCTCTGCGCGGACCGCGGCAACGGCACGACGTACGTATTCTCTCTGGGGGAAACTACGGGCAGTACGGATTAAAACGGAAAACAGCCTGCTTTCGGCGCGCTCACTTAGGGATTAAATTGCCGCAGCGGCGCAATTTTTTGTGAAATACTGCGTTGTAGGGGTCGGATATCCGCCAGGATTATCCGACCCCTACGCCTTGTCTTTCGCAAAAATTTCATCCTCTGCGGTGCGCAGCAGTTTTTCGCCGACTATTTTTTGTTCGAACAATCTGCCCGGCATAGGGCAATCCTGACGGATACCCTGTGCCGGGCAGGCAGTTCGGGCGGAAAAGAGCGGCGAAGAACCAAATAAATCCTTAAGTGAGTGCGCCGTTTACGGCAGGCTTATTTTTTTGCGTTTTATTTCAGCACGTTCAGCCGCAGGGGTTTTCGCGGCGGTATGCGCTTATATTCCACGTCAGGGTACCCGATCACCATGCAGGCGACTGCCTTATGGCCTTTCGGCAGCCGGAGTTTGGCCCTGATCTTCGGATCCAGCCGCGTGCAGCCGCAGAAAAACCCGCTGTAGAGCACGCCCAGACCGAGGCTGTTTGCGGTGAGCTCCATATAGGCGGCGGCAAGAGAAGCGTTTACCTCGCCGCGCCCCGATACCACGATCACAAGCGGCGCGCCCTTGAAGAAAAAGGTATCGGTGATCTCGGTATTGCGCAAAGCCTTTGAAAACTTCGCGCCGATCTTTACGCCGGCGCCGAAGAGCTTTACGCAGTCCCGCTCGATCTCGGCCTGCCTCTCCCCGAGGACCGTAAAGGCGACGTTCTGCGCGTTTGCGCCCGTGGGAGCGTACCGCCCCGCCTCAAGGATCATATCGATCTTTTCCTGCTCCACGGGCTGATCTTTGAACTGCCTTACGGTACGGCGGCTTTTGATCGCCTGCAGAAGCGTTTCGCTGTTGATA
>JAFRSZ010000203.1 GCA_017439205.1 Clostridia bacterium
ATGGTGCCCTCGGCCTTTGCGCTGTTCTATTTCGCGCATCTGGGCATCCACGCGCTCTACCCGGCCGTTATGGGGCTGGAGATCTTAAAGGTCGTTCTCGGCCTTGTGCTGGTGAAGAAAAAGATATGGATGCGCACGATCGTGTGATGAACGATGAATGATGAAAAATGAAAAATTCCGAATTCCGCATTCCGAATTCCGCATTAAAAAAATCTCCGCTCTCATATCTCCGCTCTGATCCCTTTTTCTTGATTCTTAATTATATTCGGAGGTTCCAATGATCTATCCCGCGTTTACCGAAAACGCCGACAAAGGCGTGACCCTGTTTTTCCCTTTGGACGGCAAAACAGAAAACGAGCTCATGAAAGAGCTCGAAAAGGTGTATTACTGCTATTCCGCCGCCGGTACGGTCGAAAAGGACGGTAAAAAGTTTATCGCCCTTACCGTGGAGGACGAGGCCTGAGCTTACAGATAGACGCGCATCGCGTCCATCAGCTCCTGCTCGGTTTTGATGAGCCTTTCCGCCACGTGTACGGCGGGAGAAACGGACGTGGGGAAGCGGTTCACGTATTCGCTCAGCTTCTTTACGCCCATGTTGCACCCGTCGATCATCAGCTCCGCTACCGTGGCGTCGGTGGGGGAGACGGCGAGTTCCGCGTTGATTTTGGTTTTGGACATCATCTTTGAGATCAGGTTCGGGTCTTTGCCCGAAAAGCCGTTTTCGTCCAGCATCGCCGCGATCTCATTGCCGAGCTTTACGTGCTCGGTGCGGCTCTCGCGCAGCGTCCGGCGCAGTTCCTCGTTGTCTGTGCGGTCTATCACCTCGTCGATGCAGTTTACCGCGGTCTTCACGCCCGCGTCGCATTCCTGCAGAATGCCTTCGGTATCTTCCGTCTGCATTTTGTGACCTCCTTTTTTTCTTAGTATGCCGAAAAGAGGCGGCGTTTATACCGCCGCGCGAAAAAGAATGAAATCATCCAAAAACAAAACGCTCGATCTGCCGCTTTCGGAATGCGGCGAATATCTGAAACGCTGCGCCGCCCCCACGGCGCCGCTGAGCGCCGCCGACTGCGCCGACCGGGTGATCTGCGGCGATTTCTTCGCCGTGAGCAAATACCTGCCGGAGCACGCCTTTTCGCTCGTGGTGGCGGACCCGCCCTATAACCTGCGAAAGGATTACGCGGGGGAGGTGTTCTCGCCGAAAAAGGCGGAGGAATACGCCGCGTTCAGCCGCCGGTGGCTTGCTCAGGTAAAGCGCCTCGCCGCAGAGAACGCCAGCGTCTACGTGTGCTGCGATTGGCGCACGAGCGTGATCCTGGGCGCCGTGCTGCCGGAGTTCTTCACCGTGCGCAGCCGCATCACGTGGCAGCGCGAAAAGGGGAGAGGCGCGAAGAAAAACTGGAAGAACTGCATGGAGGATATCTGGTTCTGCACCGTGTCGGACGAGTATACGTTCCATCTGGACGCGGTGAAGCAGGTGCGCAGGGTAAAAGCCCCTTACCGCGTGAACGGCGAGAACAAAGACTGGGAATCCACCGCCGAGGGCAGGGTGCGCCGCACGTGCCCCTCCAATTTCTGGGACGACATCACCGTGCCCTTTTGGAGCATGGCCGAAAACACCGCCCACCCCACGCAGAAGCCCGAAAAGCTGATCGCGAAGCTCCTTCTGGCAAGCTCTTCCCCCGGCGATTCGGTGCTGGACCCCTTCGGCGGCGCGGGCACCACGGCCGCGGTCGCGAAAAAGCTGGGGCGGCGCTTTACCCTTATTGAAAAAAGCGAGCAGTACTGCGCGTGGAGCATGATCCGGCTGGAGCGCGCCGAAACGGATACCCGCATCCAGGGCTACGAAAACGGCGTATTCTATAAAAACTGACCGCGGTATTATGTCAGAATGCACATATTTTGATCGGAAACTTTTATATCGAAAACAGCTTTCGGTATAGATTTTCCTTTTTAAATATTTTATAATTATTTTATTAAGGACCGGTACGCTACGCTTTCCGGCGCGGTTCCGGTTCACAGCTATTTCCGAGAAACGGAGGAAACGGTATGAAATGTCCCAAGTGCGGGGGCGAGATCCCCTTTTACGATCTCAAACCCAACTGCAGGCACTGCGGCGTAAACGTTTTGTATTACACGCAGGAAGAGGGCCTGATCCGTGACGCCAAGCGTACGGAGCTTGAGGGCGCCGCTGCACGTATGGTGATCGCCCGTGTAAAGGCGCAGTTCATCGGCAGCAAGCTGGTGATCGTGCGGCTTGCGTTTTCCATTCTTGCGGTCGCGGCGCTGCTGGTTCCCTTTGCGGGCGTAAAGTATAACGCGCCGCTGCTGCATCAGGAGCTGTCGCTCGGCATCATCGGGCTGATCCAGAGCTTTATGAACGGCTTCGCGATGAAAACGCCGCAGCTGCTGCAGAGCAGCCTGTTCGCCAAACAGACCGCTGCCGCCATGATCCCCGCCGGTTTTATGGTGGTGATCGTGGTGCTGGATCTGCTGATCGCGGCGGCGCTGCTGGTCGGTTTCCTGAAACTGACCGAAAGCGCGAGGTTTATGAAAAACACGTCGCTGGCGGGCGCGATCGTATCCGTTGCCGCGCAGATCGCAGTGTGCGTCGTTTATTTTACAACGCCGCAGGCTGAAACCGCCCGGTTTATGATCGGCTTC
>JAFRSZ010000204.1 GCA_017439205.1 Clostridia bacterium
AATGAATATTAAGGTGTGCGGGGCGTCGAGACGCCGCCCCCTACGGAGGTATCCTAAACATCTCGTTAAACTGCAATTTGGTGAAATAAAACGCCTCCGGCACTGTCGGAGGCGTTGTTGCGGGTCAACGATGTTCACGCGTAAATTTTACGGATATTTTCGAGGCGGTTGAGCGCTTCGTACAGCGTTTCGTCCTTCTTTGAGAAATGAACGCGCGCCATGTGGTTTACGTTCTCTTTGAAGAAGGAAGAGCCGGGCACGGCCGCCACGCCGATCTTTGTGCACAGGTCCTCGCAGAAGGTGACGTCGTCTCTGCCGTGGGCGAAATCGGAGATATCGATCATCATGAAATACGAGCCCTGCGGTTCGCTGAAGCGGATGCCGATATCGGTCAGGCCGTTTGCGAGGATGTCCTTTTTATGGGTGTATTCGGCGGCGAATTCGTCGTAATAGCTCTGCGGCAGCTCCAGCCCCGGGATCACGGCCTCCTGCAGCGGCGAGGGGGCGCAAACCGTTAAGAAATCGTGCACCTTCTTGCACTCGTTCATCAGCGTTTCGTTTGCGGCGATGTAGCCGAGACGCCAGCCGGTGATCGAATAGGTTTTGGAAAGGGAAGAGCAGCAGATCGTTCTTTCCCACATGCCGGGCAGGGCGGCGATATAGGTGTGCACGTGCGGCGCGAAGATGATATGCTCGTATACCTCGTCCGTGATCACGATCACGTCGTACTTGATGGCGAGGTCCGCAATGAACTGCAGCTCGTCCTTCGTAAAGACGCGGCCGGAGGGGTTCGAGGGGTTGCACAGCAGCAGGCATTTTGTTTTCGGGTCGCTCATCGCGGCCTCCAGCACAGCGCCGTCAAATGTGAAGGCCGGGGGATTCAGCGGCACGAACACGGGCTCGATGGAGTTGAAAACGCTCTGCGCGGCATAGTTCTCGAAATAGGGGGAGAAGATCACGATCTTGTCGCCGGGGTTCGTGATCGCCATCAGGGTGGCCATCATCGCTTCGGTGCTGCCCACGGTGGCAAGGATGTTTTTATCGGGGTCCAGCGGGATGCCCATGCAGCGGCCTACCTTTTTCGCCAGCGCGGCGCGGTAATTGTAAGCGCCCCAGGTGGGGGTATACTGGTGCGGGCCCACGGTGGCGATCTCTGCCAGCCGGTTCATGATGCACTCCGGCGGGTTGAAATCCGGGAACCCCTGCGAGAGGTTCACGGCGTCGTATTCCATGGCAAGGCGCGTCATGCGGCGGATCACCGAGTCGGTGAGCATCGCGGTCTTTCTGTTGAGTTCTTTCATTGTGTTATCTCCTTATTCGGTGATGCCGTTCTGCATGGCAACCAGGTGTTCGGTGGAGTAGCGCTTGCGCAGCACCGGTTTTTCGATCTTGCCGGTGGGGTTGCGCGGTACCTCGGCGAAAATATACTTGTGAGGACGTTTGTAGCGGGGCAGGTCCATGCAGAAATCCGTTACCTCGTCTTCGGTGAGGGTCATGCCTTCCTTGACCTCGATCACGGCCGCCGTGATCTCGCCCAGCCGTTTGTCAGGCAGACCGATCACCGCCACGTCCTTGATCTTGCTGTTCTGCCGCAGGAAATCTTCGATCTGTACCGGGTAGATGTTTTCGCCGCCCGAGATGATCACGTCCTTCTTGCGGTCCACAAGGTAGATGAAGCCTTCGGGGTCCTGCATCGCCATATCGCCGGTGTAGAGCCAGCCGTCGGCAAGCACCTCTTTGGTGGCCTCTTCGTCTTTATAGTAGCAGTTCATCACGCCGGGGCCCTTTACGGCCAGCTCGCCGACCTCGCCCTGTTTGACCTCGGTTTTCTCGGGGGTCACGATCTTTACCTGCCAGCCGAAGCCGGGCACGCCGATGGCGCCCACCTTGCGGGTGTTTTCAACGCCCAGATGCACGCAGCCGGGGCCGATGGATTCGGAGAGGCCGTAGTTGGTATCGTACTGGTGGTTCGGGAACACCGTCTGCCAGCGCTTCACAAGCGCCGGGGGCACGGGCTGCGCGCCGATGTGCATCAGCCGCCACGCGCTGAGATCGTAGTCGTTCAGGTCGATCTTTCCGCTCTCGATGGCGTCGAGGATATCCTGCGCCCACGGCACCAGCAGCCACACGATGGAGCAGTGTTCTTCGCTTGCCACCTTGATGATCCATTCGGGCTTCACGCCCCTGAGCAGCACGCCTCTGCCGCCCACGAGGAACGAGCCGAACCAGTGCATTTTCGCGCCCGTATGGTACAGCGGCGGGATGCAGAGGAACACGTCGTCCTTGGTCTGGGAGTGGTGGTTCTGCTCCACCCGGCAGGCGTGCATCAGCGAACGGTGCGCGTGCAGGATCGCCTTGGGGAAGCCGGTGGTGCCGGAGGAATAGTAGATCGCGCCGTCGTCGTCGTCCGAAATGCGGATGTTCGGCGCTTTGGATGAGCAATATGTGATGAGCTGATCGAAGCTGTCCGCAAAGCTGGGGCAGTCCTCGCCGCAGTACATCCAGATCTTTACTTCGGGGGTGCGGTCGAAGATCTCTTCCACGCGGCCGATGAATTCCGGCCCGAACACCAGCACCTTGGCGTCGGCCTTTTTGAGGCAGTATTTGATCTCATCGGAGGTGTAGCGGAAGTTCAGCGGCACCGCCACCGCGCCGGTTTTCAGCGCGCCGAAGTAGATCGGCAGCCACTCGAGGCAGTTCATCATCAGAATGGCGACCTTATCGCCCTTTTTGATGCCGCGGGTGAGCAGAAGGTTTGCGAAGCGGTTGCTCATTTTGTTGAACTCGCTCCACGTGATCTCACGCTTGTAAACGTCCGATTTCGAGGTCTCGATCAGCGCGTATTCACGCCACGTCATGCGGCGGGTGTCTTCAAACTGGGGGTTGATCTCGGTGAGCGCAACGTCGTTCGGATAAAAATCCGCGTTCTTTTGCAGAATTTCCGTGATAGGCATGGTGTATTCCTTTCGTTAAACGGAGCGCGCGATCTCTACGGAAGCGCGGCATTTTTCTCTGATCTCCTCGGGCGTGCCCTTCATCATCCAGCTGCCGCCCACGGCAAAGATCCTGTCCCACGCGAGGTACTCGGCGAGGTTTTTGTCGGATATGCCGCCGGTGGGCAGGAACGTGGCCGCCGGGAACGCGGCCGCAAGCGCCTTCATCGCGGCTATGCCGCCGAAGTTCGACGCCGGGAAGAACTTGATGATATCGCACTTATACTCCAGCGCGGTCATGATCTCGGTGGGAGTGACGCAGCCGCCGAAGTACGGCACGTCGTTCAGGTTGCAAAGCTTCGCGACCTCAACGGAAAAGCCGGGGGAAACGATGAACCTTGTGCCCAGCGCCAGCGCCTCTCTGCACTGCTCTTCGTTTATCACGGTGCCCGCGCCCACCAGCATCTGCGGGAATTCGTTCACGGCGATCTTTATGGCTTCGCCCGCGCAGGCGGTGCGGTAGGTGATCTCGGCGATCGGAAGGCCGCCGTCGCACATGGCCTGCAGCTTCGGGCGAACTTCGTCCGTGCTGCCGAACACGACCACCGGCACCACTCGGTACTGCTGAATGAATGCTTTAACGCTCATTTGTTTTCTCCCGCGATATGCTCACACGCCGGAATACGCGTTGAAGCCGCCGTCCACCGGGATCACCACGCCGGTGATGAAGCCGCTGGCTTTGTCGTCCGCAAGAAACAGCAGCGCACCCAGGAGCTCGTGCACCTCGCCGAAGCGGCCCATGGGAGTGCCCGCCAGAATCTTGTTGGTCCTGGGGGTGGGGGAGCCGTCCGGATGGAAGAGCAGGCCGCGGTTCTGGTTGCCCACAAAGAAGCCGGGAGCGATGGCGTTGCAGCGGATGCCCACGGGCGCGAAGTGTACCGCGAGCCACTCGGTAAAGTTCGAGATGCCCGCCTTCGCCGCGGAATACGCCGGGATCTTTGTAAGCGGGTGGAACGCGTTCATGCTGGAAAGATTGATGATGTTGCCGCCGGTTTCAAGCATATCCTTCGCGAACACCTGCGTGGTAAGAAACGCGGAAGTGATGTTGAGGTCGAACACGAAACGAAGACCAGCTTCGTCGATTTTGAAGAAGGTTTTCACGTCGTCGGAAATATCCGGCGTCATGGTCTCGTTGTCGGTGGTGGCCTTCGGGTTGTTGCCGCCCGCGCCGTTGACAAGAAAATTGACCTTGCCGAATTTTTCGTTCACGATCCTTTTCGCGTTTTCGAGCGATTCGGTGCTCAGCGCGTTGGTTTCGATCGCAACGGCGTTTTCGCCGATCTCGTCCGCCACCTTCTGCGCCGCCGCGAGGTTGATGTCCAGCAGCGCCACCTTTGCGCCGCATTCCGCCAGCGCCTTGGCAAACTCGCTGATCAGCACGCCGCCCGCCCCTGTGAGGGCGATCACTTTATCGGAAAGATCTACTTTGAAAGGTACCATGTTCAGTTCTCCTTTTTTATATTTTATCTGATTACGCGGGCGCCGCCGCCCTTGATGATGTTTTCAACTTCCCGCAGAACCGCGGTGGAAGTGTCGCCGGGGGTGGTCATGGCAAGCGCGCCGTGCGCAATGCCGTAATTCACTGCCGCCGATGCGTCGCCGTAGGTGATCAGCCCGTAGATGAGGCCGCTGGCAAACGAATCGCCGCCGCCGACGCGGTCGTAGATCTCAAGATCCGGCAGCTCCATACCGTGCGTGATCCTGCCGTCGGCGTATACCATGGCGCTCCAGTCGTTCACCGTGGCGGTTTTTACGGTGCGCAGCGTGGTTGCGATCACCTTGAAATTGGGGTAGACGCTCGTCACTTCGCCCAGCATCTTTTCGTAGCCCGCAAGATTCAGGCTTTTCAGATCCTCGTCGTTGCCCTCGATCTCAAAGCCGAGGCAGGCGGTGAAATCCTCTTCGTTGCCGATCATCACGTCCACGTAGGGGGCGATGGCACGGTTTATCTCGCGCGCCTTCTCTTTGCCGCCGACCGCTTTCCATAAAGAGGGGCGGTAGTTGAGGTCGTAAGATACGATGGTTCCGTATTTTTTTGCGGCTTTTACCGCGGCGATCGCGGTTTCTGCGGTGGTTTCGGAGAGCGCCGCGAAGATGCCGCCGGTGTGCAGCCAGCGCACGCCCCGGCTGCCGAAGATCTCGTCGAAGTCCACGTCTTCGGGGCAGAGCTGCGAAATTGCGGTATTCCCGCGGTCGGAAACGCCGGAGGCGCCGCGGATGCCGAAGCCGCGTTCGGTGAAGTTGAGACCGTTGCGCACGGTGCGGCCGGTGCCGTCGTAGGGGACCCATTTGATCAGGGAGGTATCCACGCCGCCCTGCAGAATGAGATCCTCAATGAGCCTGCCCACGTCGTTGTCCGCCAGTGCGGTGATCACGCCGGTGGTGAGACCGAAGCAGCGCCTCAGGCCCCTTGCCACGTTATACTCGCCGCCGCCCTCCCAAGCGCGGAAGGTGCGGGCGTTGCGGATGCGCATATCGCCGGGGTCCAGCCGCAGCATGATCTCGCCGAGGGCAAGCATGTCGTATTCACAGGAAGATTTGGGCTTTATCGTCAACATAGGGTTTGTTACTCCGAAAGGATGCGCAGCCGGTTGATCGCGGCGTAGGCCTTGGAAACGAACTGCTCCATAGAGAGATTCGCGTATTTTTCGCTGCCCTCGTGCGGCAGGTCGGTTTCGAGCATCAATGTGCCCTGATAGCCGGAGGCGTGTATCAGGTCCGCAACCCGACGGAAGTCGATCTGCCCGTCGTAGGGCAGAAGATGCTCGTCCACGTTATAGCGGCAGTTGTTGTCGTGGATGTGCGTGAGCGCGCAGCGGTCGCCGAACAGCGGAAGATATTCGCGCCCGAAAGAGAAGCACGCCTCATGGCCGTTATCCCAGCAGAACTGCACGTTGCTCTCTTTTGGGTAAACCTCCAATATGGTGGCGAGGTTGCCGATCTTGCGCTGGTTCTCAACGGTGATCATGATATTCTTCTGCGCGGCATGGGAGGCGAGCTTATCGAAATTGGCAAGCCCCGCGTCGCTTACAGGCGGGCAGTTTTCTTTGGAGCTCAGGTGGAAGATCACCTTGGGAATATTGTTGGCCGCGGCAAGATCGATGCTCTCGGTGAGCGCGTTCAGCAGATCTTCGGTTGCGGGGCCGGTGCGCCAGAGCTCGTTGATATTGTCCCACGGCGCATGCAGCGCTTCGTAGAACAGGCCGAGTACGGCGCATTTGTCGGCGACATGCGCAATAAAATCCTGTTCATTGCCGCAGGTGAAAACCGCGTCGAAGCCGGTGTTTTTGATGCATACCAGAAACGGATCGGTGCCGTAACGCACGTCCTGACTGACGTTGATGCCGATATTCCTCATTTTCAGACCTCCGGAACTTATATACTGTTTTATTTTATCACTATTAAAATAAACAGTCAACTATTATAATAAAAATATTAAAAAAGGAAGAAGGACGGGCAAATTACAGTTTATCGCGCAGTTCAATTAACAATTAACGATTAACAATTAACAATTTCGGAAACGCTGCGCGTTTTGATTTTATAAAAAAGCTTTCCGAAAGTTGGAAAAACCTGCTTATCCGATGAGTATAATCGGGTAAGGGCGGAGCCCTTCATCAATTGTTAATTGTTAATCGTTAATTTTTCATTGGCGCGCGCTATGCGCTAAATTCCAATTTGCCTCTTACGGTTGACAAACGTATAAGATTGGGATAAAATGTAAACGGATATAAGAAGAAGTGTTTATTTTTTTGTATCCGAGAGAAAATATAAAGGGTGATCGAAATGAAAAAAACGTTGGCTGTTCTTTTGGCAGTGCTGCTCACCGTGGGCATGTGCCCGGCGTTTGCGTTCGCCGCGGGCGCGAAGGCGTATAAGGTGGATTACACCAAGCCTCCCGTGATCCTGATCGACGGCATCAACGCGGTGAAGCTGATACGCAATATCGGCACAAAGGAAGAGAAGACCGCTTTTCCGTTTGAAAGCGATGACGTTGTTGAACTTGTAAAGTCGCACGCGAACGAGCTGTGGGATATGCTTGACGGCGATTATTCCGCCGAAAACGAGGCTTCGGTGCTGGACGGCGTGAACGGTCTGCTGGAAGACATCGCCATGAACGACGACGGCACCTCGAAATACGATGTCACCGCGGATTGGTTCTACCCGGGGGAGGAGCGCCCCGCGTATATCGGCGAAGAAGAGCAGAAGGGGTTCGATATCTCCGGAAAGCTCGGCGACCTGAAAAACTGGTTCCATTCGCTGTTTCGGCGCGAACCCGAGGAGCTCACCGAAGAGGAGCTTCGGATCAAGATGCTCGAGAACCGCTCCACCTACAAATTCCAGTACGACTGGCGTCTGGATCCGTTCGAGATCGCAGAGCAGCTTCACGAGTACGTTGAATTCATGAAGGAGTTCACCGGCTTCGACACCGTTACCCTCGTGGGCTTTTCCGAGGGCGCGGCGATGCTCAACACCTACCTTACCGTTTACGGTTACGAGGGGCTGGAATCCGTGATCTGGCTCTGCGGCGCGCAGAACGGCGTGGAGCTTGTGGGGCAGCTCTTTACCGGACGCATCAGCGTGGATGCGCAGGCGCTTACCGAGTACGTGCGCGACAACGGCGGCACCAAATCTTCCGACGAGCTGCTTGCCGACGTGCTGAAGGGGTTCAAAACGATCGGTATCACCGGCAACGTGCTTGAGTACACAAACAAAATCATCGACGCGCTTTTAGAGGACGGCGGCATCCGCACCGTGATCAGAAGAACCTTTGCCAAAATGCCCGCCGTATGGTCGCTGATCGGCGACGATTATTATGAAGAGGCCAAGGCCTACGTGTTCAACGAACCCGGCGACGCCGAGACCTTCGCGACGCTGCTTGAAACCATAGACCGCTACCACTACGAGGTGCAGGCGCACAGCGCAGAGATCATGGCCAACGCAAAAGCAGCCACCGGCAAGATCGGCGTGGTCGCGAAATACGGGCTGCGGGTAACGCCCCTGATCGAAAACAGCGATATCCAGTCCGACGGCGTGATCGACGTGAAGAGCACCTCTTGCGGCGCCACCGCGGCGCCCTACGGCAGAACGCTCGGCGACGGCTATGTGCAGGCTGTGGCGGACGGGCACGACCACCTCTCTTCCGACGGCATGATCGACGCCTCCACCGCCCTTTATCCCGATTATACGTGGTTCTTCAAAAACCTGCAGCATTCCAGCCTGCCGGACTGTGTTTATGAACTGATGGATTTCATCGCCCATGCGGACGGTCAGGTCACCGTGTTTGACGACGCGAGGTTCCCGCAGTTTCAGGTGTACAGCCCGATCGACGGCGAGACCGCGCCTCTGAAGGGCGACGGCGGCCAGAACGCGTTTCTGCGCGCGATGCTTCGCGTAAAGATGTTCTTCCGCGATCTGATGAACAGGATCCGCGATTTCTTCGGGATCAAGGATGAAGACGATTGATGTTCAATACATCTAAAAAGAAAAACCGCAGTTACTGCGGTTTTTTTGATTGCGCGTTTGCGCGTTCCAGCCAGATGGCCGCCACGTCCATTGCGGCGTATAGGCCTTTTTTCTCGCTCTTTTTTGCGATCTTGTCACGCGGGCGAACGTCCGGATCGGTATTGATCAGCTGCACCAAAACCTTATCGGCGATCTCTTCGCTTCCCACCGTTTTGGTGGTCGCGATCTGGATCATGATGATAAAGGGATCGTAGCTGTTGCCGAAATATATCGTTTTGCCGCTGCGCACAAGAGGGTAACCCTTATAGGTCAGGAATTCCTGTTTCGCTGCCATAGCTTTCTCACTTTCTTATTCTTTTATATAGTCTTTGAGCATGTTCTGAAGCAGCTCAAACCGGTCCACCCGCCGGATCAGATTCCGCGCGTTGTTGTGCGTGGTAATATACGTGGGATCTTCTGTAAGGATATAACCCACGATCTGCGAGATGGGGTTGTAACCCTTTTCCAAAAGTGCCTCGTATGTGGTGAGGATGATTTTCTTGATTTCCGCCTCATTCTGATTGCCGATGCTGAATTTCTTTGTCTCACCCACGAAAAACACCTCCGATATGTTTAATCAAAATCTATTATATAATACCCATGTTAAAAAAGTCAAGGCGTTTTTCGTCGAATGGGTAATTAATTTGCGTTTTTATCTTCAAATTTCAGTTTATCGCTCTGACTGATTAACAATTAACGATTAACAATTAACAATTTCAGAAAACGCTACGCGTTTTGATTATATAAAAAAGCTTTATAAAAGAAGGAAAAGCCTTCGTATCCGATGAGTATAATCGGGTAAGGGCCACGGAGC
>JAFRSZ010000205.1 GCA_017439205.1 Clostridia bacterium
ATGAAAATAATAAAAAAAATATTAATTAAATTAGATTTAATTATAATTGCCTAAATAATATATTTTTTTATTTCTAAATTTATTATTTAAAATAAATAAAATAATAGATCCATTTGTTCTAGCAGTAATTATATCAAGACATTTCGACAAAATAATAATATTTATTAAATAAATAGTTATATAATTTATATTTCCTCTTATTACTTTATTAAAGCATAATCTTTTTTTATCTTTGTAATTATATTCAATATGTTTATTATATTTATAATATTTTAATTTATATTTAAATTTGTTAATCAAATTATTTCTTATTATATCATCTTCTGTTGATAAAAAAATCCAATCATATTTATATTTTTGATTCATTAAATTTATTTCTTGAATAATCATTTTAGTACTCGGTGGTATTGGGTGATCTTTAGGTTTCTCTGAAGAGGAGGAACCGCAGCCCGTTGCCGATCAGGCGGACGGCCAGCCGCGTGCCGAAGTATGAGAGCAGCAGGCTGAAGGGGGCCGAGCAGAGCGCGATCAGAAACGCCTCCCGCCCGAATATGCGCACGATCTGGATTTTCGTTGCGCCCAGCGCCCGCAGCATACCGATCTGTTTTTTCCGGTCCTGTAAATCGGAGGAAAAGGCGTTCACGATCCCCACGCATGAAACCACGGTGAACACCGCCGCCAGCACCGAAGCAAGCACGCCGCTTTGCTGCAGCTTGCCGATGCCGCTCAGGGAATAGGAATCGCGCGAAATAAATACGGATTCGTACGCATCGTTGATCTCTTCGTGCGCTTTACAAAAATCATAATAGAATTGGTAGGAGGAGTTCGTAGGGCCGCTGCCCCGGCTGAACACCGCATAGGTGACCGGGAGCGGCTTCCCGCCGGGCTCGACCGTTTCTTTATCGCTCACGAACGCGGCCGGAAACAGGCTTTTCGACGCCCGCATATACTCCACATTCACGCGGCGGTCCTTCAGGATGCCGGTGAGCAGATAGCTTTTTTGCACCGTTACGGGCAGATAGCCCGCGCCGTTCTGCACCTGCAGGGTCAGGGTGAGCGTATCGCCCGGGCGGGCGTGCAGCCCCATACGGATGAGGGCGTCCTCTTCTACGGCGATCTCGCCCGCATTTTGCGGATATGCGCCTTCGGTTACCACCGTATAGGTCAACGCTTGTGCTTCGGGCGTCAGCTTGGCGACGCTCACGCCGCGGTCCTCGTCCCCCGTGGATAAATACCCCAAAACCTCGCCCTGCGCCGTGGATTCGATGTGAAAACGCGCCCGCCCGTCCGCCAGCGTTTCTTCGGTGAGCCCGTAGAACACAGCGTTTTCATTTCCGAAGGCCTGCGCCGTGAGGTCGTCGATGCCGGAAAAGAGGGAGGCGAGCAGAAACAGCGTGCCGGAGGAAAACACCATGGCGAGAATAATGCCCGCGATCAACGCGGCGTATTTCTTTTTGCGCTTTCTGAGGCTTTGCAGCGCGAAGGTATTGACCGTCAGCCGTTTCATTGCGCTGCCCCCTTAGTATCGCGGATCACCCTGCCGTCGGAAAGCGTCAGCACCCGGTCCGCCTGCTCCGCCACGCCCAGGTCGTGGGTGACGAGGATCAAGGTGATCCCGAATTCGGCGCTCACGTATTTTAAGAGCGCCAGCACCTCCCGCCCGGACTTGCCGTCCAGATTGCCGGTGGGCTCGTCCGCGAACAGAATGCTCGGTTTGTTAGCCAGCGCCCGGGCAATGGCGATGCGCTGTTGCTGGCCGCCGCTCATGGCGGAGGGCAGGTGCGACAGGCGGTCCTCCACGCCCAGCACCTCGGTCAACTTGTTGAGGTACGCTTCGTCCGGCGTCTTTTTGTCCAACATCACGGGCAGAAGGATATTCTCCATGCCGGTAAGCTCCTGCACCAGATTGTACGCCTGAAACACGAAACCGAAGCGCCGCCGGCGCAGGATGGAAAGCTGGTTGTCGTTGTATTTTTTGAGCGATTCGCCGTTGTAGATCACTTCGCCGGAGGTGGGATTTTCAAGGCTGCTCAAAACGTGCAGAAGGGTGGATTTGCCCGAGCCGCTGGGGCCGGTGATGGCAGTAAACTCGCCCTGCGCAAACGAAAGGTTCGCGTCGTCCACCGCTTTGATCACGTTTTCACCGCTGTAATATTCTTTCGTCAGGTTCTTACACTCCAGAATCGTCATAACAATGCCCCCTTTTTTCATTTTCGGGTTCAGTATATCCCCCCAACCTTACGATAAGGTGAATTGAATCTTACGATTTCGTAAGGTTAAGGCAAAAAACAACCGGGCGCGGCTCAATTTCGGCGGCGTCCGGTTCGTATTATATGTCTATTTTTTTATTTGCGTCGATTTTCGGGAAACACAGAGTCAACCGCAATCCTTTTTCGGCATTCTCTGCCGTGACCGTACCGTGGTGCTTTGATACAATTTCTTTGGTGATCGCAAGTCCAAGTCCGGTGCTGTCCGGCGAAGCGTTCTTTGCCTTGTAAAAGCGCTCGAACAAATGCGGCAACTCAGAAGCGGGCACACCGCCGCCGTTATCTTCCAACGTCAGGGTAACGCTTTCGTCGCTGTCCTGTATGACAGCTTGAATCCGTCCGTCTTTCGGCGTGTGCTCGCAGGCGTTTTTCACGATATTGGAAAACGCCTCTTCCAGCCACGCGCGGTCGCAGCGCAGAACAGCAGTCCCGGACAGTTCAAAACGCTTTTGCGGATACAGGGGACGGAACGCTGCAAACGTTTCTTCCGTCAGCGTATGCAGTGCGGCGTCTTCAAACGTGAAATCGAAGCTGTCCGCCCGGATCTTTTGCAGCTTCAAAAGCTCGGCGACAAGGTGTTCAGTCTTTTCAATCAGGCGCAGTTCTTTTTCGGCGTTCGCGTTCCCATTTTCCTCGTCAAGCTCGCAGTACAGGCGCAGCCCCGCCAGCGGCGTTTTGAGCTGGTGGGAAACGTCCGCGGCAAATTCCGCGTTTTTTCGATCAACATCCTTTTCTTTCTTCTTTTCCAGCTCCAGCCGAGCGATCAGATTCGAGATCTCATTCTGCAGCAACGCAAGATCGCCCTCGCGCAAGCTATAGGGCAAAGGCTTGTCGTTTTTCAGATATTCGTCAAGCGCGGTTCGCAAGGCGACCATTCTTTTTCTGCGCAGAAACAGAATCACGCCCAGAACAATGATTACAACGCCCATCAAAGTGATGGTGATCCAATACCATTTCATTTTTCTGTGTACCTGTATCCGACACCGCGCACGGTTTCTATCCGATCCTTTCCGATTTTTTCCCGTAGGCGACTGACGTGTACTGTCAGCGTGTTATCGTCGATAAAGTCGCCGTCGATATCCCAGATGCGTTCCAGCAGCGTTGCACGGGGGACGATGATCCCGGCGTTTTTCACAAGGACGGACAAAAGCTGAAATTCCGTTGGCGTCAGCAGGATCTCTTCACCGTTCACGTCTGCTGTTAGCTTTTCC
>JAFRSZ010000017.1 GCA_017439205.1 Clostridia bacterium
CCCGCCAAGTATATTGTTTGAAACCGTTATTTACAAAGCGAATTACCAACATATTCGTATGTAATTAACATATGTTAAATTCTATGGTTCGCGGGGCGTCGAGACGCCGCCCCCTACGGGATGGTATCCCGAACCGTGCGCCAAATTCCAATTTATTGCTCTTTCCCTCCCACAAACACGCGCTTTACGTTGATTTCGTCGTCGAAAATGATCAGGTCTTCGTCGTATCCGGGGGCGATCCGGCCCTTGCTGCCGCTAAAGCCGATCACCGAAAGGGGCGTGAGGCTGGCCATCTTTACGGCGTCGGCCAGCGGGATTCCGCAGGCGATCATATTTTTAACCATAATATCAAGGCTCGAGGCGCTCCCCGCAAGGCAGCTGCGGTCGCCCAGCAGCATCACGCCGTCCTCATAAACGGCTGTCATGCCGTTATGCTGCAGCACGGTTTCGCCCTCTTTAAGATCGCAGGCGGAAAATTCCAGCCCGTCGCTGATGAGATAGGCCTTATCCGCGCCTTTGCATTTATGGATGAGCTTCACCGCCCCGGCGGGCAGGTGCTTCAGGTCGCCGATGAACTGCGCGGTGTAGCCGTCCAGCGCGAGGCCCGCCTCCGCTACGCCTACCTTGCGGAAGATCCCCTCTTTGTGCATCGCGGAGCAGGCGCTGAAAATGTGCGTTATATCGCTGTAACCGTGGTTCAGCGCTTCCTCAGCGGTCTCGAAACCCGCGTCCGAATGGGCGACGCTGGCAACGATGTTCCGCTTTGCCGCCATCTCGCCCACGAGCATGCCGTTTTCGATCTCCGGCGCGGCGCCGATCATGCGGATAAAGGGGGCGCGGTCCAGAAGCGCCGCAACGCTTTCTTCATTTGGAATGAGTATATTCTCCGGGCTCTGGGCGCCGCTCTTCTTCGGCGAGAGAAAGGGTCCTTCGAGATGCACGCCCAGAATGTTGACGTCCCCGCAGATCTCCATCGCTTTGCCGATGGCGTCAACGGCGTTCTGCAGCACCGGGATCGGCGCGGCGAGGGTGGTGGGCACGATGGAGGTCACGCCGTGCTTCAAGTGTGCGCGGCACATCTTCACAACGTCTTCGGGGCTGCCCATCGCGGAATACCCGCCGCCGCCGTGCACGTGGATGTCGGCAAAGCCGGGGGAGAGGTAATTCCCGCCGCAGTCTACCGTTTCGGCGTCCGGCGCGTCGATGCGGGACGCGACCTGCAGAATTTTACCGTCCCGTGCGAGCACGCACACGTCCGATATATTGTTTTCCCCGATCACGCGGGCGTTGATATAAAGCCTCATAACTGGTTCTCCTTTTTTCGGTCTGCCTCTATCTTAGCACAAAAAATGCGTGAGTTCAATCAAAAATACGGGCGGATGCGCCGTTTCATGCCCCGCAAACGGTTTTCTGTTCCGTTTTGGATATAAAACCGGATTTTTGGTGTATGATGAAGCCGTAATGAGTTCGGAGTTCACAGCTTGCGGAAAGCGCAGGCCCGTGATATAATATAACAAATATGATTTCAGAAGGAGAGATCGGCATGAGGATCGCGCTGTGCGACGACGAAGCGCAGGAGAACGAGCGTTTGGAAAGCATGATAAGGCGATATGCCTTTGATAAAAACTACGATATCGAATGCGAGGCCTTTACCGACGGCAGGGCGCTTCTGGAACGTGATCGCTTCGACCTGTATTTTCTGGATTTCCAGATGGACGGCATGGACGGCATCGAGGTGGCGCAGGCGCTGAAAGAAAAATACAGCAACGCGGTCACGGTGTGTTTTCTCACAAATTACGAGACCGCGGCCGCCGAGAGCATCAACCGGCAGATCCACGCGGACGGCTTTCTCAAAAAACCGCTGGACCCCGCGCTGCTCGGCGAAAAGCTGGACCGGTTTTACGGGATGTCGTTTTTCAACCGGTTCGAGCTGCGGCAGGGCAAGCGCTTCCGCACCGTGTACGCGCAGGATATCCTGTACGCGGAGGCATCGGGCAAGCAGATCCTTCTGCATATGATCGACCGGGTGGAGACCTATAACTACCTGATCGGCGAGCTTGAAAAGATGCTGCCCCGCACGCTGTTTTACCGCATCCAGCGTTCGTATCTGATCAACCTGCAGCACGTGGAATCCTACGACGCCAAGAGCGTTACGCTGAAAAACGGCGAGACCCTGCCGCTCAAGGACCGGAATTTCCAGTCCGCCTACCGTAACTTTATCTTTTTGATAAACCGATAAATATAAATCGAAGTTTTTTGCAACCGAAAACGAAAGGAGGCCGCTTATGAACGCGATACTGGACCTGATAAGGCTTTCTCCGCAGATCTTTATGCTGATCTCCGCGCTCGATAATCTCGTTTACGTGGCAGGCAGCGCCTTTATAACGATATCGCTGTTCCGGCTGGCGCTGCGCAAAAAAACCGTCGTATATATCGTGTGCGCCGCGCTGTGTTTTCTGATGGGCGCGATCGACGCGTTCGCGGCGTTCCGCCGGAGCGATTTCATGAGCTTTCTGGTGTCCGTCTTCGGGCTGGTGCTGCCTTACGCCTGCATGGCGATCCTGTTTGAGAAGAAGGGCCTGTGGAAGGCAATGCTTGTTACCGCAGGCTACACCTTTGTGGAAGCGATCCGGTTTTTGATCCTTCTGATCTTCTTCAATTTCGACAACAACAGCCGCAACGAACCGCTGGAGCTGATCGTGGAATTCCTTGTGGACGTGGCAGTGTTCCTGCTCACGGGGCTGCTGCTGGCGCGTTGGGCGAAAAAGCATACGGACGCCCTCTACGTCACGCGCACCGCCGCCGTGCTGTTTCTGCTCACCGTGGCGAGCGTCGCCGTGTTCGTGACCTCGCTGATGCTGATGGGTTCCGCCTATTCCGCCGAACGGCGCAGCGAATTCGGCTTTATGCTGCTCAACATTCCGGTGCTTACCGCCACGGTGACCTACGCGCTGTTCAGCTTCTTCAAGATGCGCGTAAAAACCGAGACCTACCGCGAGCAGCTGGATATACAGATTAAGCAGTACCGTTGGCTGGAGCAGATGAACGAGGACCTGCGCATGTTCCGCCACGATTTCCCGAAAAAGATGCGCCCGCTGATCGCCTATCTGGATAACGACCGTACCGACGAAGCGCGCGAGATGGCGGAGAGCTTCAGCGATTACGTAGCCCATACCGGCGCGAAATACCACACCGGGAATTACCGCCTCGATACCGTGCTCGCCTGCGAGCAGCAGATCGCCGAGCGCGACGGCATCACGCTGGACGTGCCCTTCGATACGGTGTTCCCGCCCGATGGGATCGAAGCGGACGATATCTATACGATCTTCCCGAACGCGCTGGACAACGCCATTGAGGCGTGCAGAAAAACCGACGGCGAACGGGTGATCCGCTTCCGCTCGCACATCGTCGGCGATACGGTGTACGTTACGGTGACCAACCCCATGACGGGCACGCTGCGCAGGCGCGGCGGCGAGCTGGCGACAGACAAAGAGGATAAAAACGCCCACGGCTACGGCATGCGGAGCATGCGCAGGGCCGCCGCGAACTACGGTAAAGATAACGTATCCTTCTCCGCCGAGAACGGCGAATTCGAGCTGCGCGTCTTTTTGCGGTTCACCGGCGACGGCAAATAACAGGAAAAAGAATTCATATTTGCGGGATCGGGCCCCGATCGGGCCCGGTCCTTCTTTTCATTCCCCGCAAACTGCGTTTCATTCCGTTTCGGCTCCCGGAATCAGAAAATATGCTATGCTGGATACGGCAAAAAACCAAAAATGAAAGGAGAAACCGAATCATGGAATTTGAAGACTATTTGTACGATGAAACCGAACTGCCCGAGCAGCCGGACGACGATATCGGCGAGGGTGGGGGATTTATCGATTTCCTTCTGTGGCTCATCCGGTTATTCTCGAACTGATGCCGAAGCAGCCGCCCGCTGACGCCGCGTCCGGCGGCTGAAAAAACAAAGCGCCGATAAAGCCTTGCGCCGCACGTTTGAAACGTGCCTCCGCGCAGGGTTTTTTCTGTTTCGGACGGTAAAAAAAGGTACAGAAAAACAAAAAAATATTTATAAAACTATGGAAATCGTCAAATCTATGTGTTATACTGTAATCTAATAAAAAATATAATGGGAGAAAATATGGTTATGAAGAAGGAAACTGTGCGGATCGGCGTGGTCGGGCTCGGCGGAAGAGGCTCCGGTATGCTGGGTCTGCTGGCGGACGTGCCCGGGGTGGTGTGCCCCGCCGTGTGCGACAGGGTGCCCGAACGCGCAGAAAACGGCGTGAAGATCGTAAAAGGCCGTGAAAGCTACACGGGGTACGACGTGCGCTCCTATACGGATTACAAAGAGATGTTCGCAAAAGAAGCGCTTGACGCCGTGATGATCTCCACCACGTGGATCACCCACGCCGAGATCGCCGTGGCCGCCATGAAGGCCGGTTTTCACGCAGCCATCGAGGTGGGCGGCGCGGCAAGCATCGAAGAATGCTGGCAGATGGTGCGTACTTCCGAAGAGACCGGAAAGTTCTGCATGCTGCTCGAAAACTGCTGCTACGACCGCAAGGAGATGGCGCTCTTCAAAATGGTGAAGGAGGGGCTTTTCGGCGAGGTAGTGCACTGCGAGGGCGGTTACCGCCACGACCTGCGCGACGAGATCAGCCTCGGCCGCGAGAACATCCACGGCAGGCTCTATAACTTCCAGAACCGCAACGGCGAGCTGTATCCCACCCATCAGCTCGGGCCCATCGCAAAGCTTCTCGATATCAACAGGGGGAACCGGATGCTCACGATCTGCTCCGTCGCGTCCAAGGCCGTGGGCCTGCGCCCGTGGAACTTGGAGCACAAGGGCGCGGATTACGACCTGAGCAGCTACCCCTTCACCGAGGGCGACGTGGTGACCAGCATCATCAAATGCGCGCACGGCGAAACGATCCTGCTCAATCACGACTGCTCTCTGCCCCGCCCCTACTCCCGCGATTACGTGATACAGGGCGTTAAGGGCATTTTCAAAGAGGCCACCGAGCGGGAGCTGCGCATCGCGCTGGAGGGCGTTACCCCCAATACCCATTCCTACGGGGATTTCAACGATTACATCGAAAAATATGAACACCCGCTGTGGTACGAGTACCGCAACGCCGGCGTCAAGGCGGGCCACGGCGGCATGGACTGGCTCGTGCTGTGCGCCTTCGCCGAGGCGGTACGGGAAGACGCCGAGCCCCCCATAGACGTGTACGATACTGCCGCTTGGATGGCGATCACCTGCCTTTCGGAGCAATCGGTGGCCATGGGCGGCATGCCGGTGCCGATCCCGGATTTCACCAACGGCAAGTGGATCGACCGGGCGCCCTTCAGAAGATCGAAATACTGCGTGAACGCGGTTTGCGAAGAATTCTTTGAACCCAGGGAGGAAGAGAAATGAGCAAGTATTATATCGGCGTGGACGGCGGCGGCACCAAGACCCAGTATGCGCTGTTCGACGAAAAGAAGAATATGCTCTCCACGGTGAAGACCGAAGGGACCAACCATGAGAATATGTCCGGCGGCATTCCCGCGGCGGCAAAGATCATCATGCGCGGCATCGAGGACCTGCTGATGAACAACGCCATGATGCAGAAGGACGTCACGTTCGTGCTGATGGCGCTGGCGGGCATGGATCACCCCTATCAGGAGAAGGCGATGGAAAAGGCCCTGAAAAGAGCGGGGCTCAAAATACCCTTCTCTCTGTGCAACGACGGCTTTATCGTGGTGAAGGCGGGCGTGTCCGGCAAGAGCGGCGTGGGGTACAACTGCGGCACCGGCACCTGCTGCAACTCGATCGACGACAACGGCAACCTGCTGCAGATCGGCGGTTTCGGCATTCTCTCCGGCGACGTGGGCGGCGGCCTCTGGATCGCCGGGCAGGCCTATCAGCTTGCGTATAACGAGATCTGTCTCGGCGGCGAAAAGACGCTGTGCACAGCAAAGATCGCGGAAAAGTTCGGCATCGAGCCTCAGCGCGACCCGCTTCTGGCGCTGATCCCGCGCTACGAGCAGGAGGATCACGCTTTTATTCACGATATGATCGACGTGTTCTTTGAATCGCTGGCAGAGGGCGACGCCGAAGCTGCGAAGGTCTCCGATTATATGGCGCGCCGCGGCGCGCAGTTCATCGCCGGGCATATCCGCAAGCAGCATTTCGAGGGCGACGTGATCGAGGTGGTCCTTTCGGGTTCCATGCACACGAAGCTCGTTTCGGACGCGTACATAGCGAAGATGAAGGCGTATACCGAAGAACTCACCGGCCGCAAGTGCGATTTCAAACGCCTTACCGTGCCGCCCGTGACCGGCGCGATCAACTGGATGCTGGAATGAATTTCAGAGCGGAGAGCGGAGTTTTTTAATTCGGAATTCGGAATGCGGAATTCGGAATTATGACGCCGGAACTGTTGGGATTTTCATCTTTATTATTAAAATTTCATTTTTCATTACTTCTGATTCCTCACTTCTCACTCCTGACTTGAAAAAAAGGTGGATATATTATGAAAGAAATCAACGTTACAGTGATCGGTTCGGGCAGCACCTACTGCCCCGAGCTCGTGGACGGATTTTTACAGCGGCAGGGGAGCCTGAAGCTGAAGCGCCTCGTGCTGATGGATATCGACGACCGCAAACGTAATATCGTGGGCGACCTTTGCATCCGCATGCTGAAAAAAGCGGGCATGGATACCGAGGTGCTGCTCACAAACAGCCTCGACGAAGCGCTTCCCGGGGCAGATTTTGTTGTGACGCAGATCCGCGTGGGCAAGCTGCCCGCCCGGTATCTTGACGAGAGCATTCCCGTAAAATACGATCTGATCGGGCAGGAGACCACCGGCATCGGCGGCATGTTCAAGGCGCTGCGCACGATCCCCGTGATGGCTCAGATCTGTAAAAAGATCGAGGCGCTGTGCCCCGACGCGTGGCTGATCAATTTCACGAATCCCTCGGGCATCATCACCGATTTTGTGCTGAACCATACGAACGTGAAGTGCATGGGCCTGTGCAACGTGCCCATCGATATGCTGGACGATATCAGAGAAAACCTCGGGCAGGACGTGGATATCACGTATCTCGGCCTCAACCACCTGAGCTGGATCACCAGCGTGAAGAAGGACGGCGAGGAGCTGATCGGCAAGCTGTTCAACGAAGGCTTCGCCCCCCGCGTGATGGCAAACATCGTGGACGACGGCTTCGATATCGACTGCCTGAAGGCCTGCGGCGGCTGGCCGAGCAGCTATCTGCAATATTTTTATAACCGCGACGCGAAGCTCCGGCATCTCAAAGAAGATAAAAAGACCCGCGCCCGCGTGTGCATGGAGATCGAAGAGCAGCTTCTTGAAATGTATAAAGATGAAGAGCTCTGCGTAAAGCCCGCGCTGCTCGACAAGCGAGGCGGCCACAAGTATTCGCTTGCCGCCTGCTCGCTGATCGACGCCATCGCCAACGATACCGGCGACGTGCACGTGGTGAATATCCTCAACAAAGGCACGCTGCCCTTTATGGAAGACGACGACGTGGTTGAGATCGCGGCGCATATCGGCGCTTCCGGCGCTGAGCCCGTGCCCGTCGGCCCCTATTGGAACCGCCATATAAAGAGCCTGATGACCTGCATCAAGGCCTACGAAAAATACACCATCGAGGCCGCCCTCACCGGCAATGATACCGCCGCGTACAACGCGATGATGGTGCATCCGCTGATCGGCGATTACGCCCGCAGCCGCGCCTGTTACGAAGAGCTGAAGGACGCGCACCGCGAGTTCCTTCCCGAATTTCTCAGGAGCTGATATGGAGCATTATACGCTGGGGCTGAAAAAAAGCCCGCAGATCTTTACCGAAAAATATTTTTCCAACGCCCTTGCCGCCGCCACGGCGGCAAACTGCTGCGCGCTCAGTGACGCGGGGCGGTTGTACGTGGGCACGGATAAGGGCGTTTTACTGTATGAAAACGCCCGTTTTTCACGTTTGAGCGGCATTCACGGCTGCGTGAGCGCTCTCTGCGCTCTGCCCGGCGGCAGGCTCGCCGCCGCCGTGGGCGAAAACGTGTACCTGATCGAAAACGACCGGATCTCTCTTTTGCAGACGATGGAAGCCCCCGTGCTTGCGCTTGCCCGCGGCGGAAACAACGCCTATGCCCTCACGGCGGGAATCCTCTATAAGTTTGACGGCGAACGCTTTCAGTGGGAGCAGGACACGACCTTCGGCGGGGCCGTATGCATGGCGCCCACGCCCGGCAAAGAGGTGTACGTGGCGGGGCCGAGGGCCGTGCTGCGCCTGATGGCAAAGCGCACCCGCTTCGGTACCATGACGCCCGCCATGACCAACGTGCCCGAAATCGGTATCAACTGCATGGCAACCGACGGCCTCGGTTCCGTTTGGTGCGGCGCGTCCGACGGCGTGTGGGTGTTCGACGGCAGAAGCGAATGGCTTCCGCCGAAAGAGCTCGCAGGCTTCCCCCGGTGCGGTATCACCGCCCTGGCGCTTGGAAAAAAGAACATCTACGTGGGCACGGAGTACGGCCTTTATATCGTATCGGGCGAGCATACCCGCTTTTACGGCGCGGGCAGATATCTGACCGGCGCGCGGGTGAACGCCGTGCTGCCGAACGCGGATGAAACTGCCGTGGCAGTGTGCGCCGAAGGCGGCGTGAGCGTGCTGCGCTTCAAAGAGATGAGTCTCTCGGAAAAGGACGCGTATTACGAAAGCCTGATCCCGTATTTCACCCGCGAGGGGTACGTTACCTGGCGCAGGGACATGAAAAACGGCGATCTCGCCACAGGCTCCGCCTCGATCACGGATAACGACGGCCTCTATACCGCCGAGTACGTCTCGTACCAGAGCATGAAATACGCTGTCACCGGCGATATCCTCGCGCTTGAAAACGCCCGCCGCTCCATGCGCGCGCTGCTGAAGCTGCAATACGTTACCGGCATTCCCGGCTTCCCGGCGCGTGCGTACCGCCGCCCGGGAGAGGACCGCTTCGGAAACGGCGATCCCGAATGGCATCCTGCGAAGGATGAGACCGGAGCGCTGGAGTGGAAGGGCGAAACCAGCTCCGACGAGCTCGTGGGACATTATTATGCCGCGTGCTGGTATTACGACCTGTGCGCCGACAGCGCCGAAAAAGAAGAACTCGCGCAGGCCGTACGCGCGATGACCGAGCATATCCTCACCCACGGCTATACGCTGTGCGACGCGGACGGCACGCCCACAAGCTGGGCGCATTTCGGCCCGGAGGAACTGAACCGCGACGACGCCTGGTGCTGGGAAAAGGGAGTGAATTCGCTGGAGCTCATAAGCTTTCTGCTGATCGCGCACCATATGACCGGCGACGGAAAATACCTTGCCCTGCAGCGGGAGCTGGCGGGAAAGCATCACTACGCGATGAACGTGCTGGCGTACAAGAAGGACGACGCCCACTCCAGCGTGATCGACGACCGCCTTACCATGTACGTGATGACCCACCTGCTGCGGCTCGAAACGGACGAAACGCTGCTGCGTTATCTGCGGCTGGGCCTCAGGCGGCACTGTGAATACATCAAAGAAAACCACTGGCCCTATATCTCCTTCGTGTTTGCGCTGGCAAACGGCGGCCACACCGACCTGGACGAGGCCGTGCGCGTGCTGGAGGAATACCCCGTGGACCTGCGTTATTATAAAATGACGAATCTGGGCCGCCCGGATACCGAATTGGATGAGCGCGTGGCGGAGTTCGGCGAAGAAGCGCACCTGAAGCATCCCCTGCCCGCCTCGGAGCGCGTCACAGGCCAGATGCACAGCACCGCGCGCGAGATCGGCTCCGCGTACGATACCGTGGCCGTCGCCCCCTGCTCATGGCAGATAAGCTTTTGGTTTGGCAGATTCCTCGGGCTTATTCAGGAGTGAGGAGTTATTCAAGAGCGGAGATATGAGAGCGGAGAGGATTTTTAATTCGGAATTCGGAATGCGGAATTCGGAATGATGCCGCCGGAACTGGTGATTACATTTCTGTTTTTCATCGTTCATTTGTTCCTAACTTTTAACAGCCCCGCATATACTTTACACGAGGTGGTTTCATGTTCTGTACGGTAGAACAGCTCAGTATGAAGGACGTGATCTCCATTGATACCGCGGCCCGGGTGGGTACGGTGGCGGACGTGGAGTTCGATATGGAGACCGGCGAAATGGTACACCTGTGCGTTGCGCAGGGCGGCGGCATGTTCCGTCCGAGACCGCCGGTAAAGATCTGCCGCAAGGATATCGTAAAGATCGGCGCCGAGGCCGTGCTGGTAAGAAACGTGCCCGCGCCCCCGCCGCCCGGCGGCAAACGGATATTGCCGGGATTCTTCAAATAAAAAGAAACCGATAAAAAAGGAAGTCCATTATGCCTGAAAAAAGAAAAAAAAGAGCGAGCGCCGGTGTGATCGGGATCGTGATCGCCGCCATGCTGCTCGCGTCGCGCTATCTCGGCGCGGCGGAGGGGGCGGCGCTGGGGTCCCTGAATACCGTGCTGGTGATCGCGGCGCTGTTTCTGTGCCTGCATCTGGTGCGGCGCACCTCGGCGCTGTATCAGCCCCACGTGTGGGACGCTCCCGCCACGATGGCGCTGTTTATGCTGCCGGTGGCAACGCTGCTGGCCACCGGACTGCAGCTGCTGTTTCTGCAGACGCCGTCTTTTCTGAATTCCAAACCCTTTCTCACGGTGCTGATCTTCGTATCCGTGCCGGTGTTTTTGTGCCTGTATTTTCTGTACGTCTCGGCAAAACTGCCGGAGTGCAGGCAGATGCGTGTGTTTGCGCGTGTTCTGCTCGGCGTGGGCGTCGTTTACTCGGCGCTGCGCCTGTCGGACGCGGTTTTGCTCCCGCTGATCTCGGAGCTTGCCGGGCGGGCGATCAACCCGGTGATCCTGAAGATCGCTTCATGGAACACGCATCTGTCGTTCCTCATATACGTGATGGCGTTCGGCGGGTTCTTCCTGCTGCATAGCGCGTTATCGAAGGAAACGGAAGAATAACACAGCTCTCGAAAGGAGATCCCGCCGATGATTTATGTGATTTCGGATCTGCACGGTTATGCGGCCGAAAAGCTGGAACGGTTGCTGAAGAAAGCGGATTTCGGTGAAGACGATTATCTGTACGTTCTCGGCGACGTGACAGACCGCAACGGCGACGGCGGCGTGGGCGTGCTGCGCTGGCTGACGGAGCAGGAGAACGCCCAGCTGATCCTCGGCAACCACGAGGCCATGCTGCTTTCGTGCGATTTTGTTTTTGAAGAGATCACGGATGAGAGCATCGGCAGTATGACGAACGAAAAACTGGAGCTGCTGCAGAATTATTTGCTCAACGGCGGCGGCGTTACGCTGCAGGCCTTCCGCGGGATCGGAAGAGAATCGCAGAACGATATTCTGGACTATCTGCGCGACTGCCCTTTGTTTGAGGCCGTTACCGCGGGCGACCGCGATTTTATCCTTGTGCACGCGGGGCTTCAGAATTTCAGAAAAGACAGGCGTCTTTCCGATTACACGGCGGACGAGCTGATCTGGACCTCGCCCGCGCCGGACGAAGCATACTTTGAAGAGGTCCACACCGTGTTCGGCCATACCCCCACGAAGTGCTACGGCGACGCGTACGACGGCAGGATCTACAGTACGGACACATGGACCTGCATCGACTGCGGCGTTTCCCTCGGCAACCCGCCGGTGCTGCTGTGCCTTGATAATTGGGAAACGTTTACAGGAGAGAAATAAATTGGGAATTTAGCGCACAGCGCGCGCCAATGAAAAATTAACAATTAACAATTAATGAAGGGCTCCGCCCTTACCCGATTATACTCATCGGATAAGCAGGTTTCTCCTTTTTCCGTAAAGCCTTTCCTATATAATCAAAATGCGTCAGCGTTTTCCGAAATTGTTAATTGTTAATCGTTAATTGTTAATCAG
>JAFRSZ010000206.1 GCA_017439205.1 Clostridia bacterium
GATATGTCAAAATCGATCGCTCCGCCGTCTTCTTTTTCAAGTGTGAAGATCGCAAACGTCTCTTCGCGCGATTTCACGATATTGCTGCCGTCGCCGAGGCCCATGACGATATCGTTGAGTCGGTCGCCGCGCGCAAGCGCACGGAACGTTACGAGATAACCGCAGGTCGAAACCGTTTTGTCCTGCGGCGTGATACCGTCATCGGCAAAACTTGTGATATCAACACTCTCAAGATGCAGGTTTTCTTCCAGATCCTTCGGCAGAGAGAAATAGTATTTCGCGCCCGCGCTGATACCGAGCGCGATCAACAACGCAGCGGCCGCGATAACGGCGATCATCTTTTTTCTTCCGCTGAAATATTTGTTTTCAGATATAACCGGTTCTTCCGTCACATAGGTTTCCGACGCTTCGCCGATAAGCTCGAATAATTGTTTTTTATCCATTTTAATATCCCTCCGATTTCAGATAGGCTTTCAGTTTGTTTCTGGTTCGTGAAAGGATCAGCCGCACATTCGCCCGCGGGGTCCCGTATTTACGGGCGATGGCGGCCGTATCCTCCGCAAAGAAATAACGCTGCATGAAGATCCCTCGTTCTCTCGCGCCGAGTCCTTCAAGGAACCGGTCGATCAGCGCCTTCAGGGCAGCCGCGTCATACGTTTCCTCAGGAGATTCCCCGCCGGGCAAACACGCCTCCAGCTCCGAGAGCACGGCGTCAATCCTCCCGCCGCCGCGTTTTTGCGCGTTCAAGGCGCGCAGGCGGTCCAGCGCGGTATTTCTTGCCGTCTTTGCGACAAACGCTTTGAGGTCCGAAGGTACGCACCCGGGGATCGCGTTCCACAGCTTCAAAAGCGTATCGTTCACGCATTCCTCCGCGTCCTGGGCGCTGCCGAGGATATTATACGCGATGCGCAGGCAGAATTCGCCGTATTTTTTTTCCGTCTGCCGCAGGGATTCACTGTCCCGCGACTGAAACAACCGTATGATATCACGATCTTCCACAGCCTGTATTTCCTCCTTTGCAGCAGAATGAAAGGCCCTTCACCCATTAAGACGGAGAAAGATAAATAACGTATCAAAAAAAAGAAAAAGCCGCATCCGAAGATACGGCTGAGAGAGATCATATTATTTGATAAGTATTCCGCCGTACTGCATAAAGATCGGCGCGAACACAAGCGAAACAACGGTCATGAGCTTGATAAGGATATTAATGGAGGGCCCGGATGTATCCTTGCAGGGATCGCCCACCGTATCGCCTACCACGGCCGCTTTATGGGCTTCGCTGCCCTTTCCTCCGCTGTTGCCTTCCTCAATGAATTTCTTCGCGTTATCCCACGCGCCGCCTGCGTTGCTCATAAAGATCGCCAGCAGAACGCCGGTCACAAGAGAACCCGCGAGCATTCCGCCGAGCGCGTCGGCGCCGAGCAGCACACCGACAAGGACGGGAACGATAACGGCCATAATGCCGGGCACCAGCATTTCTTTCAGCGCGGCGGTGGTGGAGATCGATACGCACGATTTGTAATCCGGCTTGGCGGTACCTTCCATGATGCCGGGGATATTGCGGAACTGACGGCGTACCTCTTCGATCATTTTATTTGCGGCTTTTGAAACGGATTCCATCGTAAGCGCCGAGAAAATGAAAGGCAGCATGCCGCCGATCAGCAAGCCGATGGTAACGGTATAATTCAGAATGCTCAGGCCGTTTTCAAGATCGATGTTCGCAGCCTTTGCAAAGCTGAAGAACAGCGCCAGCGCAGTAAGCGCGGCGGAACCGATGGCGAAGCCCTTGCCCATGGCGGCGGTGGTGTTGCCAACGGCGTCCAGCTTATCGGTGATCTTACGAACGTTCTCGTCAAGGCCGCTCATTTCGGCGATACCGCCGGCATTGTCGGCGATGGGGCCGTAAGCGTCCACTGCAACTGTGATACCGGTGGTGGAAAGCATGCCAACCGCGGCAAGCGCGATACCGTAAAGCCCACAGAATTTATACGCGGCAAAGATACCGACACAGATCAGAACGATGGGGATCACTGTGGAACGCATGCCTACCGCCATACCGCTGATGATATTCGTGGCGGAACCGGTTTCGGATTGCTGCGCGATCCTTTTTACCGAATAATAATCGCCTGAAGTATAAAACTCCGTAGCGATACCGATGAGCAGGCCTACGATCAGTCCGGATACGATGGAAAGCGCCTCGTTCAAGCCGTTAAAGAACAACCATCCGAAGCCGAAGGCAGCGCCGACTACCAGCACGGCGGATACGTATGAGCCGATCTTAAGGGCGGTATGCGGATTGGATTTTTCGCCGCTGCGCACAAAAAAGGTGGCGATCACGGCGGAAAGGATACCGCATGCGGCAAGCACAAGCGGATACATCGTCCCTGCGCCGTTGAACGCGCCTGCAACGCCGGTACCGAGCGCAAGCGAAGAAACCAGCGCGCCCACATAGCTCTCAAACAGGTCGGCGCCCATACCGGCCACGTCGCCCAAGTTGTCGCCCACGTTATCGGCGATCACGGCGGGATTGCGGGGATCGTCCTCGGGGATGCCGGCTTCAACCTTGCCTACAAGGTCAGCGCCCACGTCGGCAGCCTTGGTATAAATACCGCCGCCCACACGCGCAAACAGCGCAATGGAAGAAGCGCCCAGCGAGAACCCGGTAAGGATCTCGGTATTATCCGTAACCATATAGATCACAGAGCAGCCGAGCAAGCCGAGACCTACAACGCACATGCCCATAACGGAACCGCCCGAGAAAGCGATGGAAAGCGCCTTGTTCATACCGCCGGTACGCGCGGCGTTTGCGGTCCGCACGTTCGCTTTGGTTGCCACAAACATGCCGAGATATCCCGCAGCCACCGAAAACAGCGCGCCGATCAGGAAACAAACGGCAGTCGGCCAGCTGATGAATCCGCCGATCAGGATGAACAGCGTGAACACAAAAAAGATCAGAATCTTATATTCCGCAAAAAGAAATGCCCGTGCGCCCTGCGAAATGCTTGCGGAGATCTCTTTCATTCGATCCGTTCCGGGGTCCGCCTTCGTTACGCGAAGGGTTTTGATCGCGGAAAACAGCAGCGCTACGACAGCAAGCGCCGGAGCAAGCCATTTGAGATATTCCATTCTTATTCACTCCCTTACAGCATACGCAAGGTCGGTCATTTAAGTTATCGGCCGAGCAATTAGCTGAATAATATATTTATTATAAATGATTCATTAAAAAAATGCAATAACCAATTTACGTGTTTTTGTATACTGTTTCACATGGTAGCGGTTATCTTTTTACAGGATAACGGTTACCTGTACATTTTTCATCATTGTAACTTGCATTGTAAAGGGATGTGTGCTATGATACCGTTCGGAGGTGAAAAATATGGCTGACAACGTAATGATCTATGTATGGATCGCGCTCACCGTTGTTTTCGTGATCGCGGAGGCTGCCACCGCGCAGCTCACAACCGTTTGGTTCGCGCTGGGCTCTGTTGTTGCGCTGATTCTCGCGGCATGCGGCGTTGAGAGTCTCACCGTACAGATTATCGTGTTTATCGCGGTATCTGCGATAACACTGATCGCGACGCGGCCGCTTGTGAAGAAAATGCTGAAAAAGAAAGTGGTCGCGACCAATGCGGACAGGAACATCGGCGAAACCGGGATCACGCTTTCCGAGATCAACAATCTGGAAGCAACCGGTGAAGTCAAGGTCAAAGGCGTCGTTTGGACCGCGCGCTCCGAAAACGGCGATGTGATCCCCAAAGGCGTCAAAGTGCGCGTTAAAAAAATTGAAGGTGTAAAACTGATCGTGGAAACGATCTGAAAAAACGGAGGTAATGTTATGGGACCCATTATTGCAATATGCGCTGTCGTACTTGTACTCATTCTTCTTATCGTATCAAACATCCGTATCGTGCCGCAGTCCAGAGCATACGTGATCGAGCGGTTCGGCGCGTTCTCCCAGACCTGGCAGACCGGTCTGCACGTTAAGATCCCCGTGATCGAAAGAATCGCCAAGATCGTATCTTTGAAAGAGCAGGTCGCGGACTTCCCGCCCCAGCCCGTTATCACGAAAGATAACGTAACCATGCAGATCGATACCGTTGTGTTCTTCCAGATCACCGACCCCAAGCTCTATACCTACGGCGTGGAAAATCCCATCAGCGCCATTGAGAATCTCACCGCAACCACGCTGAGAAACATCATCGGCGAAATGGAACTGGACCACACGCTCACCTCCCGCGATACCATCAACGCCAAGATCCGCGTGATCCTTGACGAAGCCACCGATCCCTGGGGCATCAAGGTAAACCGCGTTGAGCTGAAGAACATCTTCCCGCCCAGAGAGATCCAGGACGCCATGGAGAAGCAGATGAAGGCGGAGCGTGAACGCAGAGAAGCCATTCTGCGCGCCGAAGGTGAAAAGGCCAGCGCCGTACTGGTTGCCGAAGGTGAAAAGGAAGCCAAGATCCTTGCCGCCGAAGCCGATAAGCAGAGCGCCATCCTTCGCGCCGAAGCCGTAAAGGAAGCCAAGATCCGCGAATCCGAAGGTGAAGCGCAGGCCATCCTCGCCATTCAGCAGGCAAAGGCAAAGGGCATCGAGCTGATCAACGAAGCCAAGCCCGGCGAAGCCATGCTCCGTATGCGCAGCCTTGAAGCGTTTGAAAAGGCCGCCGACGGTAAGGCGACCAAGCTCATCATCCCCTCAGATATCCAGGGCGCAGTCGGCATCGCTTCCGCGCTGAAAGAAACCCTCTCCAACAACTAATAACAGTACTCGGCAATGCCGAACCAATATATGAACAGGCCTCCCAGAATAAAGAAGTGGAACACGCTGTGATACCATTTCCGCGTTCTGCCGAGGCCGTATATTATTATACCCGCGATCAGCAGGCCGCTGCCGCCGAGAAACGCGAAGAACGCCCAGATCGGCAGCCTGAAATACGCTCCGCAGCCGCAAACGGCGCAGACAAGCGCAGTTATGATATATACCGCCAGCTGAAGGCCTCTGCTCTTTTCAAACCCTGTAAGCGTTACGATCAGCCCGAAAACCGCGCCGGTCCATGCGGCGATCAGCATCAGCACCGCGGCAAACGTACCTACCGTGTCGAAAACGGCGGGCACGCATCCGGCAGCGGTCCCCGCAACGGCGAAGAAGATCATACAGTGGTCCAGCACGCGCAGGATCTTTTTTGCTTTCCCCGGTTTTGCGGCGTGGTACAGCGCGGAGCCGATGAACATCACCGTGATGCCGAAAAGGTACAGCGACGCGCATACGATGCTGAGCATATTTCCCGCGCGCACGGCGGGCAGCAGACAGAACATAACGATCAGAGCGGATAATATAAGCCCTGCCGCGTGCGACGCGCTGTTGACCCGTTCTTCCGCTCTGCTGTATTCCACAAGCTTTATTTCCGTAATATTCAAGTAAAACGCCCCTCTTTCCGTATTCCACATTTTAGCAGACAGACGCAATAATGTCAAACAAAGGAGTTGCAAAAATGTACAGCACGCTTGCTTCCATGAGAGATGAAACCTACGCCGCGTTCCAACGTAAGCTCCTGCCTACCGTACCGCCGGACGCCGTGATCGGCGTACGCACGCCGCAGCTGAGAGCCCTTGCGAAACAAATGCTGAAGAACGGCGCCGCCGAAGGCTTTCTTTCGGAGCTGCCGCACGCGTATTTTGACGAGAACCAGCTTCACGCGTTCATATTGAGCGAAATGAAAGATTTCGACGTATGCATAACGGCCGTTGAAGCATTCCTGCCCTACATCGACAACTGGGCCACCTGCGACCAGCTTTCGCCGAAGGCGTTCAAAAAATCCCCGGAACGTCTTCTCCCCTTTATCGACGTCTGGCTCGCTTCCGATAAAACGTATACCGTTCGTTTCGGCGTCGGCATCCTGATGCAGCATTTTCTGGACGAAAGGTTTTCTCCCGAATATCCCGAAAAGGTCGCCGCTGTTTCTTCCGACGAATACTATATCAACATGATGATCGCATGGTATTTCGCCACGGCGCTCGCGAAGCAGTACAAAAGCGTTCTGCCGTTCATCGAGAAGCGCGTTCTGCCCGCGTGGACGCACAACAAGGCCATTCAGAAAGCGCGCGAGAGCCTCCGTATCACACCGGAGCAAAAAGAATACCTGAATTCGCTTAAAGTAAAGCAATAATTTACAGAAACGCTTGTAATCGTTCAGATTTTATGTTAAAGTTAAAACAACAAATATAAAGGAGACGGATCCGATGAAAATCACATTTATGGGCGCCGGCAGCACCGTTTTTGCGCGCAACGTGATCGGCGACTGCATGTGCACCGAAGCGCTGCGTGACAGCGTTTTCGCTCTCTACGATATCGACGCGAAGCGGTTGGAAGAAAGCCGCGCCATTCTGGAGGCCATGCGCGCCGCCAAGGGCGGTTACGGTAAGATTGAATGTTACGTAGGCGTTGAACAGCGCAAAGACGCGCTCAGAGGCGCAAATTTCGTGGTAAACGCCATTCAGGTGGGGCTTTATGATCCGTGCACGATCATCGATTTTGAAGTGCCTAAAAAATACGGTCTGAGGCAGACCATCGCCGATACGCTCGGCATCGGCGGCATCATGCGCGCGCTGCGCACCATTCCGGTGATGAAGGGCTTTGCCGACGATATGGAAGAAGTTTGCCCGGACGCGCTTTTCCTGAACTACACCAACCCCATGGCGATGCTCACGGGCTTCATGCTGCGCTACACCCCCATCAAAACGGTAGGTCTGTGTCACAGCGTGCAGGTCTGCTCCGAGGGCCTTCTCAACGACCTCGGCATGCAGGATAAGCTCGAGGGCCGCAAAGAGCTGATCGCCGGCATCAACCATATGGCATGGCTGATCGAACTCAAAGATAAGAACGGCGTCGATCTGTACCCCGAGGTACGCTCCCGCGTGGACGAATATCTCGCGAAACCCGACGCCTGCAACAAGGTACGCATGGAATATATCAAGCACTTCGGTTATTACGTTACCGAATCCAGCGAACACAACGCCGAATACAATATGTTCTATATCAAGTCGAAATATCCGGAACTCATAGAAAAGTACAACATTCCGCTGGATGAATATCCGCGCCGCTGCATAAACCAGATCGAGCGCTGGAAAAATGAGTACGCCGAGATCCTTGAAACCGGCGTAAAAGAGCATACAAGGTCCAACGAATACGCCTCTCATATCATGGAGGCCGTTGTTACCGGCGCGCCCTACCAGATCGGCGGCAACGTGCTGAACACCGGCAACCTGATCGAGAACCTGCCTGCGGACGCCTGCGTTGAGGTCCCGTGCCTTGTAAACGGTTACGGCGTGCTTCCCTGCCGCGTCGGACGCCTGCCGGTGCAGTGCGCCGCTATGAACATGACGAATATCAACGTTCAGCTGCTCGCCATTGAAGCCGCGGTAACGCAGAAGAAAGAACACATCTATCAGGCGGCAATGATGGATCCGCACACCGGCAGCGAGCTGGACGTGGACACCATCAAAAAGATGGTGGACGATCTGATCGAAGCCTACGGGTCTTTCCTGCCCGCCTATCACTGAAACTGACCGACGGAGGATACTATGAAACGGAATCTGAAAAAAGCAGCTTCCCTGCTGCTCGCCGCCGTTCTGCTGCTGACGCCGCTCACCGCGCTCTGCGCAGGCGCCGCGGACATGAACACGGCACAGGCCTTCCTGCACACAGAAGGTGAAAACATCGTAAACGGCGCGGGCGAACAGGTGGTTCTGCGCGGCACGAACTTCGGCGGCTGGGGCATCATGGAAGACTGGTTCTGCCCCTTTACCGATCCCGCCGGAGAAGACAACGCCTATTTAACGCTCGTTTCGCGTTTCGGCGCTGAAAAAACGCACGAGCTTTTCAAATGGTACCGCTCCAACTGGATCACCGAGACCGACTATAAAAACGTGGCCGACGTCGGCATGAACTGTGTGCGTCTGCCCATCTGGTACCGCAACTTCCAGAGCGACGACAACGGCACGTGGTACCGCGGGGCCGACGGTGAGATCGACTTCAGCGAGCTGGACGAAGTGATCCGCCTGTGCAAAAAATACGGGCTTTACCTGATCATCGACCTGCACGGCCTTCCCGGTTACCAGAACGATTACGACCACTGCGGCCGCTCCAAATCCATGTCGCTGTTCGACGATACGCCTCAGGCTTCGAGATACCGCGAGGTGGTCACCGATTTCTGGGTGGAGCTTGCAAAGCACTGCAAGGACGAGCCCACCGTTGCGATGTACGACCTGATGAACGAACCCTGCGGCACCAACATCACCCGCGAAGGCAACCTGCAGCAGAGCTTCTGGGATTTCAGCGACGTTCTGTACAGAGCCATCCGCGCCGTGGATCCCGACCACATCATCACCATGGAAGCCATCTGGGATCCCTCCGCCATCGCCGGGCCGGACGTATACGGCTGGACCAACATCGTTTATCAGGAACACCTTTACGACGTAACGAACATCGCCTACCTCAACAAGGCGAACGAGATCCGCAAAGCCGGTTACAACGCGCCGTTCTATATCGGTGAATTCTACCCCCGCGGCGTTTCAACGTTCGATTATATGCTTTCGCTGTTCAACGAGCGGGGTCTCAGCTGGACCACCTGGACCTATAAAGGCGCGGGCGACAGGGCCGATAACTCTCCGTGGTTCCTTTACGGTTCCTCTACGGTCGAAAAGATCGACTACGTAAACGACAGCTACGATACCCTTTGGACCAAATGGGGCGAGGTGCTGCGCACCGACGGCGGACAGTTCAGCCGCACCGCGTTTGCCGATTTCGTTGCGAATTATGTGGACGGCACTGTGGATCACGCTTCGTTCTACTCATTCGGCACACTCAGCAGCGTCGGCAGCGTCGACGTGCGTTGGAACCTGTTCATGGACAAACTCAAAGCGATCTACACCACCATTCTCGACTGGATCAGGAAACTGAAAACAGGCGATCTCCTGTAAATCGGTCAAATGATAAAGGCCCCGGTATTCCGGAGCCTTTTTCTGTTGGGATCATTCAAACGCAAACACGATCTCGGTGTTTTCGTATACGCCCGCGCCGAAGCTGAATTCATACACGGCGCCGTCTCTTGCGCCGCCGCCCACGGCAAAGGGAGCGGCATTCCGGTCCCGCGCGATGATTGAGAACGGGACCGGATTTCCGTTTACCGTTACCGATTTCATTATGCCGTTTTCGGGCGCGTGCACGCGTACCGTATAGGCGCGCTCCGTAAACGCCCTTTCGCCTGTAAACCCGCCCACGGCGGAACATACGGTAAGCGTTTGAACTGCGCCCTGCCCTTTCAGGCGGATTTCGGCGGTACGGAACTGCCCCGATTTATATGCCACGGTCTCGCAGTCGTCTTCATAGATCTCCGCATGTGTGTCGGCGGCTGCGTCCGGGTAAACGTCCAGCGTCAAATGGCTCCAATCCCCGTCTTTGGTGCTCGGCATATTGTTCGCCAGCACGGTCACGCTGCCGCGTTTTACGAAGATGGGCGAGGTTTCAAGCGAATGCGATACCTCTGCGGTCACGGGACCGGTATACGATTCACCGCTCCACACGTCGATCCAATCGCCGTCGGGGATGAACACGTCGCGCTTCACTTCTCCCTCTGCCAGCAGGCTGAAAAAGATATGCGCGTGGTTATTGCCGTCGAAATATTCGATCTTAATATCATGCACGCTGTTCGCCGGGATATAACCCGTATCAAACGAGACGTCCCAAACGTCCCAGCCATCCACGATCAGTTCGCCGTCGAGCCAGATGCGGATACCGTCGTCGGACATCACGCGGATGAAAACGGGCTTCTCGCCCACATGCAGCTCGCCGGTCCAGCGCACGCTGAAATAATCGGACACGCTGAGCCCATCGGGCGCGTCAAACACCCAATCGTGATACGGCGACGCTTCATACCGAACGATCTCCGGCTCGCCGGTGAGCTCCGTATTTGTATAGTATTCCGCCCGAAGGCCCCTTTCCCCGCCGCAGGTAAAGAAGCAATCCTCCGCCTGCGCGCAGCTTTCGGCGATCGGCGCCACCAGAACGGAATCGCCCAGCAGATATTCGTCGTTGCGCGCTGCTTCTTCATACTGCGGGTATTCGATATCGAGCCTCCGTACCAACGGCAGGCCTGTTTCGTAATTCTGATGTGAAAGGTCGTAAAACAGCGGCAGCAGCCGATAGCGCATATCAACGTAAGTATGCGTCACTTTTTCGGCAAGCTCGCCGTAGAGCCACGGCATACGCGAATAGGGCTTCGTGCAGTGAACGCGCATGATCGGCGACAACGCGCCGTACTGGATCCACCTTACATACATATCCTTCGATACTTCGCTCGTGTGCCCGCCGAGATCGGAGCTCATATACGGCAATCCCATGCCTACGCCGCCGTAAACGAGGTTATATATCTCTTTCTGCAGGCTGACGCCCGTAGTGCCGATATCTCCGGTCCACTGCAGCGAATACCTGTGCGCCGCCAGCTCGGAGGCATATTCAAGGTTTCCGTTGTTGACGCCGTCCACGTTTGCCATAATGGCAGGCCTGCGCGCATACCCGCCGTCCTTCGCGGCCGCCTCGTAATAATCCTTTGTGATCTGATAATACGCGTACATGCCGGAGGTATAGATCGAAAGATCCCCGTCGATCGGTTTCAGGCTGGTCCACCAGTTGCGGTCGTACCACCAGTAATCGAGGCCCTTGCCGAGCAGCTTTTTCAGCTGATAATTCCTGAAGAACACTTCTGAGGCGTCCAGCAGGTTATCGGTGTTCTGCGTGGGCTCCGGGTGGTCGTTGAAGATCACGCCCACATTCAATTCATGCGCCTTCGACAGAAAGCGGCTCATATTAGGAAAGTCCTTCAGATTGATATCGTACCCCGCGCCGCTGGTCGCGTTGCGCCAGTCGGTGTCGATCACCAGCATATCTATGGGGTATCCTCTTTCGCGGTAATCCATAATCTGCCGCAGCGCGGTTTCTTCGGTATATTCATAGTAACGCGAATCCCAGAAGCCGAGCATCTGCAGCGGCAGCATCTCGCTGCGTCCGGTTAGCTCCACGAAATCGCGCGTGAAGGTCTTATAGTCTCCGCGCGGCAGAAACACAAACAGATCCTGCGCCCCGTTGCCGAGATCCCAGCCGTTATAAGCCTGCGCCGATGCGCTCACGGCATAGCCGTTTTCAGAAGGGATCACGCGCGGCGCGTCGCAGAACGCCCAGCCGTCCAACGCGCCTGAAGGCTCCGGCAGAAAAACGCTCGCGTCCGATTCACCCGCATAGCGCCACAGCTCCCGACCGGCGGGATCGGTAATATACGCCTGATCCGCTCTTTCGGCGTTTTCGGGCAGAGATACCGTAAAATACCTTGTTTTAATCTTCAGGCAGCCGTCCGTTATTTCCGTTGTGTACGGCACATTTTCCCAGCCGGTGCGTTTTTCCACCGTGAACGACGGGCGGTTCTCGAATCCCTTCGGGCCCTCGGTCTCGATGCGCACCAACGTATCGCTGAGCAGCTGCACGCGCACGCTGCCCTGTGTTACAGACGCAGGCAACGCAATATTATATGCCGCCGGGTCATATTTTGGCGTCTGCCCGAACCCCAGCATGGCGAGCAGCGAAGATATCACGCTGATGATAAACGCTATAATTTTAATCATACGAACTGCTCCTTCTGGCGGACATGCCGTTATTTATACTGATAGCATCTTACGTAATCCACGGTCATCGACGCGGGCAGATACGTGTTGTTCGCAATGTTCTCATCCACGCCGACCGAGATAATCAGATACAGCGGCGCCTCGCATACGCCGCCGAAATCGGTACGCGCGGTCTCAACGCCGTTGATATAGAAGATATAACCTTCTTTATTCCACTCAACGCCGTAGGTATTGAACGTGTTATACGGGTCGTTCGCGTAAAAAGAGCCCTGATTTTCCGATTTGTGCGCGTCGCCGTAGGCGTCCACGTGGATCGTGTGATACACCGAACCGAATTCCTTATTGTTGTTATCATATCTCGTGTTCGTTTCAAACACGTCCACTTCCGCACCCGATACGCCGCCGTCGGTATCGTCGTCCCACATGCCGTCCGTCAGAAGCCAGAACGCGGGGTTGATCCCCTCGCCTTTGGGCAGGATGCAGCGGATCTCGAAATAACCGTAAAGCTGCTCGTACCCTGTGTGGTCGCCGGAATAATTCTTATTGGGGTTGGTCTCCATTCCGTAGGAATAATACGCCGGGCCCGCGGGGCCGTTTTCTTTATACTCCACGGTCAGCTTCAGGCAGCCGTCTTCCGTAAAGCTCACCTGCTCACGGTTCCAGTACGCGGTATCTCTCAGCTGCGTATCATCCGCGCCGTATACATAGTGCCCCTGCCAGACGGACGTATCGAAGCCGTGATCGAACTCATCGCTCCACACCAGCTCAAATCTGCTCATATCAATGCTGTCTTTATACGGGGTGACAGGCGTGTCGAACAGCGCCGCGCCGAAGAGCTGCCAGAACGCGGTAAAAAGGGCGGCGACGCGCTTGAAATCAAAGGAAGCGATCGCCTTGAACACCTTGCCCAGAACGGGGCCGAGCTCGGCGAGCGCGGTCGTCTGGCGTTTCGCCAATACGGATAACATGAACTGCATGGTACTCTCCTCCTGTGTTCTGCGTTTTCGCTTATCATTATATTTGTTTTCAGCGTGCAAGTCAACAATATAAACGCGATTCGCCCTCTTCTCCGCGCCCCGCGCCGCCGATTTTGTTCCGTTTTATCAGGCGTATCGGCATACTTTACAAGAAACGGTGGTAAAGTTCTGTCAATCGGCGAATTGTTTTCAACTTTTTCATATGATAAAATAAATTCAATTAAATTTTATTTCAGTGAAAAGGAGGATGTGAATGAGCAGGATCGGCAATTTCCTGGACCGCAAGATCGTTACCAAAGACGTAGGCGAGCAAACCTATATCTCATGGCGAGAGGCGCTTTCCTACGCCATGGGGCGCGGCGCGCAGGGCATGTCAACTTCCATGACCGCATCCAAATACGTGAACTTTTTCATTACGGATGTGCTTCATATCGACAGCGGACACGCATCCAACATCAGGCTGTTCTGCGGCATCTTCGACGCGATCAACGACCCCGTTATGGGCGTGCTTGTAGATAAGACCCGCACAAAATACGGCAAAATGCGTCCGTACATAAAGTTTGCGCCGTATTTCGTATCGCTGTTCATGCTGATGTTTTTTATCGGCAACGATAAGCTCTCTTACGGTCTCAAGCTTGCGCTCACGGTGTTCGCCTTTGTGGGGCTTGACGTCACCTATACCGCTTTCGACGTACCCATGGGCGCGCTGGCGTTTTCGATGACGCCGAACGGCACCGAGCGAACGAAGCTCTACGGTATCGCTTCCATCGGACGCATGATACTCGGCGCGATCCCGACGGCGCTGGTCGCGTTCGCCGCGTGGCTTCCCTATTTCAATACCCATCTCGATAAAGCATACCTTACCGCCGCGGTGGCAAGCGCTGTTTTCATCGTCATCCTCACACGGTTTACGTTCAGGAACACAAAGGAGCGGCTCGAACACCACGATGAAGTACCCGGAGTCAAAGAATGCCTGCGATTGCTGTTTTCAAACCGGCCGCTGCTGATGCTGTTTTTAGGCAACATCCTTTTCGTGCTGATAAAGGTGCCGGAGCAAGCTTCGTTCTATTATGTTTACGATTCGCTGTTCAACGCGAAATATAACGGGCTGCTTGAGATCGCGAAGGCGCCCGGGTCCGTGCTTGCGGCGCTGTTCGTGCCGATGATCGTCGAAAAGCTCGGCGAGCGGTCCGATTCCAAAAAGTTTTATCAGGCGTGCTGCGTTCTCGGCGTGCTGATCAACGGCGCGTACGGCCTGAGCACCTACGGGGGCATCATGAAAAAACCGGACGGAACGCCGGTATCTCTGCTCACCGGCGCGCTTGTGATCGCCTTTACGTTTTTTGCGACGTTCCCGCTTGAATTCAAGAACCTGATGCAGAAGGAAATGGAAGCCGAAACGGTGGACTACGTTGAGTACCGTTCCGGCAGGCGCGTGGAGGGCACGATGCTTTCGATCATGAGTTTCACGGGCAAGCTTGAGGGCACGCTTTCATCCTTCATCACCCTCAAAACGCTGAACTTTACCAACCGTGTGAAGCACACCAGCGACGTACCCACGGTACAAAACCGTCAGACGCAGTGGGCACTGTTCCTGATGACCACGGCGGTTCCGGCGTTGGGATACCTACTGATGCTGATACCGATCCACTTCTACAACATCACCGGCAGAAGCCACAGAGAGATGATGGCTGAGATCCTGCGGCGAAGGCAAATGACGGCGGACGCCGCCGCCGGTAACGAACCGAACGAAGGAGATAACGCACATGGCGAATGATTTCAAGAACAAGCTCGTAAACTTTGCGTCAGACGTGAAAACACATTGGAACACCCCGGCCGAAGGACGGTACGTGCCTTACAGAGAGTATAAGGATATCTTTATCGCCGTTGGCTCGAACTACGCGGGCTCCAAAATGCTCGAATACCTGTATTTCGGCGCGGGATGCTTTTTGATGATGTATCATTACAAGCTGCCGTACCTCACCTTTGCCATCATCGGCCTCATCAACATGCCGCTCAATTATCTCTGGTCCATGATCGGCTGGTACATCAACGATAACCTCGGCTTTCTCGAAAAGAAAAAGGAGCGCGCGCTCTACGGCTTCTATTTCTCGATGATCGTTCTGGGGCTGGCGCTCATCATCGCGCCGGTATCGCTTCTCTTCAACCAGAACGGCGCGTTCGTCACGTTCATGAACGGGCTCGAGGGCGTGAACTGCGCCTCGGCGTTCAAGATCTTCGGTACGCACATCCTCTGGAACGGCTGGGCGGGCTCGCGCAACATCTTCTGGCGCAAAAAGCTGCTGCCGAAGTTCGGCCGGTATAAGTATTATCTTTACTGCGATTTCTTCCCGAAGTGCGTCATGGTATGCCTGCTCGGCTGGCTGCCGCTCACCCAGGCCGCGGTCCCGGACGTTGTAGAGCGCGTATGGAAGGCGAACCTCGCGTTCGCGGTTTACAGCATCTTCGCGTTCGGCAATTCGCTGGAGGCGTGCGCGCAGAATATTTCGCCCAATACCCACGAACGCGTTCTGGTACGCACCTATCCCATCAAACTCTCGCACCTTGCGCACTCCATTCTGGCGCTGATCCTGCCGGTCGTCATCGGCAAGCTTCCGAACAAGTGGGAAGATATCAACCTCTTCCGCTGGGTCGTTCCTGTCGCGTTCTGCACCTTCGCCTTTCTCACAATGGCGTTCGCCGGACGCATCAAAGAGCGCATCCCGCAGCCGCCGCTTGAAAAAAAGGTGTCCATCTCCTTCTGGGACGGCATGTTCGGCGTGATGCGGAACAAGTATAAATGGATCCAGACGGTGGTCGGCCTGCTCGATTCGCTCGGCAACGGCATGTTGGCGTTCACCACCATTCTGTATCTCTATACCTTCCGTCTTTCCGGACTGCTCTATTCGCTGATCGTTGCGCTGGTCTCCTTTGCCGGGACGCCGCCGGATTTCTTCACCCCCTATTTCATGAAACGCTTCTCGTATAAGCAGATCATGATTTTCTACCAGATCTCCCGCGCAGTGGGCAACGGTATCATCGTGGCGGCGCTGCTGCTGTTCCGCCATAAAGTGGTGCTGTGCGGCTCGATCTGCGTTCTGGTGCTGATCTTAATGGAGATGTGCAAAACGGTGCCCACCTCGGTCGGCCACGATATGGATATCCGCATCAACGACTATCAGATGTATCTCTCCGGCGAGCGTCTCGAAAGCTTTTCGGGCGTATTCGGCTGGTTCACAGGGCCCATAACGTCGTTCGTAGGCCTGATCATC
>JAFRSZ010000207.1 GCA_017439205.1 Clostridia bacterium
AAGCTTTCCGAAAGAAGAAAAAACCCGCCTATCCGATGAGTATAATCGGGTAAGGGCGGAGCCCTTCCGAAATTGTTAATTATTCATTTTTAATTATTCATTTCATTGGAATTTGTCGCATCGAGCGACAAATTCCAATTTACCTGTTCTTTTTCTTCAGCTTCGGCACTCTGGTGTTCATCAGATATTCCGCCCGGTCGATATCGTAAGAGGACGGGATATCGCAACGCTTCATGCCGTAACCATCGCCGCATGGCCCCAATTCGTCTTTTTCGGCGTTCAGCATCCATTTTTGTATCAACCGCTCGAGATACAGGGCGGTTATTTCTTTTTCGGGGTGCTGCTCCAGCCATTTTTTCATGCGGTCCAGTTCGCGCAGGACGAGCACTCCGGGGTAGCGCCCTTCGTATTCCCGCAGCTTTTTCGGCGTCACCTCGAACGTACCACCCCCCGCCAGCGGGATCGAAATATAGAGGTAATCGTCTTCGGATCCGTCCTCCGCCGGGGCGGCGTCGGGCTTGTCGGGTACCGGCGCGGGCGGGTCCTCTTTTGCGGCGGGCTTCGGCGGTTCGGGCCGTACCGGGCGCAGGGCGGAGGCGTCCCGCGGTACGTACCCTTCGGTTTTGTCGGCGTTCAGCGCGGCGTATTCCGTTTTATGTACGGTGGGGGTGTAGCACTCCGGCTTGATGCGGTTATATAAGGGCCAGTGCCGGATCGCGCACACGCCGGTGCCGAACGAAAGCAGATACCCCTCTTTTACCAATGAATCGTATACGTCATCGCCGAAGCCGTACATCCGCAGCAGCGAACGCGGGTTGCCCACGAAGCCGTCGTCGTCCGCCATCAGGTGCAGGTGCGCGTAATACGCCTGACACGCCGGGTCCAGACGTAAGAAACCGTCCTTCTCCATCACGTCCGCCGAGATCATTCTGCGTTTTGCCATCAAAGTTGCCGTCCTTTTCGTTTCTTCGGGGGTATTATACAAAAAACGGGAGACCGATTTCGCCCCGAAAACGCCGATTTTAGAAAAAAATTTTAAAAAATGAAAAAAAGTGCATCCGTAATATAGAATAGAATAGATTAATTCTATCCTATCCTTTATAACATGCACTTTTTTAAACTGTTCTTATCTATTCTATACTGTACTGAACTGATTTAAACTATACTATACTATACTTAATTCTTTATATTACATTATATACGCAAAAAAACGGGATGAGGGACGGGCTTTACCGCACGGTTTACATGCCCGCAAGGCTTATCAGATACCCCGGCACGGCTACGATCGCGAAAAACGCGAGACTGATCAACGTAAAGGTTTTCAGGAACGCCCCGCCTCTGCCCGGGTATGCGCGCACGTAGATGCGGTAGTTGATCACCGAGGCCAGCGAGCCGATCAGCGATACCAGACCGGCGCTGTCCAACCCGTAAAGCAGCGCGCCCACGTTCTTTGTGAACGGATAGAGCACGATGGACGCAGGCACGTTGGAGATGAGTTGGCTGAGCAGGATGCTGCCGATATATTCTCGCCCCGCCATAACCTTCTGCAGAAACGCCGCCACGGTTTCGTTGGCAGCCACGGACGATGAGAACACGAAGAAACAGAAAAAGGTGACCAGCAGCACGTAATCGGTTTTCAGCAGGAGTTTCCGGTCCGCAGCCAGCACCGCCAGCGCCACCACGGCCACGGCCACGTACCAGAAACGGGTGCGGGTGACGATCACCCCCAGCACCAGCAGGAACAGGCACAGGTAAACGACGCGCTGCCCCCGCCGCTGCGGCAGCCACTCCCCCGCCACGTCCGTTTCGCCGAGGCCGGTTTTCTGTTTCAGATCTTTGCGATACAAAAACAGCACGAAGCACACCAGCAGCGCGCCCGAGAGGATCCAGATCGGAAACATGAACTTCACGAACCGCCACGCGGAAACGCCCGACTGCCCGTAGATGAACAGGTTCTGCGGGCTGCCGAAGGGGGTGAGCAGCGAACCGCGCACGGCGGCGATATTCTCCATCGATATCACAGGCAGGATCGCCCATTCCTTATCCGCGGCGCGCATCAACAGGATCGTGAGCGGTACGAACACGATCAGGGATACGTCGTTGGTGACGAACATCGACGAAAAAAACACCCCGAACACCAGAAACAGCGAAAGCCCCGCCATCGTGCCGATGCGGCCTGTTAACCGCAGCAGCGGACGGAAGATATTCTCCTGCTTGAAGCCCTCCAGCACCGTGAGCATCATAAACAGCGTGCCCAACGTGCGCCAGTCGATCCGGGTGAGCAGCGCCTTCGTGGGCGGCGTGATCAGCAGCGATACCGCCGCCGCCAGCACAGCCACGGGCAGCATGGGTTCTTTTTTGATAAAACGTAAAATCTTCTGCATGGCAATGGTCCCCGTTGTATCCGTTTCAAAAGCCGATAAGCCCCGACAAGCGATTTTTGACGGTACTATATTAGCATGACAAAAAGAACATGTCAAATTTCAGTTTATCGGGCTGTTGCCCGATAAACTGAAATTCAGCTGTTCGCCGTTCGCCGTTCGCTCTGAAACAGAAAAAAGTGTTGTATTATTTGAAGGTTGATTGGATCCGAAGATAACTTTTTATAATACCGATTGCATAACAAAACTTTCGTACTTCATCGAAACCCTATTTTGCGTTGCGAACGGCGAACAGCGAACGGCTGTCGGGCATAGCCCGACAAATTCCAATTTATCGTGTTTCCCCGTACAGTTCCCCGTAATACGAAATCTTTCCGTTGTCTCCGATCACGGCGAGCACGCCGTTTTCTGCCCCGGTGATATACACGTTTTTATGCCTGCACACGCGTACGATCCGCGCGATCGTGTTCAGGTCGACGCTGGTTTTATTGTTCGTGATCACGCACGCCTCGGGGCGCAGCGTCTCAAGAAAGTTTTTTGTGGTGGAACCGGAATAACTGTGGTGCCCTACTTTGAGCAGGTCCACCTTGCCGATCAGGGGCGCCAGCCGCGTTTCGTCGCCGGTGTAGTCGTCCATGTCCCCCGCGAGGAACACCCTTGTGCCGTTCTTTTCGAGCAGCACGCCGATGGATTGGTCGTTTTCACCCACGCGCTCCGGATTCTCGGGGTCGTCGGTATTGAAGAGCGTTACGGTGAAATTGCCGAGCGTAAACGGCGTCCCGTCCGGTTCGGATACGATCGGCACGTTTCTTTCCCGCAACGCCGATACCATCTGGTCGTACACCTCCTGGTTATCCCACTGCTCGATCTCGTACGTGTTGATCTTTTCACTGTCGTAGGTTTTCAGATACGCGCGACCCACCGTGATATCGGGGTCGCTGATCACGGTGTCGAACCCGCCGATGTGGTCGGAATGCGCGTGCGTTCCCACCACGAAATCGAGATATACCCTGCCGTTTTCGTCGGCGGCGTGCGCTTTCAGGTAGGCTGCGACCTCGTCCTCAAAACCGGGAAGATTCAGCCAGTCGAACGCGCGGGGGTTGTCGGTATCTTCGCCCGCGTCCACCATGGCGAAATGCCCGTCGCTCTCGAGCAATATCGCATCGGACGAGCCGGTGTTCAGAAAATGGATCCGGTCCGTACACGCCGTTTCGTCGGGCGCACTCTTCAGCGCGGGCAGGCTCGCGATGCGAACGGCGACCAGATGCGGAAACAGAATACAGATGAGTGCGGTCAGGGGGCTCAGGATCTTTGTAATCATCGTTGATTCTCCTTTTTGCTTTATATCACGCGAGTTTCGTCCGGCAGATAAAGCTCTGCGCGTCCGTTTCTTATATTATACAGCAGCGAAACGCGCAGGTCAACAGAGAAACGCTATTGCTTTTCGCCCCGGCGCATGGTATAGTTGAATCTGTAAACATCGGTATCGGGAGGAAAAACAGATGAGAAAAGCGCTGATCTTCATCCTGCTCGCCGCTCTGCTTGCAGGGCTTTGCGCGTGCGGCGGCAAACAGGAAAAAACGGATATGAAAGCGGAACTCGCCGGAAAGACGTTCGAATATGAAAAAGAGGGCTTCGGAGGCGAATTTACGATCACGCTGAACGAAGACGGAACGTATTCCTTTTACGAGGGGCTTCTGAGCAGCTATATGGGAACGGGCAGCTGGACCGTCTCGGACGGGATCCTGACCATGACCGAAACCGGCGGATACGACTTTACGTTCCGTTTTTCGGTGCAGAACGGCGCTCTTGCGTATCTTTCGGAGGGCTCAAGCGCGTTTCCGTACGTAACCGTTGAAAACGGCGGCCGGTTCATCCCGCGCTAACGCTTTTTGCGAAGGGTCGGCGATGAAATTCAGCGATTTTTCCGGCAACGCGTGTTATCGCCTGAAAGACATGGAACGCGCTGTTTGACCGCAGGAATCAGTACGTAAATGGCTCCTCCGCCGTACATCCCCTGTATTGTTTCAAAGAAACCGACCTTCCGCCGTTCCAAAACAGTTCGGTGCAAGGTCGGTTCTTCGTTATTTGCGGTTCGCCTGAATCGTCAATGTCCGTTAACTCCGGTTGTTGGACATTGAGCTGTTTTTCGGGAATCCCGTCCCGTTTATCGGATGTGTTACGCAATCGTTACGCGATGATCGCGTTTGCCGGGATTCACCCTTCCGTCCATGTTAACGTCTGCTGCAGATTTGTCTGCCGCATCTCCGATCCGCTCGCCGTCTTGCAGCGGACCGAAGGATCCGCGAAGCGCAAGGCGGGCGTCGGCAGGTTCGATTCCGATGCTGCGATCCGCTTCGTCCGGGGACGAAGGCAGCTCGCTTCCTGTATCGTCGGCCAACGCGCCGTATTTTTCGAACCACGCGTTCGGATCCTCCAGATCCACAGCCGCCCGAAGGATCGATCTTGCGTCCGCGGCCGTTACCTCGCCATCGAAATCAACATCGCATGCAAAGAACTCATAAGTGCCTTTCTCATACGTTTCCAGAAGAACCGCTCTTCTGAGGGCAAGTCTGGCGTCGGCGGCGGTAACCTGTCCGCTGCGGTCCGCGTCGCCGAAAGCATGCAGCGGGAAAGAACAGACGTCGCAAACGGCGTCGGCGTTGTTATCGGTATGCCGCGGCGCAAGCTTTTGTTCAAAGGTTTCTTCACACGCGGTACATTTGTAAACCTTGATCCCGTATTCCGTACAGGTGGGTTCCGTCAGTATTCTGCCGTTGTCCCACGTGTGGTCCGCAATCCCGAGAAATTCCGTTCTCTCCTCGCCGCATACCGTGCAGGTATAAAGCGCCGTGCCATGTGCGGTACAGGTGGAGGGCACGTTTATTACGCCGTCGTTCCACCTGTGATAATGCAGATGCGGCAGACTTGCGAAATGCACTGTTGCGAGAGAAAGCGCCTCGTTGCCCTCATCGATCCTGATCGCGCTCCACTGCTCCTGCGATCCGATGAAATAAACGTCCGTAAGACCCGCGCAGCTGTTAAACGCAGATTCGCAAATACGCCTTACCGAATTCGGGATCGTGATCTCTTTCAGCGCCGTACAGCCCGTAAAATCCTCCGGGGGAATTCCCTCCATGTCGTCTGTCAGAACAAGGGATTCAAGCGACGCACACCCGCTGAACAGATCGGACGTGTCGCAGCTGAACGTTTCGGCGTAAAACAGCTCGGTAAGATTACGGAACGAAGAAAGCCCCCAATCAAGCATTCTCGTAACGCCGTTTTCGATCACCACGGTTTTCACCAGAGACGTATCGAACGGCCAACGGTATCCGACCAGAGCGGAGGGCACCTTGCCTTTCCCCGAAAGCGTCAGCGTTCCGAAGCTGTCGAGCGTCCATGAAACGTCCGGATTGCCTTCAACGAACGGGGCGGTGCACACGCCTGAGGCAATGATCTGCAGCGGTTTGCCGCAGTAATCGCAGGCTCCGTTTCCGTCTGTGTCTTTATGCGGACGGCGCGGGATGCGCTGCGTGAACGTTGTGCCGCAAACGGAGCAGGTATACTGCGTCTGTCCGTCGGTTTCGCAGGTTTCAGCCTGCAGGAGCTCGCATTCGCCCCACGCGTGCGGCATAAATTCCGTGGCGGTACGGTGCGCGCCGCACAGTGTGCAGACGTATTGGGTTTCCGTCATCTGCCCGCAGACAGCTTGTGAGAGATGCGTGCCGGAATCCCACGTGTGGTCGTGCTCCGCGGAAACGGATACGTCCCCGCTCTCCCAAAAGCCGATGTACTGCACCGCCAGAAAATAGGTCTCGCCCGCGGTCACGCCATAGGTAAAGCTGAAATTATAGTTGGGTCCGCCGTCTACGCCTATACTGCTCCACGTTCCCGGTTCCCACCGATCCGCGTCTCCCGCAAGAAGCGTATGCCCATCCGAAGCGTAAAGGTAACCGTACACGTCGTTCTCGTCAACGGCGGAAAAAATCACGTCGCCGGTGATCGGCGCCGTAAACCGGATAATGGTCATACGGCTCTGTTCGACAGATACCTCCGCCGATCGGCCCATGCTGATCTCAAGCGTGATATCCTCGGGATCGATGTGCAGGCTCGGTTCCTCCGGGGCTTCCGGCTCTGTGGGAGCATCCCGGTTCACTGTATAGGGCCGCTCCTCAGCTGAGACCGGCGGCGCGGACTGCTGCAGCTCCCGGAGCTTTGCCGACACACGTGTTTGGCTGAAGAAGAACATGATGACGCCGCATAAGGCAACGCTGACAATAAGGCACAGGTTCTGTTTTCGTTTCATTTTATAAACCTCCCATTCGGCCGCAGGCGCATCCGGGCGCCTGTTGCTGTTATTCAGCACGGCCTTTCTTCGCGTACAGTATAAAGCCCGCAAACGACGAGTGCAATACGTCTGAAACCAAATGCCGTTTTGGAGCAACGAAATGAAAAAAAGAGAGGACCCACGCCGAAAGCGGTCCTCTCATACGGTGAAGCGGTTGATGAAAACGGTATTCAGCCGAACATCCGCCGGATCATTTTTATAAGATTAGAAAAGAACTTTGCGATGCCTTCAAACAGGGCGGTGAACCACTTCGTAATACGCACGGGCTCCTCCTGCGGTTCCGGTTCGGGCTCCTCCGCCGCCCAAAGGCGCGCGCCGCAAACGTCGCATATGCCGTCCGGCGTTTCGTCCTCCGTGAGAACGTCAAAGTGGCCGGGCGCGGGGATCGTTTCCTGTGCGGTAAATACCTTGCCGCAGATACCGCAGTGCGAGCCCTCGGTTTTGCCGTCCGCGGTGCAGGTGGGGGCGACCGCCGCGTCGGTTAATACATTATGGCCGTTTTCATCGATTACGCCGGTTTTTGTAAAAGTCTTTCCGCATTCGCGGCAATAAGCAACAAAATCCGTTACCGTTTCACCGGTACAGAGCGTTCCGTAAACATCGGGGCTGAAATCAAGATCGGTATGGCAGGGAATATTCTTACTTTGTGCGAAAGAAACAGCGTTGCAGTCTTCCTTACAGTGAAATACCAACTGATCTGAGTAGACGCGCAGTGCATAAATCACAATACTTGATCCCGAAGCGAAATATATGTCTTTTAGACTCGTATCGCCATTGATTGCGGAGCTACTGAATACGGCTGATTCTGGTATATAAAGATACTGCAAATTGATACAATCCTCGAAAGCACTACCGGCAACAGAGGCGATACCTGGCGGAAGCTGAATACTGCGGAGGTTTTCGCATCTTGCAAATGATTGATAGCCGATTGATTTAACCGTATCCGGCAGTATTACTTCTTTCAGTTCTTTCATGCCTGCACAGAATAAAGCTGGAACAGCATGTGTTCCCGGGGCGAATTCAACAACCTCGACTGCGCTTTCCGCGAATGGGCTATATGTTTGTAAAACAGGACTATTTGACAATTCCTTCAACCAGTTTTCTGTTACGGCTTGAGGCAGATAAACACATTTCAGGTTTGTTCTTGCGAATGCAAAAGCGCCGATTGATTCAAGGTTTTCGGGAAATTGGACGTTTTCAAGACTTGTACAAAAATGAAAAGCGTATTCGGGAATGTGTGTGAGTTTCGACGGAAGTACAACATCTCGTAAGCGATTGCATTCTCCAAATGCGTACCGACCTATTTCGATAACAGAATCCGGTATCACAACTTGTTCTATCTGCAATCTACTGAATGCAGATGCTGGAATTTTAGTGATACCGTCTGCAATCTCTAACTTCATTACATAATGTAAATGCCGCAGCCAAGGAGGATTGATTGTTCTGTAGCGTGTCATTTCTCCTGTACCTGTGATTCTCAGCTCATTCCCGGGCAGGCGATACCATCGCAGATCTTTACCGCAGAAGCCGTGTTCCACACAATCGATCACGATACCGCAAACGCTGCAAACACCCTCGCCATTATCCGTGTGGTCGTCGGTCACCGGCAGCGTTTCACCGCCGGTGAGATACAGTTCACATATTCCGCAAACGGTCCCCGCGGAACGGCCTGTGTTTTTACAGGTGGGTGGCTGTACGGGTTCCGCCGAGGAAGTATGGCAGGGAATACTCGCATCGGCGGCAAGGGCGGCGATTTCGGATTCATCTCCGCAATGCAGCGGCAGCCCGGCGGCCGTAAGGCATTCAACGCACAGATCGATCACGCCGTTTTCGGCAGAGACGCTCGTCACGATTTCGACGTATTCTTTCCAATGGGCGTCGGTTTCTCCGGCGCTTTCGCCTGTAAGTATCAATTGCCCGCTTGCGGGGTACAGCGTCCAGCCGCCGCCTTCGGGGCAGCTTCCGACGATGGGAAGATCAAACGGGTAGTCCGCGATCTCCGCCGCGGTTTTTAAATAACTGCTGCCGTCCGTGTAGGAAGCGACGTATTCCGCGCCGTCCCAGAAGGCCGGCATCATGAAGAAAGCGAAACGGTCCGATCCATCCTCATCGCCGCTCCACGCGCCGTGGGTGGAATCCGCGTAATACCAGCTCTCTCCAATCCGGAACGCGTTCCATGCATGCGAAATCTCAAGTGCGTCGGTAGAAACGTACCCCGTCAGGATACGGCAATCCAGCCCCATTTCTCTTGCAAGCCGGTAAAATGCAAGCGCGTATCCCTCGCACTTCGCCGTACGGTCAATCAGCGCGCTGTAAGCCGAGTATGCGGAGGACGTATTGGATCCATCAGAATAGGCGACGTTATCGCAAAGCCAATTGAATATCAGAACGGCCCTGCGGTATTCCGAAAAAGCTTCAGGGGCAACATCTTCAGTAAGCTCTGATACGATGCTCGAAACAGCGTTTGTAAGCTCGGCTTCTTTCTCCGCGCTTGTGCGGTAATTGACCGTGCAGTCCACCCGGCCGTCGGCGTATTCCTGCTGCGTATAGCTCGAAATACTCCACCGCAGGTAATCCCCCTCATAAGGCGCGCTGCCTTCGTATTCAAGCACGTCTTGAAGCGAGATCTGCCGATCTCCGGTATATGCAAACGAAACAGCGGTTTCTCTCGCAACCAGCCTTTCGCGAAGATAATCTATCGCCTCGTTATACTCGGTGAACACGTTTTCGGGTTCCTCCGCCTGCGCGTACAGTATGCCTGCCGTGAAAAGCAGCGCAAGCGCCAAAAGGACAGGCAACAGTTTTTTGTTCATATCGTTTCCTCCTCATTTGTGTGGTCGAGTTTGAGAATAACGTCAGCCTGAAAACGTTCGTCGGTGCACGAGAGCAGCAGCTTCCCGCCGTATCTCTCCGCCGTTTTTTCAACGTTTCTCAGGCCTACGCCGTGATTCTTCGCATCGGTCTTTGTGGTTTTTATCCGGTTGTTTTTTATGATCGCTTTTTCGGCGACGGGATTTGTGAACGTAAGCGTGAAATAACCATTTCGTACGCTTGATTCAATGTTCAAAAACCTGCTGCCTGCCGCGCGCTTGGCGGCTTCAATGGCGTTGTCGGTCAGGTTCGAGAAAATGATGCAAAGATCGTCGTTTTCGATCCCCGCAGCGGGAATGCGCCCCTTAAACGAGATGTGAACGGCGTATTCCTCGGCGTAAGAGTTTTTGGCATTCAATATCGCGTCTGCTATAAAATTCCCCGTGGAAAACTGCTTTCCCATAGTGCCGGAAATCACCTTCATTTTTTCAAGGTAATCTGTCGCTTCCTCCACATGACCCGCATTGAGCAGCGCGGTGACCACCATCATATGGTTTTTATAATCGTGCCGGAATTCCCGCAGCTCTTCATCTGTTTTCAGCGCCATCGCGTACTGTGATTCCTGCGTATCGAGCCGACGGAGGATCTGGTTTTGTTTGATATTGAGCGCAGTTAGCTTGTATAAGAAATAGCCGATGCAGAAAATTACACCGAGCGTGGCGAGTACCCACAGCGCGTTGTACACGCGTTCGGCGAACGGGTTGTCGATGCCGCCGTCAAACAGCGCTTCCTTTGCATAAACCGTAAAAGAAAAAACGGTCATCGCGGGATAGACCCACCGAGGGAGAGAATCGATCACGCCGCGCAGAGGCAGCGCGGTCGTACGGGATGCGCATACATAAAACACTGCAATCAGCGCTGCGTAAACGCAGCAGTCGTAAACGGCCTCGGCAAGCAGCTTTTCGGGACCGTCCGCGTTCAGACCGAACGCGACCGAAATGAACGCAAAACCGCTTTCGGTGAGCATATATGCCGTAAACTGCGCCGGAAGCAGACGCAGGATCCTTTTTGTGCGTAATATCAGATGCGGCGCGCCGAGCAGCAGCAGCGCCGAGATCAGCCCGAAAAGCCCGGAATAAATAAGATACGCGTCGTAGCCGGCGCTTTCGGCGTATACCGCGCCTTTTTCGGCAACGGGGAGCGCAAACGCGCACCACACGCCGAGCGCCGCCGAAATGGCAACAAGGACGCCCGCGGTAAAAACGGTACGGCGTCTGGCGCGTTCCGGAAATTGCCACAGGAAACGTGTAAGCGCAGTTAAGCATGCAGCCCCGAGCAGGACCGACAGACTGAGAAAAACGGATAAAGCGATCTTCACAGCTAATTAACCTCAGAATTTGTATTTCAAAAAGCTCATATAGTTTTGCAGGAATGCGTCGTATACGCCGGGACTTACGATAACGATCTCTCCGTTCGTAAGCCGCAGCTTTTTCTTTTCGATTTCAGCGATATATTTCATATTGACGATAAACGAACGGTGCGTTCGGAAAAACTGCGGGTTGTTGATCTCCGCTTCGTAGCGGGAAATGCTCTTAAACGACGTATAGGATTTATCGACTGTGCGAACCAGCGTGTATTTTTTATCGGCTTCAATATACATCACCTTGTCCGCGTCAACGATGATTTCTTTATTCAGCGTATTGATGATGATCTTGCGGTTTGTCTGGTAGGCGGATACGAACGCGTCCATCGCTTCAAAAACGGCCGCCTTTTCAATCGGCTTTACAAGGAAACGGAAGGTGTTGAGTGAGAAGCTTTCAAAAACGTGTTCCGGGTAGGCAGTGGAGAAAATGATAAAAACCCGTTCGTTTTCACGACGGATCTGCTTCACAAAACCGATTCCATTGCCGTCCGGCAACAGATAATCCATAAATATCAGGTCGTATGCAGCGTTTTGGCTGCAAACCTGTTCGCCGGTTGTAAAAAGATCGCAAACAAACATCATATTGCGAGCTATAAAAAACTCGTTCAGATACTGCTTTATTTCTTCACATACCGTTTTTTCATCGTCACAAATCGCAATTCTCATAAACACACCCCTCAGTTCGACAAAAAGAGTTGCCATGGTATTTTTCTTATATTCTTTATAATAGCGTATTATGAAAACACCGTCAACTCACAGGGAACGAAATCGCGATTTGGAGCAACGAAGTAAAAAAACTTCATTACGTCGAAGTTTATAGTCTGTTAAAGTGATTCGTTTCCCGAAACCAGATACTGATACGCTTTCTTGTATTTTTCCAGCCGCTGCAGATCCCTTTCGGTGATCTCCGGCAGACGTGAAACGTCCATATTGTGCTTCAGGTCGGCAAGCTTCACCGCGCGCGCGAGTTCGTTTTTCCCTGCGCGGATAATGAAATCCTCGTAGCTCTCATTCTCATTGCGGGTGACCGCGCAAACCGCGTCCGTGATCTCGTCGCCGAACAGATTGCGCAGCGTGGCTTCGGTTACGAAGGTATCCTCAAGCACGTCGTGCAGCAGAGCGACGATCTTCCGGTCCTCGCCCTCTACCATTTCGGACACGGCCAGGGGATGTGTGATATACGGCTTTCCCGCCTTATCCGCCTGCCCCTCGTGCGCATAAGACGCCAGCGCAAGGGCAAGCTGCAGTTTCTTTTCACTCATAAGCGTTCACGTTCCTTTCGATACGCTATAGCATGATCATGTGATAATCATCATTTTATACCGTTATAACGGAAAGGTCAATCCGTTTTTCACCCGTGGCCGCGCAAAGACCTGTTTAACGGTCCGTGGCCATTGGTAAAAATGCAGAATCAGCACAATTTCTTAAAAATTTGAGGTTTATATCATCGTATTTGCATCTGATTTATTGCAATAACAGAACGCTTTTGGTATGATAAGCATAGAAACGTAACAAGGACGGTGAGCGCATAAATGCTGCAACGTTTGTTTTCTCTTCTTCTTTTGCCCTTCGCGCTGCTGCTCACACGCGTCAGCCCTCCGCCGGAAGTCCTCGCAAAGATCGTTCTCACCGAGAACAAGCCCGCGTGTTCGCCGTATCAGACGTCCGATACGGTATACGGCGCCGCGGGCAGCCGGTTCTATATCCTGCGCCCGAAAAGCGACGCCCTGACGATTGTGAGCGCGGATGCGTTCGGTATGGGCGAGACCGTCGCGGATAATACGCAGGCCTTCATGGACGCGCTCGCGTACTGCGGCGCGCATCCCGATACAAAGCTCGTCATTCCTTCCGGCGTCTATCGGTTCACTCAAACCGGGCGGATCGTCCTTTCCGGGCTGCGCAACGTATTCATCGAGGGCGAGGGCGCGGAGTTCATCTTCTGTACCCCCGGCAGACAGATCCTGATCACGGGCTGCGACAGTCTTGAGATCCACGGACTTGCGATCGACCACGACCGGGTGAACGATCCGATCGACGACGTCGTTCGGGTCCAAAACGCCGACCCGCGCGCGCATACGCTGGATTTCTGTTTCTTTGAAAAGACGGACACGGACGAATCCATGGCGATCAAAGCTGTGACCCAGTGCGATCCGCAGTCACTGACCTTCGGGGCGTCGGGCAGCGAAAAAGAAGTCTATTTATATAGGCTGGATAACCCAATCAAAAGCGTCGTAAAGGTTTCGCCCAACGTGCTGCGCGTGACGCACGACGGTTGTATGGACGGTTTTAACGACGGCGAAACGTATATCCTGCGCCACCACGTCTACGACGGCGAGGGCGTCCGCACGGAAAACAGCTCCCATATCACCTTCAGCGATATGAAGATCTACGGCGGTACAGGCTGCTTCTTTGTTTTCGGCGTCGGCACGTCCCATTTTCAGCTGCTCGATACCTTTATCGGCGTTGACCCGAATGATAAAACCGGCGCACACGTTTCGACCGCCGCGGACGCGATCCATATCGCCAATACCAACGGTCGTTTCCGTGTGGAAGGCTGCGATATCAGCCGTCAGGGCGACGACGCGCTGAACGTGCACGACGGGTTGGGGTACGTTGAATCCGTCTCCGGCG
>JAFRSZ010000208.1 GCA_017439205.1 Clostridia bacterium
TATCTTGCATAAAATTATGTTATTTTTGAAGAAATGCTTATAAGCAATATCAATACAACAGGTGAATATGTACCCAACGATGCGGGGCGTCGGGACGCCGCCCCCTACGGTACGGTATCCAAAACATCTCGTCAAACTGCAATTTGAACACTACATAATAACGGAGCCGAAGCGCGTATGCGCCCCAACTCCGCGTTTGTTTTTAATGCAGCGAATACACGATCAGCTTGTCTCTGGGGGTCAGCTCCAGCTCGATATCGTTCTGGTTGCCCGTAAACAGGTGCATGGGCTGCGTATCGTGCGGCCGCACATAGCCGAGCACCAGCGTGGGATTGATCTGATTCTTGAATACGGCGGGATCGATGCTCTGCTTATACACGGCGCGGATCAGCTGCGCGGCGGTGCACTTGCCCGGGATGGTGTTGAAGAACCGGCTTGCTTCCTTCAGATAGACCTCGTAGCTCTCGAAGGCGGTGGCGTCCTGATCCTCCTGATCGTCGTCGTAGCTGAGGATATCCTGATAGAACGAATACAGCTCGAAGGAATCGCTGATCTGGGTGATCATCTTCGAGATGTAGCGGTTGGAAATGACCACGTTGTTCGTGGAGTACGACCGCACCACGTCCTCATGCTTCGGATCGATGATCTCCACGATCACGTCGATGCTCTCGGTATCAAACGGAACGCCGGTCTTTTTACCGTTTTCGATCTTCTCCAGAATGATATCCTGCAGATACACAAGGTTCGTAAGCGCGTTTGCGTCGATATCCTCTTTCAGAACGCTGTCGTCGGAGAGGATCAGCACCGAGGTGTCGGAGGTGTTGGCGTCCACGATCTCGCGGATCTTATTGGAGATACGGTCCTTATCGTAGATGTCGGCGTCGTATGTGGTAACGAACGCGTGATCGCGGTAATGGTCCATCTTGTCAAGGGAGGCTTCGTCGTCGATCACGGTGATCTTCAGCTCGTTGGTGCTGTCGCTCCATTCGCGCTTGAACGATTCAAACCCCTCCATGATCTCTTTCATTTTGGAGTTGTGGCCGAGAATGATCACGTTCTTGGTGCCGTTATCGTAATCGGGATTCATATCCACGGTAATGGGATCGCACTTCTGCCGCGAGGTATAGCTTCCGTCGCGCTGTTCCTCGGCAACGAAATAGCGGGAAAGATCCCCTTTCACGCGCATACGGGTCAGCGGGATCGCGTGGAAATGATCCTCGAAATAATCTTCGATCTTTTCTTCTTCTCCGGTGGCGGGCGTGCAGTAGAAGGCCGCGCCCTTATTGGAAAACAGCTCGGAATAAACGCTGTTGAGCTCCGGCATCAGCGAGAACTGCGACAAGATCTGCCCCAGCGTTTTGTTCACGTCCACCGCAACGATGTTGTTCTTCGCGCGGTGTCCATCGGAAGCCTGGCTCTCTTTGGCCTTGATGATGCGCTTAACGAGATCCATGGTCCAACCGTCGGTGATCTCCACAACGATGGTCTGGTCGTCGTTCGAATCCTCCGCGGCGGTCATATCCGCCACCTGCATCAGCGTTTTCACTGTGAGGGAATTGCCCTTTTTCAGGGATTCCAGCCGGTCGCGGGTCTCAAACTTGCAAACGGTGTTGTTCACGTCGTTGCCGAGGATCACCACGCTTTTCGCGTGCTTCAGCGAAATATCCTCCAGCTGTTTCGTAGAGAACACGTCGCCCTCGCGCACGATCACCGTGACCGTATTGCGGAACCGATGGGTCAACTCGTAGAATAGGCCCTTCAGGCCGCCCATTTTTCTTGCGTCGTCGTGTGTTTTTCTGCGCTCGCGGCGTATGGTGCCGGTGATACGCTCGTCGATCTCCTTCTGAATGCTCTCCTTGCCGTTTTCCACCAGCACGATCACTTCCTGCTTGTCCGGCTTATAAAGCAGATCGTTGATGATCTCGGAAGCGCGGGTGTTCCAGTTCAGGATCACCGTGTGGTTGGAAGCGTTCATCCTGCGGCGTCCGGCGTCCACGTTGTCGATGATGCCGGAAATAAGGTTTGTGATAAAACCGATCAGGGCGCCCGTAAAGGTCAGCGTGCCGACCAGGATCACAATGATGCAGGCGATGGCAAGGTTGCGCGTCGCGGCCGCGTCTTCCACCATGTTTTCGATGCAGCCGGCGTCGAGGATCATCGTGATCGTGTTATAGATCCCCTCAAAAAAGCCGATCTCTTTCCCCTGCGTGACCTGGGTGATCTGCTTCAGGACCATAGACGCCACAACAATGAACAGAATGTTCAGCACCAGAATACCGAAAAACAGAAACCACTTGGTATGCTTCGTGATATTGATGGAATACCATTCTTTGAATTTACGTATCAATCGTTTCAGATCCTCTCTTGCGAATAATAAACAGACAGAAAGCCTCACCGCGTTTCAGGCGCGGTGAGGCACAGCGCGTTATCTGAATTTCACGCCGGTGATCTTCCAGCCTTCGTCGGTGCTCTTCAGGCTGATGGTGCCGTCGGAGGTCTTCTCCTCGCCGGAGCCGGCGGTGTAGGTAAACTCCACCTTGGCGTCCGCGGTGGTATCGTTTGCGGCGATGTCTTTCACCTTGATCTTCAGGGTCTTGAAGCTGTCGATGCCGAAGGATTCCGCGCCGGTGACCAGCAGAGCGGAAAGCTTCTCAAAAACGCCTTCCGCGTCGGTACCGGTCAGGCTGCCGAGCAGCCCCGCGCCAAGCTTCAGCGCGCCGGAAACCGTAGGATCAAGGCAATCGATGACGCCTTCGATGTTGAGCTCGTTGCAGGCGGTCTGGAACTCCTTGATGGAGGCCCTCACCTTGCCCTTGGCGCCGCAGCCGGCGAATGTGAACATCATCGCGGCGACCAGCAGAACGGATACGATAACGGTAACGGTTTTTTTCATGTTTCTATACTCCTTTATTATTTAGTCGAAAAGTCCGCGGCGGTAATCTTCGATATCCCCGCCGAAAAAGCCCGCAACGGCGTGCTGCTTTTCAGCGCACTCTTTGCAGATGATCTCCTGATCGCTGTTTACGATGTTTTCAACAGCGTTCGGCGTATAGCCGGTGCCTACGAAGATCTTGCCGCAGTCGTCGCACTTGTGGATCAGCTTCGGCCCGAAAAACACGAGCAGACCCACGATGAGCGCAACTGCGATGACCTGCGACAGGCTGTACTTTTTGGTTTTACGTTTTGCCATGAAACGTCAACCTCCTTTAACGGATCTTATTCAGATAGAACTTGAAGGTCAGGAAATCGGGACGGCGTACATACGAATAGGCCGTATCCACGCGGACCTTCGTCTTCAGGTTGATAAATTGCAGTATATCGCTGAATTTATGGTTGTCGATCAGCTCGCTCTCCACCCGGGAATATACCGCATCGTCGGCGCAGCGGAACGCGATCACGGAAGAACCGTTCGCCGCGAGGCTCGCCGCGAGATCGCGGATCGCCTCATAATCGTAGGCTTCGAAGTACGCGCCGAAACGGCGGTAATAGTTGCACTGCACCGCGGTGCATTCGGGCGCGGGATAATCGGGGTTGAGCTGGTGCATGTTGAGCCGTGCGATATCCGCGCTCGTTACGCAGAAGGAATCGTAACCGACCTCGTCCCTGCCGTTTTCTTCCGGCCTGGTGTTGGACGCGTCGCCCCAGGTGGTATCCAGATGGTAATAGTCGCCTTCCAGATTCAGCACGTTCCACGCGTGCTCGCCGTTGGAGTAATACGCGCACTCCAGGCCGTAGGCGTTCAGCAGGTACTGCGTTGCCCGCGCGTAGCCCGCGCAAACAGCCTTGCGGTTCACAAACACACCGTAGACGGAACGCAGATCGTCCGGTTGATACCTGGCGTTCTCATCCTCTTCGCGCTCTTTCTTCTGCGCGTCCAGACCGACGGAATCGTAATCGATCAGCTGGATGATGTTCTCGTAAACCTTCAGCACCACCTCGAAATCGCTCATCGCGTCGGTGATGCCCTCGCGGAACGCGCCGATGTTCTCATCGATCTCGCGCTGCCGCGCCTCGGCTTCCTCACGCGTCATGCAGTAATCGAAGTGCATGGACTGTACGATGCCGGTATCCTGCGAGAACTGATAGCGGAACCCTGCGTACCAGAAGAATGCGGGATTGTCGTAAACGGCATAATTGACCGCTTTTTCAAACCGCTCTTTCGACAGCCCGATCTCACCGAGCTCCTCAACGTCCTCTTCGTGGTCCGCAAGCGCCTGCGCCATGCGCTCGTACATCGCCTTCTCGGCGTCGTCCAACATGGAATACGCATACCTGCGCACGTTTTCGGGATCTCTGTTCTTGCTGCCCTTGACGGCGCGCTTGCGGTTGTCGCGGTCGGAACCGAGCCAGTCTTTTCTTTCACGCCGCTTCTGACGCTTGCTTTCGACGGGCTGCGGGATCTCCGGCGGAATGATGAACATTTCGTTCAGCGGGATACAGAATTCGTCCGCAAGGGGCGCGTCGGGATGCATAAACGGCGAATCGGGAACGGAACCAACACCCTTGGAGAACGGATAGTTCGCGCGGTAACGGATGAAGCCTCTGCCGTACGGGTCGGGCCGCGTCATCGTTGTGAGCTCCCTGCGCTTTGCGGTGCCCGCCTCGTTGATGAGCCATGCGTACTGTACCTCGACCCACTTGGCCATACCTTCGTAGATCTCAGTATTCAGATCGGGCCCGTACTTCTTGAGGATGGCTTCTTCATCCCAGTTGACATACTGCCAGATATGGGTCAGCTCGTGCGCCACCGTAAGCATGGTAGACATGCGCGGCGAGCCGTTTTCCACCAGCAGGGAGAACTGTTTGGTTTTCTTTTCGAGGATCGCAACGCCGAGCGTTCTGCCGTCCCATTCCGCGGTGGGCGTGAAGGTCTCGCCGAGGCGCTTATGCAGCTCGCGGGAGTTCACCATTTCCACGCGCACGCCGGTCCTGATCCTGATGTTGAAATACGATTCAAGATCGTGCTTCACGTTGTCGAACAGAGCCTTGAATTCCTCGCCCGTCTTGATGGCGGTGCGCGAACAGTTCATGCAGCGGTCTCTGCCGTCGGTAAGCGTTTCGTATTCGATGCCGAGGATCTCGGCGCCGCAGAAATCGCAGCGGCGCAGATTCCGGTTCTCTTTCTTCGCCAGGCTTTCCATATACTCGGAAAGCAGACGGTTGTCGCGGGCCTGGGTAAGGCTGTTTTTACCGATCTTGATGGAGGAAAGGTAATCGTAGGTGGCGTCCAGATCTATGGCGGCGGGCTCGCAGGTATAACCGAACAGCGTATAATACCGCTCGTTATACGGGCGACGCTCGGTCTTTTTGGACCAGTCGTCCAGCAGATCCTGCTCGCTGACCGTCTCTCTGTCTTCAGGGACGTCCTCCGGCGCGGGCATGTTCGCCTCGTCGGGCGCAAAAGCGCCTTCGCCGATCGGATCGGCGTCCGACGGTTCAACGTCGTCTGCCGGCAGCACGGGCGCTTCGATCACTTCTTCCACGTCCTCTACGGGCAGCACCGGCGGCTCGATCACTTCTTCCACGTCCTCTACGGGCAGCACCGGCGCTTCGTCCGTTTCTTCCACGTCCTCTGCGGGCAGCACGGGCGCTTCGTCCTCTTCTTCCACGTCCTCTGCGGGCAGCACGGGCGCTTCGATCGCGTCTTCCGTGTCGTCCACGGGAAGTTCGGGCAGGTCTTCCATGTCTTCCGTATCGTCTGCGGGAAGTTCATCCGTGCCGTCCGTCGGCAGATCCGTCGTATCGTCTTCGTCCTCCGTGCCGTCTGTCGGCAGTTCGAAGGCGGCGTTGAGATCGTCAACGTCGGTATCTTCCGTGGGAAGATCGTCAAGATCGTCGGGCGGCAGATCGTCGGTTTCCTCCCGATCGCCCTCGGGCGGCTCGGGGATATCGTCCTGATCCTCCGGGATCGGCTCGGGTGCGGGAACGGGCTCGGGCTCAGGCTGAGGTTCAGGCGCGGGGATGGGTTCGTCATCCACGGGCTCGCCCTTCTTCTTGTCTTTGCCGGTGAGCTTATCGATCAGGCGGCCGAAGAAGCCCTTCTTTTTGCCGGGCTCGTCGGTCTGCTCTCCGTCTTTGCCTTCCTTTTTGTCCTTGCCGGTGAGCTTATCGATGATCCTGCGCAAAAGGCTCTTCTTCTTTTCGGGAACGGGCTCGGGCGGCAGGTCCACAGGCACGGGTTCGGGCTCAGGCGGCGGATCGAGCACTTCGTCCAGCTTCTCGTTATGCCAGCAGATATAATCGGATATGATATCCAGGATACGGTCGATGTTCCGCTCCACAGCGTCCAGCAGGCCGAGATCCAGACGGCTGTCTTCCACGATGTAGATACAGCGGCCGGCAGCCTCGGTTTCGGTTTCCACCGAGTAGGTCAGCGGACGGACCGCGTCTTCGGCAAGGAAGCTGTCGTCGGTCAGCGCGACCACGAAGCCCTGGTTTTCGGCAAACAGCGAACGGAACACCTCGTTCATCAGCACGGTGACGGTATAGCGGATGTTATCGTTCAGCGCGCCGTCGTTCTCGGGCAGCTCGATGCGAAGGAAGGACTTGTGGGAGACGTATCTGTCGATCCCTTCCACGCCTTCGATATCCAGCTTCACGGGTCTCGCGTTGCGGAAATCGCCGTATTTCGCCATCTCCAGATATCCCGACGTATGTACGGAGATATCCGCGTGCTCGTGCACGATCTTTACGCCGGCGATCTCGCGCGCCGCGCCGATACCGGCGTCCACGCTGCGGTTCGAGAGCACGTATTGGCGGTTCTGACGGTAATACTTGCGGCCTGTGATATGGTCGGCGGAACGGCGGACAAGGATGTCGCCTTCGGCGGTGAGGCCGTCCATGCAGTAATACTTGCCGTCAAAGGTAAAGAACTGACCGGGAAGATATTTCTGGAACACGTGGCCCCGGAGCTCCGCGCCGAAGTAGTGGTAACTGCCCTTTTCGTCTTCGGCAACGTAGCTGGCGCTTCTGAGATCCGCAACGAACTCTTCAATGAAGCGCTTGTTCTTGATGGCGTAGACCTGTTCCATCTTGCCGGTACGCAGATTGAAGCGTTCCTGAACGGTGATCGCCTCGATACCCACGCTGACGCTCTTATCCCTGCCGGAGGTGAGCTTGCGCTCGGCGGTAAAGGCAACGGCGTCCTCGTAGTTTTCGGGGATCTCTGCCAGCGATACGCTGTCGGAAACGGCAAGCCAGATCTCGTGCCAGAGCTGCTCCTTCAGCGAATACACGTTGATGTTCTCAAGCGAAAGCTCTTTTTCGATCAGCGATTCGGCGGTGGGCTTGATGCTCATCATCAGCAGGAGCTTGAGCACGGTATTGCGGCGGGAGCGCACGAAATCGGGCACGATGCACGGGATCGCCTTGGGGTCCGCTTCAAAGATATCGGCGTTATCGGCCATATATTCCTTCAGCAGGTAATCGGAGGTGATCACGTTCACAAAGCCCTGCTCGGTGGCTCTGGTGGAGAAATCGCGGATGGCCTCAAACATATTGAAGGCCTCGTCTTCCACGGTGATGTAGTTGTATTTCTTCGCCTTCGCGCCCCAGAAGTTGGGGGACGTTACGAAGCGTTTGTCCATCTCATCCTGGTTGGCGGGCAGTTGGGCGTACTTCATCAGATCGAAATAATACTGATGGTCGATCCAGCGCATATCCGTTACCGGGAAAGCCTCGCCGCCGTACCATGTGGCGGTGGAGACCTGATTCTTGAGCGCGGCGAACGAGAGCTCGGTCCCGACGCCCAGATATCTCGAAATGGCGGGCAGCATCCTGTGCTGCAGGTAATCGTCGTCCACGTCCCAGCCCATATAAGAGTTGACGCCCTTATGCTTTCCGGTAGCGGAAACCTCGGTGATGGAGGTGAGCAGGATATGGCTCATCGCATCCACAAGCCCGTCGCAGTTTTTATCGCACATGCAGTAAACGATATTGCGCTGGCGATACGCCTGGCATTTCTTCACCAGCATGTTGATACCGATCTGCGCGGTGGAGATGAGCTTCGAGGGTTCGATGATCACAACGTAATCCACGTTGTTCAAAAATTCCTCGTTGGCGTCGTGCACCTTTACGTTCAGCACGTCCGAGCGGGTCATGATGCCGATATCGGTTTCGACCGGCAGCTCGCCGAGCGTGTTGATCTTCCACATGAACGGGATGTTCGTAACAGCCTCGATGCCGTCGTACAGCCATTCCTCCACGTCCTTTTCTATGGCGTGGCGCCCCAGCACCACCAGCACCTTGCCGTGGTTCAGCAGGCTGCGGTTCATGGGATAGAAGGCATATGGGATCAGGTCGTTGTAGAACGGGTTGTTGAACAGGATGCTCTTGCCGCACATCAGGTCGTGCGACGAATAGAAATAGTTATGGTCAAGCTGGAACCCGCTCTTGACAAGCGCCTCATAGAACGCGCCGAAGGAGTTTTCAACGCGGTCGTCCGAATCGCGGAAGGGCTTGAACACGTCCTCGTTGGTGACTTCGTAGAAGAGATCCGAATTGAACCGGGTATCTTCAACGTTGAGCTTGTCGCCGAACAGGGAGCGCAAAAACTTCTTGATGAGCGTGTAGTTCACCGTTTTCTGCGCCCGGTCGTCTTCGCCGAGAACGCTGCCGCGGTATTCGCGCTGCGTGAGGCCGTCCAGAAGGAACCAGATCTCGCCCAGCAGGATCACGCCGAACACGGGGTAGAACACGGCCTTGATCAGCTGGTCCTGATAGGAATACCGGCTTACGATGAACAGCACCGACGAAATGGCGACGGCCGCGTAATAGAACGTGCGGAAAAACCCTCTGGTCTGCGAATACTCCTCTTTTACGCACATCACGTCGTTTTCTTCGTCGCGCTCATAAATGAGCCCGGCGACCGACTGATACAGCCCCGATTCGTATTTGACCGTTTTTCTCAGGATCTCGATGATGATCCTCTTCAGGAACAGATAGACCAGAATGATCAGCGCGTTCGCCGCGAAAAAGACCCAAAGGTTCAGATTCAGCGAGGTAAACAGCTTCTGGATCCATTCCGCCGCCTTCAGAAAGGCGTTGTCCAGCACGTTCGGGATCCAGCTGACGTCCGCCAGCCGCGCGATCCATACGGGGATGTGGGCAAACAGCCCCAGCAGCCACTCGTTGATGCGGTGCAGCAGGCATACGATTATAATATTGTATACCAGCGCCACGGCGGGCATCGGGAACTGCTTGCTGCGTTCGATTTTCTGGAGGTTGATCTTTCTGCTGCCCAGGCACAATACGATGAACGGCAGGGCGGCAACAATCAATTTCAATATTGTTACAATATGCTCAATCATATAATTCCACCCTGCTGATACGTATTGACTCTACGAAATCCGTGGGCACCGTAACAACATAGCCGGGCTGCATGAACATGACATTGCGGCCGGCCGGGTTGAACGGCACGGGGAAATCGTAAACGCCCATTACGGTATAGTCGTTAAGATACGGTTCCGCATCCGACGTAACGGCGTCGTTGCAGTCCATAAATTTTGAGAAGAGTTCGGTGGCCCGGTCGGAAGCCTCTTTCACGCTGTTCAGGTGGTGCGCAAGGATCCTGCGCTTTTTGTCCGCCTCGGATTCTTCGGAATAGATCACGGAGGAACCGCGCATGAAATTGCAGGCATGACCGAGATAGGAAGATACTCTTGCGAGATTCGCCTCGATTTGCGATAAGATGCCGGAGATCACGGAATTGAACTGATCGAACCGTTTTTTCAGCCGTTTGCGCATCAGATACAGGAAGCCCATTCCCGCACCCGCAAATACCGCCAGCGATACCAGTGTGAGAAGCAGGCAGAACAAAAACGATTTCGCATTGTTCAGGTTGCCGAAGAACAGCGGGATGAAGCCTGCCGCGTAGGCCGCGACCGCAATGCCGCCGAAGATCAGCGTCTTCGCTTTCGTCATGCGCTTCGCGATCTCTTTACGAACTTCCCCGTCCGCGTCGCTCATCTGTTTTTTGTACGCGTCGTCGTTCATAAGGCCGGGCGGATTGGTCTGGACCATCTCCCATTCCTCATCCAGCATTTTGATCTCAACGTCCTCGCGCTGATATTCCGAAAGGCGGAAGATCCGCTCGTCGCTCACACGGTTCACATCCCGGAACGGGCCGGCGACCGCGGTTCTCACCGCGCGCCGCGGTTCACGAAGGAAGCGGTTGAACTTTTTCTCGATCTTACCGTACTGCGAGCCCCAGTAAGCGGTTTCTTCCTGCGGGCAGTCGTTGGAAAGGCCGAGTTGGTTGTTCAGCACATGAAAATCAGTGCGTTTATACGCATTGATCTCCACCGGGATGCGCATATCCGTTTCAAACAGCTTCCGGGAAGTATGGTCGTCCAGCGGTTCCGCATCGCTGCGGTCAAGGTCGCGTCGGATATCAAGGATCATATCCGACGTCGCTTTCAGGCGGCCGAGATAATCCGAAAAGGTCTGCCGCACCGCGTCCTCATCCATATCCAGCTCCACCGCGTACACGCGGGTAGGCACCATGGCGTTGGGCGGGAACTCGTTCGCCGCCATCGCCAGCAGGCAGGCGACCATTTTCATCTGCTCCGTGGCGTAGAGATTGCTGTCCGCCGCAACCAGATCGTAAACCATAAAACGGATCTTTTCGTGATACAGATTGTACTCCGCGAAATGGGAATACCTTGTTTCATCCGGCACGAAGCCCCCAATCCGCTGCAGATACCTGTGATAATCGCAGGTGCGCGGAGAGAAGCAAAGCACCTCGCAGGGCTCCGTATCTTTGATCTTGTAATCCTTTGCCATTGCACTCAGGATCTTGTTCTTGACCGTGTTCTCAACGAGGCTTTCGTTGTAATCCACGTCGGAATGCATCACGTCCGCATTGCCGATCTGGCTGATGAATCCGGGCAGATCTTCCACGGGCACAATAGAAAGGATCTTATCCGCGTCTCCCGTACGCACGCCGTCGATCAGTTCGTCGACCTGTTCGGCGGCACAGAACCGCAGAAGCTGCTCTTTGCCGAAGGACTCCAGCCTTACCGCCGTTTCCAACAGATTCAGATCGGCAAGCTGGGAGCGCAGCATATACGCGCGGAGATCCGTCTCCCCCGAAAGCAGGCTTTCGAGGGCGGCGTCGTCTTCGATCAGATAATTGAACGATGGTATGCCGGTCAAAGCAGTGGTCAGTCTCGTCAACGGATTGGCGGTCGCCTGCTCAAAGCTGGCGAAACGGGCGTCGCGGCGCTGCAGGATCTTCTCCATATCGCCGTGGGGTTCCGGCCCGGTGAACGCGTCCCTGTAACCGGTATAGTCAAAGGGGTTCACCTTTTCAAGCCCATCCTGGTTCACGATCAGGGCGCGCCATTCCCTGTGGAATTCCGTAAGCTTTTTCAGATCGGGAAGCATCTCTTCCAGATTCCTGCCGTTCCGGTCCCACTCACAGAACACGATTTCGGGCGTCAGCAGCGGCTTGAGAAACACGCTGAGCTCCTCGCAGAGATCCATAAATTTTCTTTCTGCGATAATAACGGTATACACTGCTTCACCTCCTCATGTCAGAATAAAATGCGTTATCTGCGCACGATTCTTACACCAGGGAGCGAAGCGCCTTGATCTTATCTTCAAAGTCGAAGGTCTTGAGTTCTTTGATCTTGTTGCATACTTTTCTGAGCACCATGATCACA
>JAFRSZ010000209.1 GCA_017439205.1 Clostridia bacterium
AACGTCATCGGCAACAGCGCCAACATGAAAAAGGCGAAGAGCTTCCCCGCGGTGGAATACACCGATCAGCTCGTGCCCGAAAAAGACGCGCACGGCAACTACACCTTCGTTACCGATAAAGATCTCAAGGTGCTGCAGCTTACCGATATCCACATCGGCGGCGGCTGGATGAGCTTCAAGAAAGACGCGATGGCGATCAACGCGGTTGCCGCCATGGTGACCGCCGAAAAGCCCGATCTCGTGATCGTTACCGGCGATATCGCGTACCCCGTGCCGTTCCAGGCGGGCACGTTCAACAATAAGACCCCGGCAAAGATCTTTGCCGCGCTGATGGAGCAGTTGGGCGTTTACTGGACGCTTGGCTTCGGCAACCACGACACCGAGATCTACAGCTACTTCACGCGCGAGGATATCTCAGAAGTGTATGAAAACGACGAGTATAAATACTGTTTGTTCTCTGCGGGCCCCGAAGAGATCGACGGCTCCGGCAACCAGATCATCTGCGTTAAAAACACCGCCGGCAAGATCACGCAGCTTCTCTGCGTGCTCGACAGCCAGACCTACACGGACGGCGATTACCTCGGCATCCAGTGGAAGTACGACAATATCCACCAGAACCAGATCGACTGGTACGCCGAAACGATCAAGGCCTATCAGCAGGAGAACGGCGGCGCGTTCAAGAGCGCTCTGTTCTTTCATATCCCGCTCACCGAGTACCGCGACGCGTGGTATGAATACGTCAACAACGGGCAGAAGGACACCGCGAACGTGAAATACGTATACGGCACCGCGGGCGAGAGCAAAAAAGTGGTTTACTGCGGCATGAACGACGACGATCTGTTTGAAACGGTGAAGGAGCTCGGCTCCACGCAGGCGATCTTCTGCGGCCACGACCATTACAACAACTTTTCCGTTGAGTATCAGGGCGTCCGCCTGACCTACGGGCGCAGCGTGGACTACCTTGCGTACCCCGGCATCTATAAAGAGGGCTCGCAGCGCGGCTGCACAGTGATCACCTTCTCGCCGGACGGCTCCTTCGACTGCAATGCAGAAAGCTATTATCAGGATAAGTACACCTCTTACTATGAGAAAGAAGACGTAACGATGCAGGATGTCACCGTGTTCACCGACTTCCCCGAGGTAAACTGATCGATCCGGTTGTTTTTCAGAGCGGAGATTATTTTAATTCGGAATTCGGAATGCGGAATTCGGAATTATTTCAGAGCGGAGTTTTTTTAATCCGAATGGGTTTAATTACTTATTACTTGCTACTTGTTGCTTGCTGCTCAATGCTCGCTGCTTGATGCTTGCTGCTTTTTGCTTCATCGTTCATCTTTCATTTCTTTCCGTTCAGCGAGGTGGATCCATGCCGTACCTTTCCGTCCATTTCCGTGAATCGCTGCTGCCCTCGGGCGAGCAGGTGCATTTCGCCGTGTCCCGGGATGCTTTCCATTGGGAAGCGCTGAACGGCGGCAGGCCTGTCCTCACCTCCGTATCGGGGGAGGGCGGCGTGCGCGATATCGAGATCGTTCGCAAAAAAGAGGGCGGCTTCGTGCTGCTCGCCACCGATCTGTGCGTGGTCAAACGCATGGACGAGCGCCATAATATCGACTGGAAAGACTGCAACCACAACGGCTCAAAGTATATTTCGTGCTGGGAAACGCCCGATCTCGTTCATTTTTCTCAGCAGCGCCTGCTGTATTTCGGGCGGGACGATTTCGGCTGCCTGTGGGCGCCGGAGGTTTTTTACGACGAATCAGCCGGAGAATACCTGATCCACTGGGGCTCCACCGTGCGCGGGACCGGCTATGAACACATGAGCATCTACTGCTGCAGAACCAGGGATTTCCAGTCGTTCTCCCGTCCGGAGCTTTATTTCGATAAAAAGAACGAGATCCTCGATTCGCATATCGTAAAGGTGGGAGATA
>JAFRSZ010000210.1 GCA_017439205.1 Clostridia bacterium
ATATGTCCCTTCGGGACGAGAAAAAGGAATTCATATCATATCGCACGTGAGCGTACGCGAGCGTATATCGCATTTGCGAAGCAAATATATCGCATCGCCGTCAGGCGATATATCGCAGCAAACCCGTCGTCCCGACAAACTGTAATTTGAACCGTAACCGAAATAAAGCCGGGAGAGTTCGCTGCTCTTCCGGCTTTTTCTGTTATTACGGGGAAATCCGTGTTTTACTTTTGAAACGGCGCCATGGCGCGGGAGAGGATACCGTGGGTCTCGGCGATGGCCATACCGTAGTTGAGCATCGGCACGTTTTGTGCGGCGGCGGCAGCCATACGGCTCTTCATGGCCGTTTCGCTGAGCATACAGCCTCCGCAATGCACGATCAGGCTGTATTCCGAGAGGTCTTCGGGGAATTCCCCGCCGGAGGTAAAGCGAAAATCGGGCTTGCACTTCGCGTATGCGCTTATCCACGCGGGCAGCTTCACGGTACCGATATCCCCGCACTGGCGATGGTGGGTGCAGCCTTCCGATATCAGCACACGGTCGCCGTCTTTTAAGGCTTTCAGTGCGGTAACGCCCGCGATCAGCTGCCCCATCTCGCCCTTATACCGGGCGAACAAAATCGAAAAAGACGTAAGCGGGATCGATTCGGGCACCAACGGAGAAACGCGCCCGAACGCCTGCGAATCGGTGACCACGAGCCGCGGCGTTTTTTTCATGTTTTCAAGCACGGACGGAAGCGTTTCCGGCTGCGCGCAAACGGCGGCGCAGCCGAGATCCAGCAGTTCTCGCAGCACCTGCTGCTGCGGCAGGATGATACGCCCCTTGGGCGCGGACGCGTCGATCGGGATCACCAGCACCGCCGTATCGCCGGGTGCCACAAGCCCCTCCAGGATCTTTTTATCGTTTTTGAGCCTTTTGGCAAACGCCCCGAGACGGTTTTTAAGTTCCCCGATCCCCTCGCCCGTTTTCGCGCTCACGTAAAGGGCGTTTTCCGGCGCGGCCGGGCGGTCGCCGAGCAGATCGCACTTATTGAGCGCGATCAGAAACGGCAGTTTTTTCTCCTGCAGCGCGGCGATCAGAGCGGCATCCTCGGGCGTTTCGCCGCGGGAGGCGTCCACTGCCAGCACGGCGATATCAATGATCTTCAGCATTTCTTTTGCCTTGCCCACGCGCAGGCTTCCCAGCTCTCCGCCGTCGTCCAGCCCGGGCGTATCCACGATCACCACAGGACCGAGAGGCAGGATCTCCATCGCTTTTTTTACCGGGTCCGTGGTGGTGCCCTTCACGGCGGACACCACGCTCAGCGCCTGCCCGGTGACGGCGTTCACAAGGCTGGATTTGCCCGCGTTGCGCATGCCGAAGAAACCGATGTGCACGCGCTCGGCGGAAACGGTATCGTTTAAAGACATAGATGCACCTCTTTTCAGCGGTCGGCGGTCAGCGGTCAGAACCGGAAGTCGCGGCGGTTGGAATTGCGGATGTCTTCGATGTGCTGCCGGGCGATCTCGCGCACCTTATCGCTGGGGATACGGGCAAGCTCTTCGGAAACCATTTTATAGCCCGCTTCCTTTGTAGCAGGGGAAGCGTAATCCTCCAGATATTCCGAGAGCGTCATCAGGGCGTTGGGGTGGCAGCAGTTTAAGATCTGCCCGCTCTTGCACAGGCTCATGAAGCGGTCGCCGGTGCGGCCCTCGCGGTAGCAGGCGGTACAGAAGCTCGGGATATGGCCGTTTTGCATCAGCCACAGCACAACTTCGTCCAGCGAGCGCTGGTCCGACACGTCGAACTGCTCGGTATCGTGCGGGCGCTCCTTCTCGGCATAGCCGCCCACGCTGGTGCGGGAACCGCCGCTCACCTGCGATATCCCGAGGCGCAGCAGCCGGGAGCGCACCTGCTCGGATTCACGGGTGGAGATGATCATGCCGGTATAGGGCACGGCAAGGCGGATGCAGGCGGTGATCAGGGCGAAGGTATCGTCCGAAATGCCGTTGTCGAAATCGCCGGGATCGATATCGTCCGCGCGCTTCAGGCGCGGCACGCTGATCGTGTGGGGGCCCACGCCGTGCACGGCTTCCAGATGCTCCGCGTGCATGATGAGGCCCGCGAACTCATATTTGTACATTTCGAGCCCGAACAGCACGCCGAGGCCCACGTCGTCGATGCCGCCCTCCATCGCGCGGTCCATCGCTTCGGTGTGATAGTCATAATCGTGCTTGGGGCCGGTGGGATGGAGCTTCAGGTAGCTCTCTTTGTGGTAGGTCTCCTGAAACAGGATGTAGGTGCCGATGCCGGCGTCCTTCAGCTTGCGGAAGTTCTCTACCGTTGTGGCGGCGATGTTCACGTTCACGCGGCGGATATCGCCGTTTTTGTGGTGCACGCTGTAGATCGTTTTTATGCTCTCAAGGATATACTCGATGGGGTTGTTCACGGGGTCCTCGCCCGATTCGATGGCAAGGCGCTTGTGGCCCATATCCTGCAGCGCGATCACCTCCTGCTTTATCTCTTCCTGCGTCAGCTTTTTGCGCGGGATGTGTTTGTTTTTGAGGTGATAGGGGCAGTAGGTGCAGCCGTTTACGCAGTAGTTTGAGAGGTAAAGAGGCGCAAAAATAACGATGCGGTTGCCGTAAAACGCGAGCTTGATCTCTTCGGCGATCTGAAAGATCTGCCGGTGGATCTCGGGGCTTTCGGAAGCGAGCAAAACGGAAGCCTCCCGGTGGGTGAGCCCCCGGCAGGTATACCCGCGGGCCTGCTTTACAGGCCTTGCTTTTTCCAGAATTTCCCGCTGCAGCGCAAGGTCGTTTTTGTGCGCCTCGGCATAGCTGAGCGTTTCACGGATCTCCTCATCGTTGATGAAGTCCTCCGCGTGGAGGGATTTGGGGTCGTAGACTGACATATTCAATTTTCCTTTCTTTGGGGTCAGATCGCTCTTACCCGCAGAGCTTATTTTAATTCGGAATTCGAAATTCGGAATTCGGAATTGTATCAAAAATAGTTTATGACTTTTGATCGGACGAGGATTTCTTCAATCTCTCACGTCGCCGCGGTCGGTGACGATCTCGTAGCCAATGCTTTTCATGCGCGCCTCGAGGCAGCCGCGGCACTGGGCGCTCTCTTCGCCCGTGCAGATCTTGTTATCGTACAGCTCGTACTTTTTGCGCACGCGCACCGGCGAGAGGTTGGGCATCACCACGTTCGCCCCGGCAAG
>JAFRSZ010000211.1 GCA_017439205.1 Clostridia bacterium
CCTACGGAAATAATCAAAACGCGCAAGCGTTTTCCGAAATTGTTAATTGTTCATTGTTAATTGTTAATTAAACAGCGCGACAAACTGAAATTTGATATTACAACCCCAAGAAAGGCTCCCCATGAACAAACGTTTGATTTCTTACCTGATCGTACTGGTGGGCATCCCGGCGGTGATCGCGCTGGGCTTCACCGTATTTGCGGAAGTAAAATACATCTACGTCGCGCTGGCGGTGGCGGCGCTTTCGCTCGCGCCGTTTCTGATCCGCTTCGAAAAAAAGGACCACTCGGTCACCTATCTGCTGCTGATCGCGGTGTTCACGGCGCTTTCGGTGATCGGGCGGCTGGCGTTTTCGGCGGTGCAGGCGTTCAAGCCCGTTACGGCGGTGGTGGTGATCGCCGCCATGTATTTCGGCCCCGAGGCGGGCTTTCTGGTGGGTTCCCTTTCGGCGCTGCTCAGCAATTTCTACTTCGGGCAGGGGCCGTGGACGGTGTTCCAGATGGCGGCGTGGGGGCTCGTGGGCTTCCTCGCCGGGCTGCTGGCGGAAAAGCTCAAACAGAGCCTCGTACTGCTGAGCGTTTACGGGGCGCTCTCGGGCATGGCGTATTCGCTGATGCTCGACGTATGGCACGCCATGTACGCGGACGGCCTGTTCTCGTGGGGGCGGTACGTGACCGCGGTGACCACCTCGGTGTGGTTCACGGTGATGTACGCGATCTCCAACGTGGTCTTCCTTCTGCTGCTGGCGCGGCCGATCGGCAAAAAACTGGACCGCATTAAAACGAAATACGGCATTTAGCCCGGATCAGGCAAGCGTTGTTCCAAGGGCTCAGGTCCTTGATTTTACCGGATACAAATACCGTTTTCATCGCGCGGTCTCCCGTAAAAATGCATTTTTCATAAACAGAATCCGCCGGAGGTCAACGGCGGACGAAACGCGCCCGAAGCCGGTCTCTTTTTTCGCTTCGGGTATATTTGTTTTCTTTCATGGAATGCTTTAAAAGGTTTCATTGATTTGCGCTTGACACCGCCAAAATAATTTGATACAATTATTTTGCGAACGAACAACGAAGGGGTGTGTCGCCATGAACGAAACATTCGATTGTCTGCTTCTGAAAAATCAGGTCGGTTTCCCCCTCTATCTGTGCAGCAAGGAGCTTCTGAACCGGTACGCCGCGTTGCTGAAGGATCTGGATCTCACCTACACGCAGTATGTGGTGATGATGTATTTCTGGGAAAAAGAGACCTCCAACGTAAAACGCATGTCCGAGACGCTGCTGCTTGACCCCAGCACGCTGACGCCGGTGCTCAAGCGTCTGGAGCAGAAGGGTTATCTGCGCCGCGAGCGGAACGCCGAAGACGAGCGGAACCTTACCATAGCGCTCACCGAAGAAGGGCTGCAGCTGCAAAGGAAGGCCCTGCCGATACCCGTTTCGATGTATCATTACGTCGGCCTTGAAGACGAAGAATTCTCGGAGCTGCATCGCTTGCTTAAAAAAATGCTGAAAAATATGGAAGAATCCAAAGAAAAGGAAGGATAAAAACATGGCTGTTGTAAAAGTGACCGCCGATACCTTTGAGGCGGAAGTACTCAATTCCGAAAAAACCGTGATCGCCGATTTCAACGCGGACTGGTGCGGCCCCTGCAGAATGCTGGCGCCCATACTGGAATCGGTATCCGAAACCATGGACGACGTGAAATTCGTTTCGGTCAATATCGACGACGAGGCTGAACTCGCGGAGGAATACGATATCGTTTCCATTCCCTGCCTGATCGTATTCAAAGACGGCGAAGAGGCGGACCGCAGCGTGGGACTCGTTTCCGCGGATGAGATCGCCGGACTGGCGGACGTGTAATGAAATACGACGTGATCATCATCGGCGGGGGGCCCGCGGGGCTCACCGCCGCCGTTTATGCGCGGCGCTCCGGCAAGAGCGTGCTGCTGCTCGAGGCAAAGAGCTGCGGCGGGCAGATCATCAACACCCCGGATATCGAGAATTACCCGGTGGAGATGCACATTTCCGGCTATGATTTCGCAACGCGGCTCACCGAACAGGCCCGGGCGCTCGGCGCGGAGATCGTATTGGAAAAGGCGACGGACCTCCGCCTGAACGGCAGCGAAAAAACCGTGACCACGGCAAAAAACGCTTACGAGGGCAGATCGGTGATCATCGCCACCGGTTCCGCCGCGCGCAAGCTCGGCCTTGAAAACGAAGACGCGCTGGTGGGCAGGGGCGTTTCTTACTGCGCCACCTGCGACGGCAACTTTTTCCGCAAAAAGAAGGTGGCCGTGGTGGGCGGCGGCAACACCGCGCTGGAAGACGCCCTCTATCTGGCGGACCTTGCAGATACGGTTTATCTGATCCACCGGCGCGACGCCTTCCGCGGGGAAGACGCCACGCTCGCCCGCCTGAAAGCCCGTGAAAACGTGCGGATCATTTATAACAGCACCGTTACCGCCCTGCGCGCGGACAAGCGCCTGAGAAGCATTGAGGTGACGAACAAGGACGGTTCCGTTGCCGAACTGGAAATAAACGGCCTGTTCGTGGCAGTGGGGCGCATCCCCGAGAACCGCAATTTTGCCGCCGCGGTCGATCTGGACGAAGCGGGCTACGCCGTGGCAGGAGAAAACTGCCGCACCCGCACCCCCGGGGTCTTCGTTGCGGGCGACAACCGCACCAAGGACGTGCGCCAGCTCGTCACCGCAGCCGCCGACGGCGCGGTGGCCGCGACCGAAGCGGTGAAATACCTGAACGAAACGCGATAAAGAAAACGACAGGGGGCCGGTCCCCTGTCTTTGTTTTAACCGTAACCGTGATCGATATGCGTCCAGCTTCCGTCGTCCGCGCGGGTCAGGATCCAATTCCAATCATTATAGGTGGCGTTTTCGTTCAGCGCGCTGGTATCGGGCAGCCGCAGCGTATCGAAGGAAGACAGCAGCACGATCGTTTCTCTGCCTCTTTCTTTGCTTTCCGCTTTTGATATCTCATCCCCCGCGTACTTGATCCACGTCAGCCTGCAGCCGCTCCAATCGTCCGCAAAATCTCTTTTGACCGTTTCGATCGCCGCGTCGATATCGTCCTGTGTGTAAAGCCGGGAGGGAACGAGCAGCGTTTCGACCTGTGAGATATCGCCGGATTCGATCGCCCTTTCAACGGGAAGAGAAAAGAAGACGAGGCAGGCGACAAAAACCGTAAGGGTAAGCAGAACGGCGGCAACGATCAACAGGATATTTCTGA
>JAFRSZ010000212.1 GCA_017439205.1 Clostridia bacterium
CCCCCGAAAAGCTGCCCGAGACGCTCCGATTCATAAAGACGCTCGGTTCCCCGTACGCCGGCATCGGCGGCGCGGATTTCAGGACCGAAACGAGCCTGAAACGCATTATCGACGTCATGGGCAGCGCGGACGAAGAAGCGATGAAACAGGGCGTAAAGGTGTATTACCACAACCACACCGAAGAATTTCAGCCGCCTCTGTTTGCCGAACAGCCGGGCACTGTATTTGAGCGCATCGCGGCGGCCTGCCACGTGCAGATCGATACCTACTGGAGCTTCGCCGCGGGGCAGGACAACTACAAGCTGATCACCGAATACAAAGACCGCATCGTTACCCTGCACATCAAGGACGGCGTAGACCGTACCCCGATGGCGCTGGGCGAGGGCGAAAACGACCTTGCCGCCGTGGTGAGAGCCGCGAAGGACGCGGGCATCGAATGGCTGGTGCTTGAAAACGACGATCCGGTGCCGGACGGCCTCTCGGACGTTGCAAGAAGCATGAAGTGGCTGCAGGCCAACGCTGTGTAAGCAGTGGCCAGTGGCCAGTGGCCAGTGGTTAGTGGCCAGTGGCCAGAGATGTGTTGAGTGTTGTGTGTTGAGATTTGCCTGAACACTGAGCACAGGGCCCTAAATAAAAACCGAGAACGATACGATAGGGAGGTATACAGATGAAACTCGGCGTATTTACCACATTATTAAGCAACCTGCCCCTGCAGAAGGCGCTGGAATACTTTAAGAGCCTCGGCATCGAGATGGTTGAGATCGGCTGCGGCGGCTACCCCGGCAACGCGCACGCGGACCCGAACGTGCTGCTCAACGACAGCAAGGCGCTGGATGAGTTCAAGGGCCTGATCAAAGAATACGACATGGGCATTTCCGCCCTTTCCTGCCACGCGAACCCCGTGCATCCCAACAAGGCGGAGGCAAAGGCGGCGGACGAAGTGATCCGCAACGCGATCCTGCTCGCCGAAAAGCTGGGGCTGGACCAGATCAACACCTTCTCGGGCTGCCCCGGTGACCACGAGGGCGCGAAATACCCGAACTGGGTCACCTGCCCCTGGCCGAACGACTTTACCGAGGTGCTGAACTGGCAGTGGAACGAGGTGCTGATCCCCTACTGGAAAGACCTTGTTGTGTTCGCGAAAGCGCACGGCGTGAACAAGATCGGCCTTGAGATGCACCCGGGCTTCTGCGTATACAACACCGATACGATGCTGCGTCTGCGCGAGGCCGTGGGCCCCGAAATGGGCGCGAACTTCGATCCCAGCCACCTGATCTGGCAGGGCATGGAGCCTGTGGCGGTGATCAGGGCGCTCGGCGACGCGATCTTCCACGTGCACGCAAAGGATACCCGCATGGATAAATACAACACCGCCCGTACCGGCGTTCTCGATACCAAGCCCTACGCCGATGAGATCCATCGCTCGTGGATCTTCCGCAGCGTGGGTTACGGCAACGACGAGCTCTACTGGAAGGATATCGTTTCGAACCTTCGGCTTGTGGGCTACGACCACGTGCTCTCCATCGAGCATGAAGACAGCCTGATGAGCCAGAACGAAGGACTCTCGAAGGCCGTGCAGACGCTGAAAAACGTACTGATCACCGAAGGCACCGCAGAAATGTGGTGGGTGTGATTCAGTGGCCAGTGACCAGTGGCCAGTGACCGGTGACCGGTGACCGGCGACCAAAAATAGAAACAGACCGGACGGCAGAACGCAAATGCCGTCCGGTTTATTTGTTATCGAAAACCGCCGGAACAGTCTCCTGTTCCGGCGAAGCTTTTCATAAATAGAATCAAAACGCAGGGCGTTTTCTGAAATCATTCATTTTTAATTTTTAATTTTTCATTTATCAGGCGCTTCCAGCGCGCCCTGATGGATGTCCTGCTTTTTCAGCACCTTGAGCACGGTGCCGAACAGAATGCGCACGTCCAGCGCAAACGAGAAATGATCCAGATAGTATTTATCGAGCTCCACCTTGCGTTCGTCGCTGATCATATCACGGCCGTTGATCTGCGCGTATCCGGAAATGCCGGGGCGAACACGGTAAACGCCGCAGGCTCTGCGCATCTCGTGCACGGAAACCTCTTCGCGGATCAGCGGGCGCGGGCCGATAAAGCTCATATCGCCTTTCAGCACGTTCCAGAGCTGCGGAAGCTCATCCAAACTGGTTTTTCTTAAAAACCTGCCCGTGCGGGTGATGAACGCATCGGCGTCGGCGAGGTCCTTTTTCGCGCAGTAGCGCGGGGCCTCTCTTTTCATGGTGCGGAACTTATAGCACTCAAAAACCTTTTCATCCCTGCCCACGCGCTTCTGGGTGAAGATCGCCTTGTCGCGCGCGTCGATGCGGATCAGCAGAGAGATCAGCAGCATCGGTATACACAGCAGGATGAGCGCGATCACGGAAAAGAAGACGTCCATCGCCCGCTTCACCGCGGCATACGTACCGACCGCGTTTTTTTCCGAAGGAACCGCGGCCTCTGCAGCGGCGCGTTCGGAAACGCTGTTTTTATTCATAAAAAACCAACCTTGCCAATATATATAAAAATGAAAGCGGTTTGTTGTACAATCCGCTAACAGTATAGCCGATAATCGGAGTAATGTCAATAGAAACGACCCAACTAAAAGAATTGACAGCGCTGGAAGAGAGCGGCCTGACCAACGCCGCCGCATTGACGGAGGCGCTGCGCCTGTTTTCCCCCGCCGACGCCGCGGTGCTGCGCGCATGCGCTCTGCAGATCCGCGGAACGGTACAGGAGATACGGGTGTATACAGGCAAAGCCGTGGTTTTCTGTACCGACGGCGGCATGCGTTTTGTTCAGCGCGCCGGAGGTCTCGCCTCTTTTGCGGGCGCTGCTCCTCTTACGCTGGATCGGGACGCCGTTTTTGCGCTGGTCACGGCCGCGGCGGACCATGCGCCGTTTCTGCATGAGAAGGAGCTGCAAAGCGCTTATCTGACGAAGAGCGGCTGCCGCGTGGGCATCTGCGGCTTCGCCCCGGACGGCAGGCTGTTGCCCGGCGGCATAACCTCGGTGAACATCCGCCTCCCCTATCCTTCCGGCGCGTTTTCGCTGGACCCCGCCGCGCGGGCGCTGCTCGCGGACGCCGAAGGCCTGCTGGTGGCGGGGCCGCCCGGCTGCGGCAAAACCACCTTTCTGAAAAAGTGCGCCGCCCTGCTTGCCGGGCCGGAGCTGGGATGGCGCAGGACCGCGGTGATCGACGAGCGGGGCGAGTTTTACCCGGCGCTGAACGCGGACCCGGACGTGATCACGGCGGATATTCTGCGGGGTACGGAGAAGGCGGCGGGCATCCAGACCGCGCTGCGGCTGTTTTCGCCGGAATATGTGATCTGCGACGAGATCGGCGGCGAAAAAGAAACCGAAGGCATGCTGGAGGGCCTCAATTCCGGCGTGCGTTTTTTTGCCAGCATGCACGCGGGAAGCCCGGCGCAGCTGTTCCGGCGGCGGCAGTTTGTTTCGCTCTGGGAGGCCGGCGTGTTCTCTCACGCGGTGTTTTTATCCGCGCGGCGGAAAGGGCGGGTGGAATCCGTGATAAAACAGGGGGAAGATCCGATTTGAGATATGTTTCGCTGCTCTGTATCTGCTGCTCCGTGGCGGGAATCGGCGCGGCGGCGTCTGTTCGCAGCCGCAGGCGCGTTTCGGCGCTGGGCGGGATTGCCGCGTTTTTCAACATGCTTTCGCTCTCGGCGGCAATGTACGGCGGCGACATACAGGCGCTGCTCGCCTACTGCGAGGGGATCTGCCCGGCGGGGCTCTCCTTTCCCGCGGCGCTGCGAAAGGCGCTGACGGAAACCCGCGACGTTGCCGAAGCGTGGGCGGTATCCGCCGCCGGGTGTGAGGAAGCACGTTTTCTTACCCCGGAGGAATGCAGGCTGCTCTCTTCGTTCGGCGCGGCTTTTTCGGATACCTCTTTGGAGGCGTTCCGGGAGAAATGCGCCGGCTGCCGCGCACGGTTTGACGCGCTCCGGGCCGAAGCGCAGGAAAAGAACCGCCGCAACGGAAAGCTATATATTACGTTCTCATCGCTGTTCGCGGCGCTTTTGTTCATCATTTTGGTTTAACGGGAGAAACGGATGGATATTGAAATCATATTCAGGATCGCGGCCGTGGGGCTGATCGTGGCGGTGCTCAACCAGGTGCTTTCCCGCTCCGGCAAAGAGGAATACACGATGCTGGTAACGCTGGCGGGGCTGATCGCCGCTTTGATGCTGGTGATCCCGTATATCAGCACGCTGTTCGGCTACGTGCGTTCGGTGTTCGGGCTGTGATACTGAAGATCTTCGGCGTGGCTGTGGTGGAGCTGGCGGTATACGCGGCGCTCAGGCGCACGCACCCCGAATTCGCAGTGCTTACCGAGATCGCGGCGGCGGTGCTGGTGTTTCTGTTCGCGGCGGACAGCCTCGGGGAGCTGAAAGCCTTTTTTGACGAAACGGTGAGCGCCGCCGGTACGGACCCGGTATGGGCGGAGATTCTTCTGAAGGTGCTGGGCACGGCGCTGGTAACGCAGTTCGCCGCCGACGCCGCGCGGGATAACGGGCAGAGCGCCCTCGCTGAAAAAATCGAGTTTGCCGGAAAGCTGTTGATGCTTTCTCTGTCGCTGCCGGTGCTCAAAGCCCTGCTGCAGCTGGTGGCTGCTTTCTCAAACGGTACATGAAAAAACGGCTGTTGATACTTTTAATATGTCTGCTCGGGCTGCCCTTCTGGGCGGCGTCCGTTCACGCGGCGCAAACCGCCGATGACTTCTCTGCCCTTTACGGCGATACGTTCGGATCTCTGGACGAGGAAACGAAGGATCTGCTGCGGCAGATCGGCGTAAGCGATACAGATCTGTATACGCTGCTGTCGCTTTCGCCCCAAAGCCTGTTTTCTGTGCTCAAAGAGCTGTTCGGCGGCACAGCGGCTCAAAAGGCGAAGGCGATGGGCGGCTGCATCGCGATCCTGCTGCTGGTGCGGATCGCCGCTTCTTTTCTGACTTCAGTTCCGGTGCGTGACGCTACGGAACGCTTGGGCGGCCTGACGCTGGCGTTCGTGCTGATCTCTGTTTCCGCCGGGGTGGCGGACGGCTGTGCAAAAGCGATACTGCTCACCAAAGATTTTATGCTTATGCTGATCCCCGCGCTGGGTACGGTGGCTGCGTTTTCGGGGAATCCGGTGAGCGCAGCGGCGGTGAACGCGGTAGTGCTTGCATTCGGTGAAGGGGTGAGCGTGCTGTTCGCGGACTTCGTTTCACCCCTGACCGCCGTAGGCGCGGCGCTGGGATGCGCCTGTGTGCTCAGCCCGGTGAGCGGCATCGAAAAATTTGCCGCCATGATCAACAAAACGGCGGTATGGATCGTGGGGTTCACGGCAGGCATTTTCGTGGCGGTGCTGTGCGGACGCGGCATTCTGGCCGGGGCGGCGGACAGCGTGACCGCGAAAGGGATCAAATTCGCAATCAGCGGCGGCGTACCGGTGGTGGGCTCCGCCATCAGCGACGCGCTGGGGTCTCTGAACGCGGGGCTCGGCGTCGTAAAGAACGGCGCTTCCGTTTTGGGCGTGCTGGCGGTGCTGTTCATCAATCTGCCCCCGCTGTGCGGACTGCTCGTATGGAAGCTGATGCTGTTTCTGATCTCGTTTACGGCGCAGGCGCTCGGAGTAAAAAAGATACCCGAATTTCTTTCGGCGTTCGCTTCGGTATTCAACGTCCTGTTCGCTGTTATGGTATTCCATATGTTCGTGTTTGTGATCTCGCTGGCGACGATCGTAATGTTAAAAACGGGGTAATTGGGATTTGTCGGGCTATGCCCGACAGCGATATGAATTCCTTGCGGAATTCGCGATATATCCCTTCGGGATGCGATATGCCTTCGGCGCAATATGTCCCTTCGGGACGAGAAAAAGGAATTCATATCATATCGCACGTGAGCGTACGCGAGCGTATATCGCATTTGCGAAACAAATATATCGCATCGCCGTCAGGCGATATATCGCCGCAAACCCGTCTTCTCGACAAACTGAAATTTACACGCAGAATCCACAATGTAAAAACGGAGGGCCTTATGCAGGAGCTGAAACAATTCGCCGTGATGCTGGTATTTCTCTCCGCGGCGGGGCTGATCTATTATTTTCTGCTGCCCTCGGGCAGGGTATCCCGGACGGCGAAAAGCATTCTTTCGGTTTGCTTCCTGCTGGCGGCGCTGAGTCCCCTTTTTTCGCTCGCGTCAAACGTTTCCCCCGCGTTCTCATTTGAAGAAAGCAGTATCGGTTCCGCCTTTGACGGCAACGTGATCGACGCGGCGAAAGCGGCTCTTGTGCGGCAGATCGAATCCGTGATCGCCGGGTATACCGATACGCCCTGCGAAGTTTCGGTTTCGGCGCATATCGGCGAGGATCACAGCATAGAGATAGAACAGGTGAACATCCTGTTTGACGCCGAAATACCGGACGTCGGCGCGCTCAAAGATGCGCTGCGTGAAGCGCTCGGTTTTCAGCCGGTGCTCACCGTGCGGGAGGACGAATGAAACGGTGGATCGAACTGAAAAACCGGCTCGTCGGCGATAAGAAGCTGACGGTTCTGGCGGGCGTGTTCTGCGTCGGCCTGCTGCTTCTGGTTTTTTCGGGCGGAAGCGGTAAGAAAACGGCCTCGAAAAATGCGGATTATTACGATATCCGCGCCGAGGCTGAGGCCGCGCTGGAAGCGAGAGCGGTAAAGCTGCTCGCTTCGGTGGATGGCGTGGGCAAGGTGCGCGTGCTGGTAACGCTGGATCGCCTGCAGGAGATCGAGTTTGCCGAAAACGAGACGCAGGGCGCTGACGACCGCGTATCACGGTCCTACGTTACGGTGGAAACCGGCGGTGAGAAAACCGGCCTGCCGCTCACGGTGATCTCTCCGCAGGTGCGGGGCGTGGCGGTGAGCTGCGCAGGCGGCGGAAACCCGCAGGTACGCCGTGAGGTGGTGCAGCTTCTGTGCGCCGCATTCGGCGTCAGCGCGAGCCGGGTTCACGTATCGAAGCTCGCGGATTAACTATACTTTTGGAGGAAACGAATATGCACGTACTGATCGGTAAAAGACAGCTCCTGCTGGCGGGGCTTGTGATCATGCTGGGGCTCGCGGTGTTTGTGAACTGGTACTATACCACCAACGGCGCGCCGCTCTCACCCGAAGGCGCCGCCGAAGGCTCGGCGCAGGAAACCGGCGGCGCACGGTTTACGAACACGGAGGAAGAGGCGGATTATTTCGCCACCGTAAAGCTGGAACGCGAAACGCGCCTGAGCGCCGCGCTGGAAGAGCTTGAAGCGGTGCGCACCGGCGCGGAAGAGGGCGGAGAAACCTCTGTGGACGTTCTTGCGAAGATGACCGCGCTCACCGTTGCGGCGAAAACGGAAAACGACATTGAAAGCCTCGTCACGGCGCAGCTGGGCGGCAACTGCGTGGCGGTGGTGAATGAAGACAGCGTGGACGTGATCGTGAGCCGGGAGACGCTGAACGAAACCAATGTGCTTGTAATCTCGGATATCGTGCGCAGCGTGGTCGGCGACGGCGTGGAAAACGTGCGCGTGGCGGCGGCGAGAGGCTAAATTGGAATTTGTCGGGCTATGCCCGACAGCGATATGAATTCCTTGCGGAATTCGCGATATATCCCTTCGGGATGCGATATGCTTTTGCATCCTCGCCAAAGGCGAGATATGCAAAAAAGCGCGATATGTCCCTTCGGG
>JAFRSZ010000213.1 GCA_017439205.1 Clostridia bacterium
CTCGGCTGCCGCCTCGGTCGGTGCTTCTGCGGCACGCCGCAGAGATCGCCACCGGCGATCCGCACCCCCGGAGGCCCGCGCCGCCCCGTGAACCATAGAATTCAACATATGTTAATTAAAAACGATTGTGTTGGTATTTCGCTTTGTAATTAACAGTTTCAAATATTATACGCGGCGGGGCGTCGAGACGCCGCCCCCTACGGGATGGTATCCCGAACTGCGCGCTAAATTCCAATTTGTCTTGACACGTCTGCTTCGGTTGCAATATAATGAAAAGTAACCGGGGCGTATTTCACGTCCCGAAAGAGGAGGTAGATCCATGTCTGAAAAAGTGATACTTGTTCTGGTGGACGGCATGCGCCCCGACGGGCTGATGGGCTGCGGCCATCCCTTTGCAAAAAAGCTGACCGAGATCGGCGCGTATTCCCTCACCGCGCAAACGGTGATGCCCAGCGTTACGCTGCCCTGCCATATGAGTCTGTTCCACAGTGTGGACCCGGACCGGCACGGCATCACCACCAACACCTATATCCCGCAGGTGCGGCCCATCGAGGGCCTGTTTGACCGGCTGGACGCCGCGGGCAAAAAGTGCGCCTTCTTCTATACGTGGGAAGAGCTGCGCGATCTCAGCCGCCCGGACCACCTGCACACCGCGGTGATGATGAACCAGCACAAGCGGCAGGGTACCGACAACCTGATCACCGACGCCGCCATCGGTTACATCAACGCCGAAGCGCCCGATTTTCTCTTCTTGTATCTGGGCGAAACGGACGAGCTCGGCGGCCACGACACCGGCTGGATGAGCGAAACGTATCTGAAGGTCGTGAACAACGCCGTCGGGTGCGTTGAGAAGCTGTATGAGAGCATCCCCAAAGACTATACCCTGATCCTGCTCGCCGATCACGGCGGCCACGGGCGCGGCCACGGCAGCGACCTGCCCGAGGATATGACGATCCCGATCGTGTGCGTGGGCCCGCGCTTTGAGAAGGGCGTGGAATACCCCGGCGGCTCCATCAAGGATATCGCGCCCACCGTGGCGAAGCTTCTTGAAGTATCTCCCGCAAAAGAGTGGGAAGGAAAGCCGCTGGTTTGACGCGGCAAATTACAATTTACACACATTCACTTCCCATCCGCAACTCTCCCATGAAAGGAGGCCGCATCGTGCCGTTTGTACTTGAACCGTACCGCGCGCCGGATTTTAACAAACCGCGCTTTATGACCGCGCCGGACGCGCGCATCCTGCCCGCCCCGGCGGACGGCGCCGCGCCCGCGAATTACCACGCGATGAGCATCTTTCCCGAGTATTTCCGCGTCGGCGGCCGCTGGCTGCTGGCGGAGGAGAGCCGTATGGACTGCGTTCCTGTGCTCGAAAACGGCGGCGTGCAGATCCGCGAATTCCGCAATCTCAAAAAAGGGGACGCCGTGATCTGCGGCCGCACCGAGAACGGGGAAGAGGGCATCTTCGTTCACACACGGGGTTTCGCCGCGCCCGAAAAGCACGATGAGACGTTCGCTTTCCGGCAGGGGCACTCCAGAGAGACCTCCTTTTCGCGTGATTACGACGAACTTTACGAGCTGCTGCGCTACGAGCGCGACCACGGCAATATCCTTTGGGTGGCGGGGCCCGCCGTTGTGTTCGACCACAACGCCCGCAGCGCTTTCTCGCGCCTGATCGCGGGGGGCTACGCCCACGGGCTTCTCGCAGGCAACGCCCTTGCCGCGCACGATCTGGAGGGCGCGTGGCTCGGCACGGCGCTCGGGCAGGATATCTATTCCCGCGCGCATCACAAAAACGGCCATTACAACCACCTCGACACCATCAACCGGGTGCGCGAATGCGGCTCGGTGGAGCGGTTCATCGAAGAAGAGCACATCGCCGACGGCGTCATCCGAAGCTGTGTCGCGAACGGCGTGCCTTACGTGCTGGCGGGCTCCATCAGGGACGACGGCCCGCTGCCCGAGGTGTATGCCGACGTTTACGCCGCGCAGGACGCGATGCGATCCATTGTGAAAAAAGCCACCACTGTGATCTGCATGGCAACGATGCTGCACACGATCGCCGTGGGCAATATGACGCCGTCGTTCCGCGTGCTGCCGGACGGCACGGTGCGCAAGGTCTTCTTTTTCTGCGTGGATATCTCCGAATTCATGGTGAACAAGCTTACGGACCGCGGCAGCCTTTCTTCCCGCGGCATCGTTACCAACGTGCAGGATTTCGTTATGAACCTGGCGAACGGGCTGGGAGCATGAACAGAACGGAGATTTATTTAATGCGGAATTCGGAATGCGGAATTCGGAATTTTTCATCATTCATCATTCATTTCTTAAAGGGGATTGCCAATGATTTATAAAAAGACCTTCGGTATGCCCGAAAAATTCGTGCCCACCGCGTATGCGCCCGCGCCGAAAGCGAAGGTGCTGGAAATGCCGGCGTCTCTGGCGGAGAAGTTCACCTTTTCCGTTGGACGCCGCGGCGTGAAGCTCACGTTCCCGCTGGGCCCGGATACCGCGATCTACGGCTTCGGCCTGCAGCTCAAAGAGCTGAACCACCGGGGCAACAAGATCTCGCTCCGCTGCAACGCCGATCCCAATTCCCGCACCGGCGATTCCCACGCGCCCGTGCCCTTTTTCGTCACGAACGAGGGCTGGGGCATGTATGTGGATACCGCCCGCAGCGCCGTGTTCTATTGCGGCAGCGAGCTGAACCGCGGTCTGCACGCCTCCGATTTTGAAGCGTACGCCGAGAGCGAATTTGTGGATAACACCCGCGATCTGTATGCCGATAAAACCCACGAAAACACCGCCCTCACGGTGGAGGTGCCGCTGGCCGAGGGCGTGGACGTCTATTATTTCACCGGCGAACGCATCGTGGATCTCGTTGCGCAGTACAATCTGTTTTCCGGCGGCGGCTGCCTCCCGCCCGATTGGGGCCTCGGCAACTTCTACCGCTGCTGCGGCCGCTTCAACGAAGATGAGGTGCTCGAAATGGCCGAAAGCATCCGGGCGCAGCGCATCCCCTGCGACGTGCTGGGGCTGGAGCCCGGCTGGCAGACCCGCGTTTACTCCTGTTCTTACGTGTGGAGCGAAAAATTCAGAAACCATAAAGCGCTGCTCGGCAGGCTGAAGGAGATGGGCTTCAAGGTCAACCTCTGGGAGCACTTCTTCGTGCATCCCACCGCCCCGGTGTTCGACGCGCTTTTGCCTTACAGCGCCGATTATTACGTGTGGCACGGCCTCGTGCCGGATCTCTCGCTGCCCGAAGCGCAGGAGATCTACGCTGCCCATCAGCATACGCTGGTGGAAGAGGGCGTGTACGGCTTCAAGGTGGACGAGTGCGACGGCTCCGATTTCACCGGCGGCTGGAGCTATCCGGATTGCGCCGTGTTCCCCTCGGGCATGGACGGCGAGCAGTTCCACCATCTGGCGGGCGCGCTGGGCGCGCAGACGCTCATGAAGGCCATGGGCGACAGGCCCACCTACAGCGAGATCCGCGCGATGGGAGCGCTGGCGGCCTCTTACCCGTTTGTGCTGTACAGCGATCTTTACGATTTTAACGATTACCTCACCGGCGTGGTGAACGCGGGCTTTTCCGGCCTGCTGTGGTCGCCCGAGGTGCGGCAGTGCGCTTCCAGGAGCGACCTCGTGCGCCGTATCCAGCTCGTTGCGTTCAGCGCGCAGAGTCTGATCAACGCATGGAATTACGATCACCAGCCGTGGCTCGATTTCGACGCCGCCGATGAAGTGCGCGAAATGTTTGAAACACGCATGCGCCTCGTTCCCTATCTTCGCCGGGCGTTCAAACGCTACCGCGATACCGGCGTGCCTCCGGTAAGGAGCCTCGTGTGCGATTACCCCGAAGCGCAGCATATCGAAGACGAATACATCTTCGGCGATATGATCGTGGCGCCCATCGCCCCCGAACGGCACGGCAGGGAAGTGTGGCTGCCCGCGGGCGAGTGGGTCGGGTATTTCGACGGCAAAACCTACGCCGGCGGCCTGCACGCCGTTGAAACCGAAAAGATCCCGGTATATTACCGCCGCGGTGAAAAACCCGAAGAGGGCAGAATAACACAATTCACAGAATAAAGGAGGGTTACGGCCGTGCGTTTGAAATGCATGACCTTTAACGTGCAGCACTGCGCCGATTTTTATACGCAGGAGATCGATTACTGCAAATTCGCCCGCGCGATGCTGCAGTACGCACCGGACGTGATCGGCGTAAACGAGATCTACGCCCCGCAGGTTTCCCTTTTAGCCGAAAAGCTGGGATATACAGGATATTTTGCCTGCGCGACCGAGATCGACGGCCGTCCCTACGGCAACGCCGTGTTTACCCGCCTTGCGCTGTTGAGCGCCGAAACCGTTTCCATTCCCGATCCCGCCGAGCGCGGGTACGACGGATATTACGAGACCCGGTGCGTCGCGAAGTGCCGTATCGCCGCGGGTAATACGCCGGTCACCGTGCTGGTCACGCATTTCGGCCTGAACCCCGATGAACACGAAAACGCGAAAAACACCGTGCTTTCTCTGCTGGAGCCGGAGGCCTGTATCCTGATGGGCGATCTCAACGTCACGCCCGACCGCGAAGTTCTGAGACCGATCAGGGAGAGAATGCGCGATACCGCCGACATGTTCGACGAACCGCAGCTCAGCTTTCCGAGCGATCGGCCGGAGATCAAAATCGATTACATCTTCACAAGCCCGGATCTTCGCGTCGTGTCGGCCGGGATCCCGGCGCTGGTGGTTTCGGACCACCGACCGTATGTTGCCGAACTGGACCTTTCGGATAATCATTTCTTACACGGAGGAAAGAATTTATGAGTATTATAAAAGACGCTTCTCTGGCCCCCTCGGGCAGAAAAAAGATCGACTGGGTACGTTCGTTCATGCCCAGCCTCACCGAGATCGAAAAAGAATTTGAAAGAACGCGCCCCTTCGAGGGGCTGCGGGTCACCGTTTCGGTGCATCTGGAGGCCAAAACCGCCAACCTCGCGCTGGTGCTTGCAAAGGGCGGCGCGAAAGTGTACCTTACCGGGTGCAACCCGCTCTCCACACAGGACGACGTAGCCGCCGCCATTGCCGAAATGGGCGTTGAGACCTTCGGTATCCACGGCGTGAACATGCAGGAATACGAAGATCTGCTCGCTGCCGCGCTGGCCAACCATCCGCACCTGATCGTGGACGACGGCGGCGATCTGATCAACCTGCTTTCCGGCAGGTGCGCGGCGTATGCCGATCAGCTGATCGGCGGCTGCGAGGAGACCACCACCGGCATACTGCGCCTGAAGGCCCGCGAACGCGAGGGGAGCCTGCCCTGCGCGATGATGGCTGTGAACGACGCGAAGGCCAAGCACTATTACGATAACAAGTACGGTACCGGCCAGTCGAGCTGGACCGCGATCATGGACACCACCAACCTCGTGGTGGCGGGCAAAACCGTGGTGATCGCCGGTTACGGCTGGTGCGGCAAGGGGCTTGCCATGCGCGCCAAGGGCATGGGCGCGAACGTGATCGTTACCGAGATCGATCCGTTCAAGGCGCTGGACGCCACGATGGACGGCTTCAGGATCATGCCGATGGACGAGGCCGCGCCTCTCGGCGACCTGTTCGTGACCGCCACCGGCTGCAAGGACGTGATCGTGGCGCGGCATTTCCAAAAAATGAAGAACAACGCGGTGCTGTGCAACGCCGGACATTTCGACTGCGAGGTGGACGTGGCCTGGCTGCGTGAGAACGCGGTATCCGCCGAAGAACGGCGCGAGAATATTGTGGGCTACACCCTCGAAAACGGCGTTACGCTCAACGTGCTGGGCGAAGGCCGCCTCGTGAACCTCGCCTGCGGCATCGGCCACCCCGCCGAGATCATGAATATGAGCTTTTCGGTGCAGGCGCTGAGCCTGAAGTGGCTGCTGGACCACCGCGGCACGCTCGAAAAGAAGCTCTACAACGTACCGGACGAGATCGACGACATGATTGGGTGGAACAAGCTCAGAGCCATGGATCTCAGCATCGACGTCCTTACCCCGGAGCAGGAAAAATACCTGGCCGGATGGGCGGTGGAATAACGGTCAGTGGCCGGTGACCGGTGGCCGGTAAAATACGGAATGCGGAATGCGGAATTCGGAATTCGGAATTAAATGATTCTGAGCCGTTTCGTTTATTAATCGTTTAATCTTTTATTTTTCATCATTCATCTTTTATCAACGAATCGGGAGGAAGCCATGTTTCGTGAGGTCGCAAGAAAAAAGCAGGCGTTGGAGCGCGGCGAATGCATCGAGATCCTCAAAACGGCAAAGCGCGGCGTTCTGGCGGTCACCGGCGACGGAGGTTATCCCTACGCCGTGCCGCTGAACCATTTCTACAATGAGGAAGACGGCTGCCTCTATTTCCATTCCGGCAAAACCGGGCATAAAACGGACGCGATCAAAGCGGACGCGAAGGCCTCCTTCTGCGTGCTGGACGAAGGCGAACCCGCAGACGACTGGTCTTACCGGTTCAGAAGCGTGATCGTGTTCGGCAGGATCGGCTTTATTGAAGACCGGGATGAGATCTACCGTATCTCACGTCTGCTGAGCCTGAAATTCACCGACGACGAAGCCTATATTGCCCGGGAGATTGAGAAGTACGGCCCCGCCACAGCCATGTTCGTACTGCGGCCGGAGCACGTCACCGGCAAGCGGGTGCACGAACGGTAAAAACAGGAGAAGGAGCGGAAGGATGCGTCTTAAAAGCTTTGTTTCTTTGATCCTCGCATGCGTTATGCTGGTGTGCATGATTCCCGTACACGCCGCCCTGACGGAGCCCGACGGGCTTGTTACGGCGTCTGCGGCGCGTTACGTGCTGCGTGTGGCGCGGGGGCTGGAGGAAGCCCCGCAGGATAAGAGCGCCTTTCTTGACATTGATCTGGACGGCGACGGCGCCGTCACCGAAGCCGATTTTACGGGTATGCTGCGGCTCTCTGTGGGGCTGGATGCGTTCGGTCTGCCGGACCGCTCCATGCCCGCTGCGCAGGATGCCGAAAACGATACTTCCGCGGATACGGGATCCACGGGGAAAAGCGCGGGCGGTTCTTCGTATTCGGATCCCGATTACTGGGATAAGCCCTGGGGGCCCGTGCCCGGCGCGCTGCCGAAGGGCGAAACCGGCAAATACGCGGTGAACACCAACACGGGCAAATTCCATTACGTGTCCTGCAGGTGGGTAAACGATATCTACCCCGAGAACCGCACGGATTCCAATGCGGACCGGCAGGAGATCATCGACGCAGGCTACACGCCGTGCAAGGTGTGCTGCCCATAAACAGTTTCATTATACCGAAAGGGGAGAATGTATAAAATGAACACTTACGACGTGATCGTGGTGGGCGCCGGCAACGGCGGCCTCGCGTCCGGCGCGCTGATCGCGAAGGCGGGGTACAAAACGCTGGTGCTTGAAAAGCACAACCTGCCCGGCGGCTGCGCCACCAGCTTCGTGCGCGGGCGGTTCGAGTTTGAGGCGGCCCTGCACGAGCTTTGCCATGAGAGCACCGATGAAAACGCGGATTCGGTGCGCAGGATCTTTGAGGAGCTCGGCGCCGATATGGACCTCGCCTACGACGATACGCTTTTCCGCGCGGTGGTCCCCGGTGAAAACGGCTACGACGTTACCATCCCGACCGGCTACGACGGGTTTCTGGACGCGATGGAGGCCGCCGTGCCCGGCTGCCGCGACAGCGTGAAGAAGCTCCTGGACCTGAACGAGATCGTGGACGCCGGTCAGGCGTATATGGATTCGGTGAACGTGCCCGTGAAGTTCTTCGGGGAATACGCCGATTTCATGCGCGTGGGCTCTCACAGCGCCGAGGAAGTGATGATCGACCTCGGCATTCCCGAAAAGGCGCGGCAGATCCTCTGCACCTACTGGGGCTATCTCGGCATGCCTACGGACGACCTCAACGCGCTGCATTACATCAGCCTCTTGGCGGCGTTTGCCAAGGTGCCGCCGTCGATGCCGCACCACCGCAGCCATTATCTGTCGCTTTCGCTGGTGAACGCGCTGCAGAAATACGGCGGCGAGATCCGCTACAACACCGAAGTCACCAAATTCCTTTACAACGGCTCCGGCGCATGCATCGGCGTGGTCGCCGGCGGAGAGGTGATCTACGCGAAGAAGATCGTTTCCAACATCATTCCGAACAACGTCTGGAACCGCTCCGATCCCAAATTTGTGCCCGCTTCGCACAGAAAGCTTGCCAACGCGCGCAAGCTCGGCATGACCTTCGTTACGGTCTACCTCGGTCTGGACGCCTCCATGGAGGAGCTGGGCATCAGGGATTACAGCGTGTTCATCATGAACGACGCCGATCCGCGCAAACAGTTCGAGCATAAAGACGGCGTTCGCACCTTTGTAGTGAACTGCCTGAACAAGGTGCTGCCCGAGAGCTCTCCCGCGGGCACCTGCACGCTGTTTTTCACCATCATGTATATGCCGGGCGAGATGCCCGAAACCCTGCGCCCGCAGGATTACAAAAAGTTCAAGAACGAGATCGCCGAGGAGTATATCCGGCGGTATGAAGAGACCGTCGGCGTCAGCGTGCGGGACCACATCGAAGAGATCGTGGTGGCCACGCCCGTCACCTTCGCGCGCTATCTCGGCACGCCGGACGGCGCCATCTACGGCTACGCCAGCCAGACGTGGGATAACGTGGTTGCCAGAACGGTGATGAAGGATCTCGAAAACAAGGTGCCGAACCTGTATTTCTGCGGCGGGCACGGGCTGAGGGGCGACGGTTATCCCAGCGCCTATATCACCGGCGCAATGACGGCCCGCGACGTGATCAAAGCGCTGAAGGAGGGCAAATAAGATGGAAAAGAACGTTCTGAAGCTCCGCAAGCTGGATATTTCAAAGATGATCTCCGCCCGCGTCAGGGCCGTTGCCGCCGCCAGCAGCGCGCCGGTAAAAGATCTGTATTCCTACCTTCCCAACCGGATCGCGCGGGAGCTGCATCCCCACGTGCAGTTCCTTACCGTGGCTGAGGTGATCGAGCATTCGCCCGATATGAAGAGCTTTCTGCTCGCGCCGGACGTTTCCCGCGGCACGAAGAGCCTCGCGTGGTTCTCCGCCGGTCAGTACCTCTCGGTAGCGCTTGATATCGACGGCAAATCGCTGTGCCGCCCGTATTCCATCGCATCGTCCCCGCGCGAAACGCTCGCGGGCATGTACCGCCTCACCGTGAAGCGCGTGGACGGCGGCATCGCCAGCGGCTATATCCTCGATCACTGGGCCGTGGGCACGAAGGTGGTCGCCTCCGCCCCGCTCGGCGATTTTACCTATGAGCCGCTCAGAGACGCGAAAACCGTGATCGGCGTCGCCGGCGGCAGCGGCATCACGCCCTTCCGTTCGCTGGCATATGCCATCAGCGAGGGGGACGAGGACTGCGACCTGATCCTGCTCTACGGCAGCCGCACGAAGGCGGACGCGGTGTTCTCTGACGAGATCGCCGCCATCGCCGAAAAGTGCCCGAAGGTCAAGATCGTGAACGTGCTCAGCGATGAGAAGAAAAAGGGCTGTGAAAACGGCTTCATCACCGCAAAGCTCATCAAAAAATACGCCCCAAAGGACGCCGCCTACTCGATCTTCCTCTGCGGCCCGCAGGCCATGTACCGCTTTGTGGATAAAGAGATCGAAACCCTCGGTTTGCGCCGCAAGTTTATAAGGCACGAGCTGTTCGGCGAATATTTCCACCCGGAGCTGGGCGCCGATTACACCGGCGATATCAAGGCTTCCTACAAGCTCACCGTACGCATGGCGGGCAAAGAATATACCGTGGATTGCCCCGCGGATACGTCCCTTCTGCGCGCGATGGAGGCGGCGGGGATCAACGCCCCCTCCGACTGCCGTTCCGGCCGCTGCGGCTGGTGCCATTCGCAGCTGATCTCCGGCGAGGTCTACGTGCCCGCCGAGGTGGACGGCAGGCGTCTTGCCGATAAGGATTTCGGCTACATCCACCCCTGCTGCAGCTTCCCGCTCAGCGACGTCACCATCGACGTGCCGCCGATGCCGTAAAATTTGAACGAATCGAGTAGGAGGCTGCCCATTCGTTGAGCAGCCGACCTCTCACACCACCGTGCGTACCGTTCGGTACACGGCGGTTCAATCATAAGGAGTGCAGAGACTTGTACTTACGGGCAATATCATAGTAGCCCGCCTGTGCAAG
>JAFRSZ010000214.1 GCA_017439205.1 Clostridia bacterium
GGCGGGGCGTCGGGACGCCGCCCCCGACGGAGGTATCTTGAACATCTCGCTAAACTGCAATCTGCCGATTTATACTTTCTCCCGGGTTTTCTTTTTTCTTTTTATAAGCCAAACGATCAGCAGCGCCGCCAGCAGCACGAATACCAGATCCATCAGTACGCTCTTGGTCACCGTGACCGCGGAGGCGAATCTCGCCAGCTCCGGGGTCACTTCCATTTCGCGCAGCATTTTGATGGTGCAGATGTTTTCAATATAATCGCTCGCCGCCAGCGCCCCGGGCAGCGCCAGCAAAGCGGAGGCCTTGCCTCTGAGCGCCCTGAGCGCCAGCATAAAGAACGCCGTATAGGCCACCGGGTAGAAGAAATCCAGCGGCAGCTGAACGTGCAGGTAAATGCTGCGGGCGTGATCGTCCAGCAGCGTCAAAAACTGCTTTGCCTGCTCAAAGGTGTAGCCGAAGCTGTTCATATCGAAGCACCGCAGCCCCGCGGTGTTTTTTTCGATCATCGGGATCAGAATGAAGTTCATCACGAGGCAGATCGCCGCCGTGAGCCCGCCCGAGATCCAGAGAAGTGTTTTTTGATTCTTTTTCATTACCTGATCCCCCAATGCCAAATTCCGAATTTCGAATTCCGCATTCCGAATTCCGAATTAAAATGCTCTCCGCTCTCCGCTCTCATATCTCCGCTCTGATTTAGTCGTCGTTTTTCCGTTTGAGCCCGCTCCATTTTTCGCCCCAGATATTGGCCCATTTCTCGCAGTAGAGGTCGTAGTAGCTCTTGTTGTGGCGCCCCCGGTAGCCGTTGAAGAGATGGCACCATACGGCGCTCGGCACGCCGATCACGAACCAGTACAGAGGCCCCAGCAGCAGGCACTGTATCGTGTGGCCGTATTCGTGGATGCGGGTGTTGGAGGTCCAGGGTTCTCTGCCGTGGTCCGCCATAAAGATGAACTGCCCCAGCGAAAGGCCGCCGAACTTCCACGGCACGTAAGAGATGAACGCGTTATTGAAACGCCCGTGGCGGCACTTCGGGTAGAAAACCAGATACATGAGCCCGCCGATCAGGTTCACCGGCAGCCCCCAGGTCCACTGCACGAGCCAGAAAAGCGCCTTTGAAAGACCCTTTACGGCTTTCGCTTTTTTTGCTTCGTTCATAAGAATACCTCCGTTCGGTTCTGAACTGCGAAGGGACGCCGCACCGCAGCGTCCCTTTTGTTTTTTGGTTATACCAGCGGTTCGGAGTAATCAAACACCGAATACCAGTTGTGCATATAGTAGTTGCGGCAGCGGAAGTTCACCGCGCTGTCGGTCACCGTCATGATGAAGCCGAGGCCGTTGATCGCGTAGTCCTTCGGCCAGTTGGGCATCAGCGAAGAGGGCAGGTTCAGATAGTGCACGCCGTTCACCGTAACGTAGGTGGGGGTGCTGATATCGTTTGAAAGGCCCTTGTGGAAGTGGCCGGTCAGGCAGAACACGTTGTCGTATTTTTCGAGCGTGGTTTTGATCTGCGCGTTCCAGGGCTCTTCCACGCCGCCGCCCTCGTAGAAATACTTTTCACCGTGGATATCCGAAAGCGGCACGTGCATGCATACGAACACGGGCATGCCGTCCACGGCGTAGGCCGCAAGCTCGCTGTCGAGGAAGGCGAGGCTCTCGTCGCTGTATTCGGGGTGATCCCAGTTGTCGGCGCTCTCGTCGTTCAGGCAGATGAAGTGATAGCCGTTCACCTCAACGGTGTAGGCGGGCTTGTCGATGCCGTAGCCGAGATATTCGTTGCACAGATCCATGAAATCCGCCAGCGCTTCGGGGTTCAGGCGCGCGCCGTCCGCCTCTTTGGCGTGGCCGATATCGTGGTTGCCCGAGATGATCACCGGCTGAACGCCGTCGTTCAGCGTTTCGGTGGTGATCTTGAAGAATTTTTCGGTGGTGGCGTAATCGCCGTAGTTGGTCAGGTCGCCCAGCACGGCAACGCCGTCCGGATCGAACTTGTTCATATCCCAGTAAATGCTCTTCAGCGCGGTTTTGCCCAGCGGCAGGCGGTCGTCGATATGCACGTCCGAAACGATGGCCATGGTCAGGCGCACGTCCGGGTCTTCCTTTTCAAGGGAGGCGCTGCCCGAAAACGGGATGAACGCGAGGATCACCGAAACGATCACCGAAACGAATTGCTGTATCAGAAGTAAAACGTTGCTCATTCTCAAAATCTCCTTTTTATACACGTACGCAGATAAGTATACAACAAAAAAAAGCGCTTGTAAAGTGCTTTAACCTATTTCGATCCGCTGAAAAAACACTTTTCTTTTATATAAATTTGTGATATACTCAAATATATTTTCGGAGTTTTCCGAAATCCGTTCCCGAAGGAGGGATCGCCTTGAAAAAAAAGAAACCGCGGGAAAAGCGGACCTACGGCTTCGTATGGTTCGTGATCCTCGCCGTGCTGCTTCTGTTCGTGCGGCTGCTGGAGGTATCCATGTTCGCCCGGCAGATCGCGTCGATCAGCCTGTACAGCCTTTGGTTCTACGGCATGGTGCTGCTGTTTGAAAAGCTGGCGCACGCGCTGCAGAAGCGTGAGGACGCCTCATGGAAGGGCCTGCCCGATAAAACGCCGCGGCTGAAAACCGTGCTGAGCGTGCTGTATCTGGTCGCCCAGGGGCTGGTGCTGCTTCTGATGGTCATGAACCAGTTCACCGGCGCCGTGAGCACCCGCGTATATTACGACAGCCTGAATTCTTCGCTGCACATCTTCTTAACGGGGCTTTCCGCCGCGATCTGCTTCGCCGCCGCGGCCATGGTGAACCGCAAAGAAAAGCGCGCCGGCAGCGAGACCGCCGCGGGCCTGCTGAAAAGCATCGGCCTCGTCTGCGCGGTCACCGTGCTGTTTTTGACGCTCTATACGGTATTGGGGCTGCAGTGCCTCACCCTGCTCTCGTGGATCGTGCGCATCTACATCGCCCTCACCGCCGTTTCGCTGATGGCGGGGCTGGCGCTGTCGGCGCTCCGGCGGCAGGTGCTGGACGGCTTCAACTATCCCTCGCCCATCGATCTCGTGCGCCGCAGCCGCGGCAAGAAGCTGGCGGACGTGCTTGAGAGCTATACCGGCCTTTCGGTAAAATCGCTTTACAGCGTTTCGTATGCCGCGCGCATTTTGCCCGGCGCGTTGCTGGGGCTGCTGGGCGTGCTGCTGCTTTCCACCTGCGCCTACAAAGTGGATACCTACGAGCAGGCGCTGGTGTACCGCTTCGGGCAGCCCGTCAGCGCGGAGGCCGTAGGGCCGGGGCTGCATTTCAAGCTCCCGTGGCCCGTCGAAAAGGCCGAGATCACCGACGTCAAACGCGTGCGCGAGCTCACCGTTGGCTACGAGGATGCGGTATCCGCCGACAACCTCTGGACCCAGGCCCACGCGGGCGAAGAGTATAAGCTCCTGCTCGGGGACGGCAACGAGCTCGTGAGCATCAATATGAAGCTCACCTATACCGTGAGCGACCTGTACCGCTTCAGAACGGCGTATTCCGATCCCGCCGCGGTGCTGGCGGCGAAGGCCTACGAGATGGTGATGCAGAAGACCATCAGCACCGATCTCACCACCCTGCTCAGCGTGGACCGCAGCACCTTTGCCGTGAACATGCGCGCGTCCCTCAACGAATTCTGCGATACGGCGGGGCTGGGGCTGACGGTGAACGATATCATCCTTGAAAGCATCCACCCGCCGGTGGATATCGCCTACGTCTATCAGAACGTCGTGAACGCCACGGTGCTCAAAACCACGCTGCGCACCAACGCAGAGGCCGCCGCGGCCATGACGGTGGCAGACGCGGAGCAGCAGGCCAACACCGCGATCCAGCAGGCGAAAACGGATCAGACCGCCCGGGTGGCGGACGCCGAAGCCGAGATGGAGGCGTTCCTGGCGGCGGCGGAGCAGTACCGGCTGCATCCCACCGCCGTGACGCTGGCAAAATACACCGATACGTTCACCACCGTGGTGAAGGACCGCAAGGTGTACGTGTTCATCGGCGACGCGGCGAAGAACACCGTGATCAACCGCAGCCATGCCGACACCGTTGTGGCGGACGCCGTTCTGCCGGAGGAATGACAGGAGGAACAAGCAATGAAAAAATGGTATAAATGGGTATTCGCCGGCCTGCTGGCCGTGATCATATTCGCTTACGGCTTCTGCTTTACCGTGCGCGAGGGCAGCTGCGCCATCGTTTCGCGCTTCGGCCGGGTGAAGAACGTATGCACCGAGGCGGGGCTGTATTTCAAGCTTCCCGCGCCGTTCGACAAGGTGATCTCCTTCGATTCCCGCAGCCAGTATATGGATTCGGGCTACACCGAGACCCTTACGAACGATAAAAAGAACATCATACTGCAGACCTACGTGATCTGGCACGTGGAGGATCCCCTCACGTTCTATACGAGCGTGGGCAGCCTCACCAACGCCGCCGCGTACCTCAACGACCTTGCCGCCAACGTGAAAAACGGCGTGATGGGCAGCTATAAGCTGAGCGCCCTGGTCTCCACGGATCCGGACGACATCAAGATCGACAAGATCACCGCCGAAATGAAAGCGCAGATCGCCGAAAAGGCCCTCGCGGATTACGGCGTGGCCGTGGAAGAGGTCAGAATAAAGCGCATCGCCCTGCCCGACAACAACCTTGAAAGCGTGCTCGAGCAGATGATCGCCGACCGTGAGAAGCAGGTGACGCAGCTGATCAGCGAAGGCAACCGCGACGCCGCCGCCATCAAGAGCGAGGCGGACGCCAGAGCCGCCGGTATCGTGGCGGAGGGCAAGGCCGAGGCCGCCAAGATCAACGCCGAAACCGAAAAGAAGATCGCCGAGATCTACGGCGAGGCTTACGATGAGAACGCGGAGCTGTTCGTGTATCTGAAAAAGCTGATCGCGCTTGAGAACTCCGTTTCCGCCGATACCGTGATCGTGATGAACGCCGAGGATTCGGCCTTTGAGATCCTTTCGGAGCTGGAATGAGGACGCGGGTATGAAGAAGAAAGAAACCAGAGAGCCCTTTGAGGCGCTCTTTACGCGGGTGATACGGTACTTCCGCTGGATCGTGCTGGCGGCCGCGGCGATCATCCTGCTCACGGGCGTTTACAAGGTGGATTCCAACGAGGTGGCGGTGGTGCTGCGCTTCGGCGCGCTCACCGGCAGCGGGGAAGCCGCCCTGAAGCGTCCCGGCCTGCATTTCGCTCTGCCGAACTTTATAGACGAGGTGGTCAAGGTGCCGGTGGAGACCGTGCAGGAGCTCAGCGTATCCACCCTGTACACCCCCTCGAAATCGGTGCGCGGGCA
>JAFRSZ010000215.1 GCA_017439205.1 Clostridia bacterium
CCCTATGCGCAATTTCGTGCTGGGGCTAACATTCTGGCAGCTTTTCTGCATTGCGGTCACTGTTGTGAGCGCCGCGCTGCTCGCATACATGCGGTTCCGCAAAGATCCGAAAGGAGATACAAAATGAAAAAAGCCATTATATGCATTCTGTGCGCGCTGTTTACCCTTTCGCTGTGCGGCTGCGGGCGCGGCGAGCAGACGGTGCCCACCCAGCCGGTCACCGGCACGCCGGACGGCGAGCCGAAAACCGAGGAATTCATGAACGATATCGAATTTGACATGAGCCGGTTGGACGGCAAAACCTATACGCTCGTGGGCGGCGAATACCGCAATATTTCATACCCCGAAGATCTGCCCGAGGATGCGAACGAGCGGGAGCTTCCCGTTTCCGAGATCACCTTTCATAAGGATATGACGGCGCATTTCAAATTTGAGGATGAATTCGTGATCTCTCTGGACGGCGATTATAATTACGTTCTTGAAGAAGACAATATGCTGATCGGCTTTTTTGACGACGTGATCCCGCCCTCTGTTACGCTGCAGCTTGGCGAGGACGACGTCGATATCTACTTCGCCTTCCGGTCCGACGGTAACCTGTGGGTGGTACTCAGCCCCGATCACCCGCTTTATGAGTTCTTTTTCGGGCTGTATCAGCCTGCCGCGTAACCGTTTCGCGGCGTATCTCTGTTTCGTAAAAGAGGGTATCTATGACGCGTTTTCAATATGCGGCGGATATGGCCATGTGCGCGCTGTGGATCGTTACGTATGCGTTATGCTTTATTTCAACAGTAAAGCATAAATATCCGGCGCTTTCTCCGGTCACGCAGCTTCTGATCGCCCCGTTTGAGTTTTCGGTTGTGTTCAGGCTTGTTCGTATCGGAAGCTTCAGGCTTGATTATATTTCTGCAGCGTATACCGTGTGGACGCTGCTCGAGCTCGCGCTGGTGTTTGTGATACTGAAATACGGATTCCGTTTCGCCGTGAAAAAAACGGTACCGTATCTCGCGTTGCTGGCGGCAACCACGGCGCTGATGGTATGGCTCGTGGCGTATAAGGATCAGATGTATTTCTTTTCGTATTTCAATACGTTTGTCGGCGAGCTGTTCTGGTTTCGGTATATTTTCAAAAAAGAGTATCCAATCAAGGCGCTGAATTTTGCGGCGTTTATCGCCAAATTCATCGGCGACGCCGTTTCGGTGCCGGTATATATCGGCGCGGGTACCGTATTCAGCCGCGCGATGTGCGTACTTCTGCCCGTGCTGGATCTCAGTTTTATCATTGCGTTTTTATATAAAGATCGGTTAAATAAGAAGAATACGGCTGCTTCCGCCGCAAAGGCGTAAGTTGTGACGAATCACGGGTATACGGCCGTCAGGCGATCGCCTGTAAAGCGTTTTATATATATTCAAATCGATGGCGGGGCATTGCGCCCGCCGGAAAGGAAGAAATTTATGAAAAGAACAAAGAGACCTATCAGCCTTCTGCTGGCATTGCTGATGCTTGTCACCATGGCGCCCATTGCCGCGCCCCTGGTGAAGCAGGAAGCGCTCGCCTCTCCGGGTGACGATACCCAGAGCTGGGATTACAACGATGAAACCACCATGGAGCAGGCGCTTTCGCAGGCTTTGGGGTATACAAGTTCCGGCGCATCGTATGATTCTGCTACCGGTATGTATACCAACCTGCTGGGCAGCAATCCAAGCGGCTACGAATGGAAGGGGATTGGAACGTGGGATGATCTGATCAGAGTTCTGAAATCCACTTCTGCGTCCGACAAGTATATCAGCCTGATCGAGGACATCAAGGTGGAATGGACGGACGACAGTAAAGAGAACGAAGAGATCATTATCACAGCGGATAAGGTTCTCGATCTGAACGGCCACGCCATCAGAATGGTAAATAAAAAGAACAAAGAGGCAAATGGTGAAAATGCCTGCGGCGGTACGGTGGAAAAAAACGGCGAATCCTCCAAAACCGTAGGGTACCGTTATACGATGTTTGAGATCGACGGCGGTACTACCGTGATCATGGACAGCTCCAAAAACCAGACCGGCATGATCTATAACTACGCCCACAACGTAAACCCCTTCGATCATACGATCACAAAGTGGGTGAGCCGCGATATCTTCAGCGTTACCAACGGCAATCTTGTGATCTTCGGCGGCAGCTATTATGCGGGCCGCTCAAAGCTGCTTTACGAAAGCAGCGATATCTGGGGTACCATTAAAACCTTCTTCGGCAAGGCGATAACACTTGCTACCAAGGTCACAAAATACGCCACCGGTATCAGCGAGGCCGAGGCGGGCTTAAAGGACGTCGAGGCAAACATCGAGCAGGCAAAGAAGTTGGCGGAGGAACGCGCGAAGCAAAACAAAACGCCCGCCGCTGACGATGGCAACGTCAACCTGAAAAACGAGCCCACGGACGATAAAAAGACCGACGAATCCAAAGATAACAAAAAGAACAACCCAACTGGCAACGGCGACGGAACCACAGGCTCCGCAAAAGAAGACACGCGAGATAAAACCGTGGGAGAGCGCCAGACCGACGCCGACAACGCAAAAAAAGATCCGCCCGAAAAGCCGAAGGGCAAAGACGACGTGACCGCCAACAGCCCTGAAGAGCAGCAAAAGGCGGGAGAGAACAATAAGTCCAACGATAAAGGTACCGCCAAAGAGGACGACAAGAAAAATAACAACAACCAGCAGCCGCAGGAGCCGCCCAAGATCACCGACGCGCAGGACGTTGCGAAGGCCAAAAACGCCATTGCGAACGCTGCCATCGGCGAAGCCGGCGCGGCGCAGCTTACGGATATCATCAGCGACGGGCTCGATCTGGTGGACTTTGTGATCACCGAATGCTCCAGAGCCAAAAAATGCTGCACGCAGTATACGCTGGGCACCGTGGTAAAGGTGATGAATAAGGGCACCTTTGTGGCGTACGGCGGCAAATTCTACGGCCACGGCTCCACCGAAGAACAGAAGGACGCCGTGATCGAGGTGGTGCAGAAGCCGAAAAACACCAGCGAATACGCCCGCGCCTATATCTACGGCGGCGAGTATTACGGCCGCGGCGGCGCGAACATCTTCAATATCATCCGCAAAAAAAGCAGCCAGACCTCCAAATATTTTGTGAAAAACGAAAAGACCGGCGGTTATGAGGTTCGTCAGCGTTCGCTGCCGTTTGAAGAGACCGGCGGCTATGAGGTGCTTTACCTTAACGACGATAACGAGACCTTTGTGGATACCAGCCAGATCCAGGTGCGCAATGCCAAGTTCCGCACGAACTGCGATACGCTCACCACCGGCCTTACCATCGACGGACAAAAGCCCACAGTGCTTCCCGGCTTCCAGGGCTCGGTGAACTTGGGCGTGGAATCGTATAACGAAAAGTTCATCCGCGACGGCCGTATCCAGATCATCAACTCCTTCGGCGACGGCAGCCTTGTGCTGCTGGACGACCTGAAAGAAAAGAATAACGGCGAAAACTACCATTACCGCCTGTTCTGCTCAGACGCCGAGCTTCGTACGCTGGATAACATCGATGTTATGCCCAACACGATGAAGGATCGTTCGGTAAACGATTCGTTCCATCTCACCACAATTTACAACGGGATGGATATTTCCAACTACTGGCCCGAGGACGAAGAGAACGTGCGCGCACCCATCGCCCGCATGGACAGCTACTTCGATTATCCGATCGACGGCGATTATCAC
>JAFRSZ010000216.1 GCA_017439205.1 Clostridia bacterium
GCCACAGAGATCGCCACCGGCGATCCGCACCCTTCATCAATTGTTAATTGTTAATTTTTAATTTTTCATTGGCGCGCACCGCGCGACAAACTGAAATCTGCTCTCTTTCCCTTATTCGTTCCTTTACACAAAAAATCCTTGCAAAACATTGCCGCTTATGGTACTATTAGATTATCTGTAAAGGGAGGAAATGAGAAAATGAAAAAAATCATTGCGATGCTTCTGTGCGCCACGATGATGCTGCCGCTGGGGATGCTCTCCGCCCTCGCGGCAAACGGCAATGAAGACGCCGTTACCGTGACCCGGGGCGATCTCGACAGCGTATTCGCCGACGGCGAGAACAGCCTGCTGGTGTTCGTTACCGGCATCGGCCAGAGCTTTTCGTATCTGTTTGACGAGAGCTACGTGCAGCCCGGCGCATTCGCGAACGGCACGCTGCAGGATTACGAAAACTACGCGCAGCTGATCGCCGACCACAAGTATACGGCGTACTGGAACCTGTTCAACGATTTCAACGAGCAGTTCGGGCGGAGCGACACCAAAAAGACCGTTGCGAAGCTCGTGATCCAGCTGCTGATCACGCTGTTTTTACGCCGGAACGTGGTGAAGGAAGACGACCTGCGCACGCTGGTAAAGCAGCTCTTCGCCTTCAATCTGGTGGATGAAAACGGCGACCACAACCCCAGAGTGGTCACGCCGCGCTATACGATGCCGGTGGCCGATTACCCCTATGCCTCGGTCCCGGAGGAGGACGGCACCTATTCGAGCGAGGCGCGCCGCCGGTTCTACGGCTCCATCCCCTGCGAGGAGGCGGCAAGGGCCAAGCTCGGCGAAAACTTTGAAGAGTATCTGTACTGCTTCAACTTCAGCCCCTTCTCTTATATTTCCAATAATATCAAGGAGCTGCACGAATACATCGAGACCATTCTCGCAACGAACCGCGTGGGAGCGAAGAAGGTTGTGCTGATCCCGATGAGCATGGGCGCAAGCGTGGTGAACCAGTATCTTGCCGCCTACCCGAACGTGGAGGATAACCACGTGCGCCGCGTGGTGAGCATCGTGGGCGCGTGGAACGGCTCCGACATTATGATGGACCTCGTGCATAAGAATTATGCCGACAACTCCGCCGATCTGTTTTACAACGGCATCATCGCCGGGCTGGTCGGCGAACCCTACGGGTATCTTGTGAACTTCGCGCTGCGGCTGTTTTCCAAAGAAAGCCTGCGCTCGTTCATCGACGAGGCGCTGGGCGTGTTCGTGGACGAAATGCTGCTGAGCACGCCGTCGCTGTACGCGCTGGTGCCGGATTACGGCTACGAAGAGATCCGCCCGATGATCAAAAATGAAACGATACGCGAGCAGACCGATTTCTACAACCGCGCGCAGTCCACCATAAAAGAACGCTTCGCCGCGCTGGAGGAACAGGGCGTGACCTTCTCGTTCATCGCGGGCTACGGGCTCCCCTACGGCGCGGTGACGCACGATTACAAGGTGTTCGGCTTTTTGCACAGCGCCGAGCGCACCAACAGCGACGAGATCATCAATATCGATTCCACCGTACCGGGCGTCAAATACGTGCCGTATAACCAGAAATTCGGTCGGCCCGAGGATCGCGTGCTCTCGCCGGACGGCAGCATCGACATCGCCGACGCCTATTATAAAGACAGCAGCTGGTTCTTCTATGAGCAGAAGCACGAGCTGGAGCACAACAACACCGCCCTGAAGCTGGCCGTGGATCTGGCGCTGGGCACGGTGAAGACCGTGGCGGACTGCGACGACCTTGAAGAGGACGGCGTTTACTATCCGCAGTTCAACGGCGCGCGGGACCTGAACGACCTGACCCGCAACCTTCTGCCCGCCTACGACCGCTGGACGGCGGCAGGCAATACGCCCTCGGCGGCGCTGAAGGCCTCGCACGACGCCTGCGTTGCGATGAAGGACTGCACCGTGAATAACTATTCCGCGGATATGATGCTGATCCAGAACTTCCGCGACGCGCTGATCGCCGAAGGCGTGATGGAACCCTCCGCCGCGCCCTCGGGCTTTGAGCAGTTCATGACGAAGACGCTCAAAAAGAACAACGACGTGATCTACGGCATCTTCGGCGCGAAGGGATTTTTGGATTTCACGAAATAAACGGGTTACAACAGAATAAACCGATCATTCAATCAGGGGACGGTTCCTTTCAATCGGGGGACGGTTCCTTGATTGATTATATGTGGTTTGGTCAGGAGGTTATATATCCGTGAAAAGGATTGTTAATTTGCGAATTGTTTGCATGTATTGCCAGTTAAACTGCGAAGCATCAGAGTATAAATACTATTTGGAAACGGATACGAACGAAGTTTTTACGGCTGATGAACTTGTAAAACAGGGCCTGAGAAAGTTGAACTTGCAGCACGATTTGTATAAGCCGGACTATTTAAGATTACCCATGATTCCCATTATGGATATTGCACGAGAATTCTGCAAAACGCCTGATTGTTTGCTGCCCTTTGACGTGACCGCTGCTGATTTTGAGGAACAGTTTGAAGGCACTCTCGGTCATATAAACTGTGATTTCCGTTATTCCGATCCATGGTGGAATTATTACGGGAAAAGGGTTGAAAACATGGTAAAAGAATGGTGTAACATGAACAATTATGTATATGAAGAAGGGCCAAGTTTTCATAGAATGAATCATCCTTTTTCGAGATCTGCTTATTAGTCAATCTGTCAATCAAGGAACCGTCCCCCTGATTGACCAATCAGTTCAATCAGGAGACGGTTCCCTGATTGATTAGGGAGAAAACAGCCCCACAGAGATCATGAGCGGCACCATAGATGCGAAGGTAATCAACACCGAAACCGATTACCACATCTTCAGCCCTCGGACCTGACCGGACCGTTACAAAAAAAACAGCCTTCGCGGGCTGTTTTTTATTCTGATCTTCACAGTGTAATCAATGAGAAAAAGGAATGCCGTGACTTTTGCACCATTCCCTTGCGCAGGTGATCAACTCCTTTTTCAGCACGGCTTCAAAATCACACAAAACGCAATCGTTTCCGTCAAAATACCGCTTAAACTCCAAATCATACCGCTCATACGGGATATCCTTAAAATGGGCTATGTAATTTCTGTTTTTTGTATCGGCGATATATCGTTTTTCAACCGTTACAACGTTCACCTGAAACAACGGAATATAACCGTATTCATATTCCAACACGGTTTCATTACCGCCGCACTGCCGCAAAAAAGGCTGAACTTCTTCAAACGGGACAACAGACGTATCTGCTTTGCGGAAATAATATGCTGTTTGATCGTTGTTTGCGTATTTTTCTCCGAAATACAATAAATCATATAAATCGACCATGGTATAAACCTTCCTGTTCGTCGGAGACGGGAGACCCTTCCCCGTTTTGAATGAAAGAAAAACCGTTTAAATGATACCGCACTTTCCGATCGCTGTCAACAACAGCGCATGTTTTTCCGGTACGGTCAGGAAAGACGGGGAAGCGTCCCTGCGTCCGGACGACGTAAACCCGGGTTTACATCCCGTATTTTTCGGCGTGCAAAGCGAAATTGGTTGCGAAAAAGGTGAAAAGGGGCTACAATAGAAAGCAGAACAACGTCGCGAAGGAGACATCAGGCATGACACTGGGCGAGAGGATACAGAACCTGCGTAAAGAACGGGGGATCTCACAGGAGGAACTGGCGGAGGCCATCGGCGTATCGAGGCAATCCGTTTCAAAATGGGAAAACGACGCCGCGCTGCCGGATACCGACAACGTGCTTCAGCTGAGCCGCCTGTTCGGGGTCAGCGCCGACGCGCTGCTCACCGGCGAACCCGCGCCAACGGATACAGACGCCGCCGGGGCGCCCGAAAAAACGCCTGAAACGCCCCCCGAAGACGACCTGCGGGAAGAACACATCCCCGCGGCGCAGACCGGAAACGGCAGCAAAACCGGAGCAAAAAGCCCTTTTTCTTACCGGGCGCTGGCGGTGATCCTTGCGGTTGTGCTTGTGATCACGGCAACGGGGCTGATCTTGCTGCTGCACGACAAAGGCGGCGGCAGCGGCAAGAACGACGTAAAATACCCCTACGTGCTGGTGCACGGCATGGGCGGCTGGGGAACCGGCAGCGGCATGCAGAACCTCGCCCGCTACTGGGGCGCGGACACCGGCGACCTCGCGGAATATCTGCGCGGAGAGGGATACGAGGTATATACCCCGAGCGTGGGGCCCATCTCTTCGGCGTGGGACCGGGCCTGCGAGCTCTACGCGGTGCTCGCCGGCGGCACGGTGGATTACGGCGCGGCGCACGCGGCTGCGCACGGCCACGCTCGCTTCGGGCGCACGTATGAAGCGCCGATGCTTTCGCAGTGGGACGGCGAACACAAAGTAAACCTTGTGGGTCACTCCTTTGGCGGGGAGACCGTGCGGCTGCTCACGTCCCTGCTGGCATACGGCGACGAGGCGGAGCAAAACAGCGGCGCTGAGGATATCTCTGCGCTGTTTACCGGCGGCAGGGGCGATATGATCCATTCGGTAACAACGCTGTGCTCGCCGCACAACGGCTCTTCCCTCACCTGCGTGCTGGATACGCTGGGCGGGCTTGTGGGCGTGAACAGCACCACCGAGCTGCTGGCAAGCTTATGCTTCGCCACCGCGGGCGTCGCTAACCCCCTGAACGGCGCCTACGATTTCATGCTGGACCAGTTCGGCATCACCGACGTGACCGGCGGCAGGCCCGAGATCGTTTCGGCCATCTCGGCGCTGCTTGCGAAGGGGGACGACAACGCCGCCGCAGATCTTTCGCCGGACGGCGCGGCGGCGCTCAACAGAAAGATCCGCATGGTTGACAGCGTCTACTATTTCTCTTACGCGTACTGCACCACCGAGGACGGGGATCTAATGTATATCCAGAAGCCCACCGCCTCCACGCTGCCGGTGCTGAAGCCCTTCGCGCTCGCCATGGGCAGCTACAACGGCGTCACCCCAGGCGGCATCCGCATCGACGAAACCTGGCACGCGAACGACGGGCTGGTGAGCGTGGTCTCGGCGCAGTATCCGGCGGGCGACACGCAGGTTCCCCTGAACGCGGACGCGCCGCGAAAGGGCGTTTGGAACGTGGCCCCGGTGCGGACCGGCCACCACGGCACCGTGATCGGCCTCGGCGCGGATACGGAAGAAACGCATGGTTTTTATACGGAACTGTTTCGGATGATAGACGGATGCAGATGAAAGATGAAAGATGAAAAATGGAAAATGAGAATTGAAGTTCTCGCTTAAAAGAAAGGAGGTATTTGAAAATGATGGCGTTTCCGATCGTATTTGTGAGCGCTTTTTCCGGGATTTTCGGTATGATCGCGCTGGCAGCCGCAAAGGTGGTCTCGCTGCTGACCGGCAAAAGTGTGGATGAGATTATTGAAAAATGGGAATAAATTGGAATTTAGCGCACGGTTCGGGATACCATCCCGTAGGGGGCGGCGTCTCGACGCCCCGCGAACCATAGAATTTAACATATGTTAATTACATACGAATATGTTGGTAATTCGCTTTGTAAATAACGGTTTCAAACA
>JAFRSZ010000217.1 GCA_017439205.1 Clostridia bacterium
CGGTGCGCACGCCGGTGAAGATGCCGAAGGTCTCGCCGCGGTCCGAAAGGACCTTGGACACGTTCTGCAGCGAGGCGGTCTTATAGGGATGCGCCGCCGCCTTCAGCTCTCTTGCCCCTGCGCGCACCGCCGCGATCAGGCAGGCGTCCGCCATGCTCAGCATGTTGTCGCACGCGGCGCCCAGCGTAACGTTTGCGAGGGCGGGCACGTTTTCTTTCACTTTTTCGAGGAAGGCGCCGAATTCCTCCGGCAGCATGTTGCCTGCCGCGTTGCACAGCGTTACCGTTTTCGCGCCGGCCTCAACGGCGGCGTTCAGCGCGTCATATAAAAAGCGCTCGTCGCTGCGGGCGGCGTCGTCCGCGATGAACTCCACGTTTTCGGTTTTTTCGGCGCAGTACCGCACCGTATCCGCAATGGCCTCGAGCATGGCCGCGGGCTTTTTGTGGAAGATATATTCCATCTGCATCGGGCTGACCGCCGCCGCCACCTGCAGCCGCGGGTTCCTCGCGCCGGAAAGGGCGTTCCATACCGCGTCCACGTTTTCTTTTTCCAGCTTCACCGGCACCGCCACCGCGCTGTTTTTCACCGCCGCGGCGATGGATTTGATGCGCAGCGAATCCACCTTGGGGTTCTCGACGCCCTCGATCTCGATCACTGCCGCGCCCATGCGGTCCAATAATTTTGAAAGCTCCAGCTTTTCTTTGAACGACAGCGCGTTTTCGTTCCCCTGCCGTTTGAGCGTGATATCGGCGATCCGTACTTCTCTGTCCATTTTCAGTTCCTCCGAACAAGTAATAGTAATAAAAAACTCAATGCTGTTATCCGTTTTTAAATTCGGAATTCGGAATGCGTAATTCGGAATGAAGGTGGCGGCTGCGCCGCATTATAAACATGAACTTTCGGTTACGTCTTCTATCATCGGGTAAGGGCGGAGCCCTTCCTTTCTTCTTCACTCTTCACTCTTACTTTTTCACTAAAATAAAGTCCCTGAGGCTCTTGCCTCAGGGACGAATTTCTCCGCGGTACCACCCTGCTTCCCGCGTTTCGCGGGCGCTCTTCGGGCTCAGTAAATCAGTAAAGCCCATAGCCTGTAACGGGGCGACCGTGCTTCATTACTTCTTTCGGTTCACGAAGCCGACTCGGGAAGGAGACTGACCGCCGTTGCTTTCCGGCTCGCACCAACCGCCGGTTCTCTGGAAGCAAGGGGAAGCGATCATTAATTCCGTCTTCGTCTTTGGGGATATTGCAACCATTAAACCACAAACGGACGGGATTGTCAACATTAAAAATAATAATCTTTCAAAAAGTTTGTTTGAAATATTTTAATTGATCTCCGCAGCGGAAGATACTGCCTCGGCCCCGCGTTCGGCGCGGCGCTCCCTTAAAAGCCGCTCCACCTCGGCGCGGTGTTCTTTGTTGTCTTTTACGAAGCTGATGAAGAACAGATACAATACGGCTCCCACGATGGGTCCCAGCATGAACAGCTTGAACTGCCAGCGATAGAACTTTTCGCCCTGCATATCGATATAGTTTTCATCGTCGTAGGCCTTGTAGCGCAAAAAGTGGAACAAAAAGTAATTCTGGATAAAGGTGCGCACGCCGGAGGTGAGCTTGGTGGTGAAATTCTGCATCGAGAACGACACGCCCTCGGTGCGCACGCCGGTTTTCAGCTCCACCTCGTCGATGGAATCGCTGGTGAGCGAGCGGTGGGCGATGTCCATCAGCGCGCCGGGCACGTTGTACACCGCGCACAAAAGGCTCATCACGATGAAACCGGGCAGGGTGCTGTATTTCAGGACCGGGATATTGCCCACGCCGAAGGCCGCAAGGCGCATCACGATGGCGGTGACCTGCGACACCACCAGCAGGCGTTTCATGCCGCCGAGCTTATCGATGATCTTATTCGCAAAGGGCATGGCCACCGCGCCGGGCGTGCCGGAAATGATACCGTAAAGCATCTCCGCCGTGCCGCCCTTCAAAAAGCCGACGTCGGAGTTCCGGTATTCGCTCTGGAAGAAATAGGTGCCGTTGATCTGCGGCGAAAGCCCCTGCGAAAACCGCGCCAGCGAAATGAAGATCAGCGTGGGGTTGTGGCGGATGATGGCAAGCGATTCCCAGAGCTTTTCTTCCTGCTGCACGGGGGAATCCACCCGCTCGCGGAATTTTGCGGCCCTGACGCTCAGCAGCTCGCCGCCCAGACCGAACACGAAAGCGAACAGCGTAAAGATCGCGTGCTCCGGCATGCTCTTTTTCAGCAGGTCCCATAAGAACGGGAAGGCGCTCGAAACGGTGGAACCGGCGCCCGCGCCGATGGTGACCCACTGGGCGATGCGGCTGCGCTCGTGCGAATGGGGGCTGGAAAGCGCCAGCAGGCCCCAAAGTCCCACGTCCTGGAAGGAATAGAGCAGATCCCACATAAAGTAAAGCACGCCCAGATAGACCAGCTTGAACGGATCCGAGGAGCCCATGCGCATGAACATGAACGCGCCGAGCACGCCGATGACCGGCGGCAGATACAGCAGATACGGCCGCATTTTCTGAAACGGCTTATGAGGGCGTTTATCCACCCATGCGCCCACGATCATATCGTTGATCGCGTCCCACAGGTAGGTGGCGGTCATCAGCTTGCCCACCTTGCTGGCGTTCTGCTGGCTCATCGCGTGGTTTTCGTAATAGTACGTAAGCCTGCCGGATATGAAGCCGTAAGAGATGTTCTGCCCCGCCAGGCCCGAAGCGTAATACAGGATCTCGCGGTTGTTCACATGGGTATCGGTCTCCTCGCGGGAAAACAGAAAGCCCAGCGGGTTATTCATTCAGTGACACCTGCCTTTTTTAATTCGGAATGCGTAATTCGGAATGCGTAATTCGGAAAGTGGGCGAAGGCTTCTTTCTCAAAAAGAAAGAGGTTTCGTGCAATCATCTTATTTCGTAAAAATCTCCCTGTTTCTTTCTATAAGAACCTGCCTTCGGCAGAACCTTGTTATTCGCTTCTCTCATAATAATCAAAACACGAAATGTTTTCCGAAATTGTTCATTTTTAATTGTTCATTGTTAATACTTCAAATAATTCCGCATTCCGCATTCCGAATTCCGAATTATTATTCTCCGCCTTTTACGCGGTCCACCAGCTCGTAAAGCTTGCCGATCAGTATGCTGCCGGTGTGCTCGCCGTAAGAAACGATGCCCCAGCTGTCGCCGTCGTAATTGGCCTCGTCCGCGTACTGGATGCCCGCGTACACGAAGATGGCGTCGTTTTCAACGTAACCGGCGGCGTCGTTCATCAGATCCATCACGATCACGTTCCCGCCGAGGGTATCGCGGATGCTCGCATAGGGGAAGCCCTTGAGGCCGTCGCCGCCCACAAGCAGCTCGCCGAAGGTCTCGCCGGGGCTGAGATACACCTTGAGCGTATCGCCGAGCTCCATGTAGCCGACCTCGGTAACGGTATAGTAATTGCCGACCTTATCACGCAGCACAAGGTTATCCACAAGGCTCACCTTTCCGGCGGCGGCGATCAGGTTGTTCTGCACGGGAATGATGAACTGGTCGTGCGCGATGTTCAGAAGCGGGGCCACCTCTTCGGCGGGCACGGTTTCGAGCCCCTCGTACCACACGGTGTAATCTTCGTTGTCTCTGCCTTCGGCCACGCCGAGCTTATCGCCGGTGGCCTCGTTGACGCGGATGCGCTCTTCGTAGGTCATATTCAGCGTGAGCGTGATATAACCCAGCTCGTAGCCGTAGCGCACGGCGGTTTCATGGGCGCTGAGATCCATGCCGTCGTTGGTCAGGCCTCTGGAGGAGGTAACGGTGCCCACGTCGCCCTGGATGTAGATGAAGTTATAGCCCGCGGCGTTCATGATCTTTTCCATATACCAGATGAAGTCCGCGCTGAACTTTGTATCGTACCTGCCGCCGTCAGCGGGGGCGTTCCAATCGTAGCTGGCGGATTCGGGATGGCAGCCGAAGGTGGCGATGACCGTGGGCGTCGCAGCAGGATCGTCCGGCAGGAATTCCAGCTTATAGAGCATGCTGTCCAGCGCGTAGGGCGCGGTGCGGTCGTGCACGTATTCCGAAATATCGGCGGAGGAGAACCAGAGCTTGCCGGTCTTCATATCGGCGTAAGCGTCCGTCACGCTCGCAACGGTACTGTCGATCACGCTCTGCAGGAAGGTGCGGTCCACGCCGTAGCGAACCTCTTCCCTTCTGAAGATGTTGTTGCTGAGCGTGGTGACGGGCTTGGTCCAGATGCCCTGCAGGTCGATGCCCGTATGGATGTGCGTGCAGCTCACGTTGATGCTCACGATGTTGTTTTCGGCGGCGAAATCGGCCAGCGCCTCACGGATCAGACGCACGTCCGCGTTGGCGATGCCGATGGCGTCGATCACGGCGAACACCGCGCTGCCGCGGCCGGAGCCGTCGTCCAGAATAACGGTGCGCACGCGCAGATCCTCGTCGTTGCCGTCGTCGTCCTTATACATCTCGCTGCCGTAGATATCGGGCAGATAGGCGCCCTTGGCGTAAGAGGTCTCGCCGAAATCGGCGGGCAGAATGCTCTTTTCGCTGTAGCCGAGGCTCCATACGTTATTCTCGCCCACCTCGGTGTTGAAGGTATCCATACCGGCCATAAAGCCCTCGTAGGCGGCGAGATCGAAATCTTCGTAGCGCTCCACCGCATCGGTGCCGGGCACCAGCGCGGCAAGGCCGCCGGCAAGGCCGTTGTTGATCACGAGGTTCGAGATCGCGTTCAGAACGCGGGCAAGCAGCTCGCGCAGGAACAGGATGAAGGTCCCGGTAAAGGAACCGTTCGTTTCCTGCTGCACGGGGCCCACGTTGCCGATATTGTTGAAGATGCCGTTCAGGTAGTTGGCAAACACGGCGTAGGCGTCGGTTGCCTCGTCGGGCATCGAGGAGGTGCCCCAAAGGGACTGCCAGTAGTCGTAGTCCTCCTGCGGATGGTCCACGCTCGCAGCGCCCGCCGCGACAACAACGGACCCCGTCAGGCAAACGCAGAGAAGGATCGCAATGATGCGTTTTACAGTGTTTTTCATCGGTTCATACTCCTGTTTCTATGATTACGGATTATTACGCAAGCTGTTTTTCAAAAGCCTCTTCGAGCGCCCGCGCGATCACCGCGTGCCCCATGGCGGTGGGATGGACGCCGTCGTGCAGCCAGTAGGTGGAGGGCGCCTTCTCGCACAGCGCATCCAGCTTCGCCTGCAGCGGCACGAAGACGAGGCCGTATTTTTCGGCGACGCGTTTCGCGCTCTCAGCGCGCATGCGGGTCTCGGTATCGAACACGCCCCAGTTATCCTCCGTGGCGGGCCCTTTGAGCACGAAGGGCTCCAGAATGAAGATCTTCACGCCCGGGCACATGGTGAGC
>JAFRSZ010000218.1 GCA_017439205.1 Clostridia bacterium
CGAGCGCACCGTGAGCCTCGTCAACGCCGCGGGCAATCTTTCGCTGGACGTGCCGATCCGGTTTGCGGGCGCGTTCTCTTTCAGGGTGTCGGATCCGCTTACGTTTTATAAATCCGTGTGCCGCTGCCGCGCGGGCACGGTCACGGTGGAATCCGTTTTGCCGCAGCTCACCGAAGAATTCGCCTCCGCTGCCGCCGCCGCGCTGGCTGAGCTTTTTACCGAGGGGCTTACCGCCGCCGCGCTGATCGCGTGCACGCCGCAGTTTTGCAAGGCGGTCTCCGAACGCCTGACCGAAAAGTGGGAGGCGCTGCGCGGCTTCGCCGTGGTATCGGCGGCATTCTCGCAGATCGCGCCCCGGGAGGGGGATATCCGTCTGCTGCAGCAGCTCGACGTTGCCGCGGCGCTCTCCGACCCCGTTGCCGCGGCAGGGTACCTGGCGGCGGCGCAGGCGGACGCCCTGCGGGCTGCCGCGCACAGTGCAGTAAAGGCCGTTCCCGTGAACGTGTTCTTGCAGAAAAACCCCGTCGCCCAACGACTGTGGCGCTGCGCCTGCGGCAATTACTGCACCGGCCGCTTCTGCGAAAAGTGCGGCGCAAAGCGGGAATAGCAAAAAGCAACCGAAGTAACCGGTGTAACCGCAAAAAACATATATCGCGAGAACGCCTTGTATATATGTTTCAAAAAAGCGGTTACACCGGTTACTTTTATAAAGCGGTTACCGGATCAATTGATTCCCGGTTCAGAATTTCCAGCAGTTCGTTCGGTGTGACGATAAACGGTTCTATGGGAAAATGCTTTTTGTTTCCCGTTACAAGATAACCCTCGTTGTTTCGGTTCCTTTTCTCAAGAACGACTTCATAGAAAGGAAGATCGTTCATATCCGGCAGGGTGACGCCGGACGGAGACGGTTCCATCAGAATGCCGAACTGCTCTATGGCTGAAAGCAGATACCCGACAAGTTCAGAAGAAAATCCGAATTTTTTTCTGTGCAGCACTTCGCGGTATTCTTTTGTGATTTCTTTGCTGTAAACCGGAATGATCTCACCGCTCAGCATTTTTTGAACCACCTGTACCGTGGCTGCGTCATTTTTGCTTGTAAGCAAAGCGGAAACGAGCACGTTGGTATCGATTACGGCATAACAGATCATTGCGTTGCCTCTCTGCGCGCTTTATTGATTTCTTCATTGATCTCGTCGAGCGGCATATCGGATATGCCGTTGTTTTTTGCCTGTGTGCGCAGCGCCTGAAATGCCTGCAGCGCAGTGTTTCTTGTAACAAGCGCATCCGGTGAAGAGATCTCAAACGGAATACGGCGTTCTCTCACGACCGCCCGTGCAAATACGTTGATCGCCGTGGTCATGTTCATTCCGAATTCCTGACAAAGCGTTTCAAACTGTTCTTTCAGGGCGTCATCCATGCGAACGCTGAAAGTTGCCTGTGCCATGATATGCACCTCCTTCAATTATATTATATCCAATCAGGTGCAGAATGTCAATATTATTAACCTTTCAGGTGCGAAATTCCGGTAAAAACTGAAAAAAGTGGAGATGCAGTGAAATTTTACTGAAAATCCGCTTTTTTCATTTTTTGTTTGTTATTGATCCGGCGGCAGGTCCATAAGGTACCGCCATTCGGGGGTCCGCTCCGGAAAATCCTGAAACCCCGTGGGGTTGAACGCCGGTTCGGCCTGTTCTCCGTTTGCCGTATTGTTTTCTTTGCCGAATGCGCTTGCATTACGTCGGTTTTTGCGGTATACTTGCAGCGTCATTTCACGTTATGGTTTTTTCGGAGAGATACAGTTTATGAACAGGATGAAACAAATACTGTTTTACGGCGGGCAGGCGCTGTGCGGGGTGCTGATCGCGGCGGGCCTGATGACCGCCGTTCTGCGCTTCGGCGGAGCTTCTGCCGGGAGCGCAGCCGCGCCGGGAGCGGAGAAAATACTGCAGTCGCTTGAAAACGGGGGAGATCCCGCCTCCATCGACCGGCTGATCGAATCGCGCGAAGAGAGCCGCTTTGTTGAAGAGGAGCGCAGCCGCATCCTCGCCGCGGCGGCGGAGGGCTTTACCCGCGACGGGTGGCAGAGCTCGGCGGAAAAAGATAAGGGCAACGGCGATAAGGGCGTATGGGCGAAATTCAGGGATTACGTGCTTCTGGGCGATTCCCGCGCCGTCGGCTTTTCGTATTACGGCTTTCTGGAATCCCGCCGCGTCCTCGCCGAAAGCGGCGCGTCCATTCTGAGCATCCCCAGCCATTACGGCGAGCTCAAAAGCCTCGATCCATCGTACGTTATTTTCTGCTTCGGGCTGAACGACGCCGGCGCGTATTTCGACAACGGCGAAATCTACGCTGAAACCTTCATGAAATACATTGAAGAGATCCGCGAATTTCTGCCGGACGCCAAATTCATCATCAGCTCCGTGCTGCCCACCACCGACGCCGCGCTCGCGAAATCGCCGGGCTGGAAGAGGATCGAGCTGTTCAACGCCTCTCTTGCGGTAACCTGCCCCGAGCACGACGTGGTGTTCGTGAACAACGACGGCATCTCCGCCGAATACATCGATACCCTTTGGGAGCCGGACGGCGTCCACGTGAACTCCGCGTTTTACGTCTACTGGGCGAACAACATTTACGACGGCATGTTGCGTGCGCGCGCCGCCGCCGCAGGACTTACACAGGACGCGCCCGAAGAAACCGGAACGACCGCGTCGGAGGAAGACGAAGGAACCGACGCCGGAGAAGAAGCAGACGAAGACGAAACGGAAGGCGGGGAAGACGCATGAAAACGAAGCTTTACGCGCTTTTGCGCCTGCTGGCGCTGGCCGGGCTCGCGGCGACCGTCGTCCTCGGCTTCGCGGGCAAAAAATACGTGACCAGCGACACGCCCTTTGAAACCGTGCTTTCCGCCGTGACCGGCAGCGTGGATCTCTCGGACGTGCGCGAGGGCGAGAACCAGATGGTTCGGCGGCTGTACGGCGTTTCTCCCGCCGATTACGAGGAATGCGTACTGTATTACCCCAGCACGAACATGGGCGCCGAAGAGATATTGCTGGTGAAGCTGAACCCGGGGCAGAGCGCGAACGCGCTCGTTGCCGCCGCCGAACAGCGTATAAAGGACCAGCTGAACGTGTTTGAGGGCTACGGCATTGAGCAGGTGGCGCTGCTGAATGACCACGCGCGCATCGAAGCGCCGGGCAACTACTTTCTGTTTATCGTGAGCGCCGGGGCCGACGACGCCGTCGCCGCGTTCTATGAGGTGCTGTGAGATGTCGCTGAACAGTCTGTTTTTTGTGTTTCTGTTTCTGCCCGCGGGGTGGATACTGCAGCGCGTAACGCCCGAAAAGGCCAAAAACGCGGTGCTGCTTCTTCTGAGCGCGGCGTTCATCACCTGGGGCAGCCCCCGGGATATGCTGCTGATCCTGTGCAGCGCTCTGTTCAATTTCTTTACCGCGCTCGAACTGACGGCGCTGCAGCGGGGCGAACGGAACAAACACGCCCGGCTCGTGTTTATCTCGGGCGTTACGGTGAATCTTCTGCTGCTGTTTTTCTATAAATATACCGGCTTTGCGCTGAGCGTCTTCGGGGCGGGACGGAGCCTGACCCTGCCGCTCGCGCCGGTGGGCATATCGTTCTATACCTTCTCGGCGGTCTCGTTTTTAACGGACGTTTACCGGGGCGATACCCCCGCGCCGAAAAATTTCATCGACGCGGCGCTGTATCTCACGTTCTTCCCGAAGTTCATCTCGGGCCCCATCGTAAAATACGCCGATTTTGAAAAGGAGCTGCGCGGCCGCGTTTGTTCCGCCGCCCTTACCGAGGCGGGCGTCACCCGGTTTACGGTGGGCCTCGCCAAAAAGCTCGTGCTGGCGGACAGCCTCGCCGTCTCCTTCAACGCGATCTCCGCCCTTCCCACCGCGGAGCTCACCGTGGTTCACGCGTGGCTGGGGCTGTTTGCCTACGCGTTTATGCTCTATTTCGATTTCAGCGGCTATTCCGATATGGCCGTCGGCCTCGGAAACGCCTGCGGTTTTCATATTGACGAAAACTTCGACCGCCCCTATACGTCCGTGGGGATCGCCGATTTCTGGCGTCGCTGGCACATCACGCTGGGCCGCTGGTTCCGCGATTACGTATATATCCCGCTGGGCGGCAGCCGGCAGGGGAAGGCGAAAACCGTGCGCAACCTCGCCGTGGTATGGCTGCTCACCGGGCTGTGGCACGGCGCGGCGTGGACCTTCGTGGCGTGGGGCGCGTACCATCTGGCGCTGCTGCTGCTCGAAAAGTTCGTGTTCGCCGGGCTGAAGAAGAAGCTCCCGAAGGCGGTGAACGTCGCGCTCACCTTCCTCCTTGTGATATTGGGCTGGACGCCGTTCTTCTCGCCGTCGCTCTCTTACACGGGAAGGTATCTTCTGCGCCTCGTCGGCGTAGGGGGCGCGGGCCTTGTGAACGGCGGGGCAGTGTACCTGCTGCGCGGCGGGGCCGTGTGGCTCGCCCTTGCCGCGGTCGGTTCCACGCCGCTTCCGAAGGCGCTCGGCGACCGGCTGAAGGATAAAAAGGCGTTCATTCCGCTGAAGGTCGTTTTGCTGCTTTCGCTGCTGGCGCTCTCGCTGGCCGCGATGATCAGCGGCACCTACCAGAGCTTTCTGTACGCGCAGTTTTAACGGGAGGAGGTTTACGTATGGATATTATCACCGTTGATATCGCCGCCGCCGAGGCCGCGCAGAAAGAGCAGAAAGCCGCGCTGACAGCGAAAGAGGCCGCCGAAAAAAAGGCGGAAGAAGAAGCGCAGACCGAACCCGTTGTTACCGTGGATCTCCGCCCGGCAAAGGTGCGCGCAAAAGCCGCGCCCCGCGCCGCCGTGATGGGGGCGAGCGCTGTGCTGTGTACGGCGCTGCTGTTCGGCGCGCTCAGCCTGTCGCTGCCGAAAAAGGAGTTCTCCGAAACCGAGAACCGCGTGCTGGCAGGCGCGCCGCAGTTCAGCGTTTCGGCCTTTTTGAAGGGCGATTTTCAGTCCGGCTTCGAAACGTGGTTTGCCGACCACTTTGTGGGGCGCGATACGTTCAGCGCGCTGCATCATCTTGTGCAGTCCGTTGCCGGAAGCAGGGAAGCGGGCGGCGTATACCTCGGCGAAGAGGACCGGCTGTTTCTGATCCCGACAACGCCGGAGGAAGAAAACGTGACCGCCCTTGCCGACGCGATCAACGCCTTTGCGTCTGCGTACCCCGAACAAAAGTATCTTTTCGCCGTTGCGCCCAACGCCGTGTGGACGCAGCGCAAATATCTGCCGCCGTACGCCGAAGCGCCCGATCAGCAGGCGCAGCTCGCCGCCTTCGCGAAGCGGCTGAAAAACGTGAAAACCGTCGATCTGTGCAAGGCGCTCTCCGCCCACAGCGACGAATACATCTATTACCGCACCGACCACCACTGGACGAGCCTCGGCGCGAAATACGCGTTTGAAGCGATCGCCGCGCAGCTGGAGACCGGCCCGCTTGTAAAAAAATACGAGACCCATACGCTTTCGGAGACCTTCGAGGGCACGCTCGCCGCCAAAAGCGGCAGCCATAAAACCAGGGATACGATCGACATATACTTGCCCGAAACCGATATCGCGTATTACGTGAACTACGCGGACGGGGGCGAGGCCGAGAGCTCCATGTACCGGCGCGCCTTTCTGGATACCAGAGATCAGTACGCCGTGTTTTTCGGCGGCAACCACGCGCTGGTGCGCATCCGCACCACGGCCGATACCGGGCGAAAGCTGCTGGTGTTCAAGGATTCCTACGCCAACGCCGCGATGCAGTTTCTGTATCCGTATTTCGAAGAGATCGTTATGGTGGACCCCCGCTATTATTACGACAGCCTTATCCCAGTGATGAACCAGTACGGGATCACCGACGTGCTGTATCTCTATAACGCCGATACGTTCTTTAACGATACCTCTCTCGCGGACGTGCTGCTCGAAGCCGCCGAAACGCCGGAGCCCGCCCCCGGCAGCGGAACGGAAGGGTCGGTTGGATAATCAAACTGCAATTTGTCACCTATCCCGCCCTGCGGCATACAATAAACCGAACAACGTGAACACGGAGGGGTTATCGTATGCACAGGGAAAATATCGTAACCGAAGGGGTTTCCTTCTTTTTGGGCGCCAACACGCCGCAGGGGTTCTACTCGCTGTTCAGCGAGCTGGTTTCCCCGCGGGCGGGCTGGCGTCTGATCATTATCAAGGGCGGGCCGGGCACCGGCAAGAGCACGCTGATGAAGCGCGTGGCGGCGGAAGCGGATAAACGGGGGCTGTATTGCGAGCGCATTTACTGCTCGTCGGACCCGCGTTCACTGGACGGGGTGATCATACCGTCGCTGCGGGTCAGCATCGCGGACGGCACTTCTCCCCACGTGCTGGAGCCGAAGTATCCGGGCGTGTGCGAGACCATCGCGGATCTCGGCGCGTTCCGTAACGACCGTAAACTGCGCGAACACCGCGAAGAGATTTTGCGCCTCACGGATGAAAATAAAGAAAAGCACGCCCAGTGTACGCGCTTTCTGCACGCCGCCGGGTGCGCCGCCGCGGATCTGGCGAAGATCGCCGCCGACGCGCTGGAGCTGGAAAAACTGGAACGCTTTGTTTCCAGCCTCAGCGAGCGCAGCTTCGGCGTGGGAGCCGGAGAGGCGGGGCCCTCGCAGCGCCGCTTTCTGAGCGCGCTCACCCCCGAGGGGATCCGGGTATTTTACGAAACGGCCGAGGCGCTCTGCGAAAAGAAGATCGTTCTGCATGACGAGATCGGCCTCGCTTCCTCCATGTTGGTCGAGGGGCTTGCCGCCGGCGCGGAGGAAAACGGCTACCGGGTGATCCGGTGCCTCTGCCCGCTGGCGCCGGACGCGAAGACCGAACATTTGCTGCTGCCGGAATTATCGCTGGGCGTGTTCACCTCCAACCGCCGCCACCCCTTCAGGGACGACGCCGCCGCGAACGTGCAGTGCGGGCGCTTCCTCTCCAAAAACGAGATGGGCATGCACAAAAACCGCCTGCGCTTCACCTCGCGCGCCCGGGACGAAATGCTTGCAGAAGCGCTGGTGCGCCTCAGGGAGGCAAAGGAGCTCCACGACGAGCTGGAACGGTATTACGTTGACGCGATGGACTTCGCGGCGGTGCGGGATTACACCGAAAAACTGCTTCGAGAGATCTTTGAAGAGGCGTGAAAAAAAGCGGCGAAAGCCGCCTTTTTTAATTCGGAATGCGTAATGCGTAATTCGGAATTAAAATCCCGGAAGCCGCATGCGATCACTGTTGACCCTTTGTTTACCCGAACATAATTCCGCATTCCGCATTCCGAATTCCGAATTGAATTTTACCTTCTCCGGTACCTTGCGCTTCCGAGCCCGAGGATCAGCATGAAGAACGGCGGGAACACCATCAGGCCGACGCCGAACAGCAGCCCCTTGCCGAAGGATCGGGCCAGACGGAAGCAGAACAAGACATAGTAGATCACGTTTACCACCGGTATCAGAAACAGCAGCGCCTTGAGGCCCGTGGTATCGCCGATCTGCACCAGCGTGTAGATATTGAGGATGGGCACCAGCGAGCGCCAGCCGGCCTTATGCGCCTTTTTAAACAGCAGCCACATGCCGATGATGCTGAGCACGGCGCACACCGTTGATACAACGCCGCCCTCCGGCGTAAAAATATATTGGTCCCAGATATTGCTAAAGGACTGAAGAATGGAATCGAACATGGCAAATGCTCCTTTCATGATATGTGTTCAAATTTCAGTTTAACGCGCCGTTTGATTAACAATTAACAATGAATAATTAACAATTTCGGAAAACGCTGGGTGTGCGTTTTGATTATATAGAAAAGGCTTTACGGAAAAAGGAGAAACCTGCTTATCCGATGAGTATAATCGGGTAAGGGCGGAGCCCTTCATTAATTGTTAATTGTTAATTTTTAATATTTCATTGGCGCGCACTGTGCGCTAAATTCCAATTTAATGCTTTTCGGCTTTTACCGCCGCTTCCAGCAGCGCCTCCCGCTCGTTCGGCAGCGCGCCGTCGGAGGCCTGTTC
>JAFRSZ010000219.1 GCA_017439205.1 Clostridia bacterium
CTGGTGCTCTTCCGCCATAAGGTGGTGCTCTGCGGCTCCGTTTGCGTTCTCGTGCTCATCCTTATGGAAATGTGCAAAACGGTACCCACCTCGGTCGGCCACGATATGGATATCCGCATCAACGACTATCAAATGTATCTCTCCGGCGAACGTCTCGAGAGTTTTTCGGGCGTGTTCGGCTGGTTCACCGGCCCCATCACGTCCTTCGTGGGCCTGATCATCCCGCTGCTGCTGCTTGCCCACGGCTTCAATTCAAACTGGGACGTACTCTACGTTGACGATTCCCGGCTTTATATCATCATCATTCCAATACTCATCGACACGCTGGGCTATCTTCTGATGGCGATCCCCTACTTCTTCTGGGATTACGACGACGATAAGCAAAATAAGGTCATGGCGGTACTTCGCCGCAGAGAAGAAGTTACCTCAAAGCAGGGTGAAACGGAGGTGACGGTAAATGAGTAAGAAAGAAAAGAAAGTCAAGAACAACCTCGTTGACCAGGCGATATACGATTCGTATAAAGACGCGATCCCCGAAAGTGAGATCTGGACCTATCAGGTAGAAGGGCTGCAGAAGCCGCTGATCAACAAAACCGTTGATAACGCAGGCAGGAAAAAGGTCTTTATCACCGTTGTGCTGGCGATCGCCGTAGCCATCTCCATTTTCTTCTCGTTTTACATCCTTCACAACGATCCCTTCAAATACACGGTCCTTGAAAACGGCAAAACCGAGCTCACGCGCTTTTCCAATCCCGGCGAGATCTTCGAGCTGCGCATAGATAATCTCGTTACCGACGTACAGAGCGAATCTTACATCGTAACCAACGAAGCGGGAGAAAACGAACGCCACCTGAAGTATTCCTTGGTCACCGACGAAGCCACGCCCATATCCGCGATCCATGAATACGCTTTCAACTGCGACGAGCGCATCCGCCGCATCGAGATCGGCGCGAGCGTGACCGATATCGACGATAAGGCGTTTTACTCCTGCTACGCGCTGCAGGAGATCCGTGTGGACAAAGACAACCCGAATTACCGCGATATCGACGGCGTTCTGTTCTCAAAGGACGGCTCTCGCCTCATCTGCTACCCCATCGACCACGACGCGTATCTGCGCACGAAATACGGTTACGAAGGCCAGTACTGGCCCACCGAGAACTGGAAGAAGGAAGGCAAAGATAAGTATAACGAATATTATACCCAGCAGTACGAGAAGGAAGTTAACACCTATGTTGTTCCTTCATCCGTAAAAGAGATCGGCCCGCTGGCGATGAACTATTCCGACCTTTTCACAATATATCTGCCCGAAGGTCTTGAAAAACTTGAAACCATGGCGATCTTCCGCAACTGGCATCTGGAGCGCGTCGATACCTATACCGGCGATTACGCGGGCGAAACGGACGCCGCCGATAAATTCATTCCCGCAGCCGCCGAAATAAAGGCATCCCTGCCTGATTCGCTCACCTACATCGGGTCCGACTGCTTCAATTCCGCCATCGAAATGGATTATATGTACATCCCCGCGGGCGTCACCTACATCGGCCACCACGCCTTCTGGGGCGCGGCACGCAAGGAAAACGGCGAGCTGATCGGCATTTACGAGATCCACGCGGCGCTCGATCAGGAAACCTTCAAAGCGATGGTGGACGCCGGCGACCAGTGGACCGGCGAATACGACAACGGCCTGCTGCCGAAGGCGGTGCCGGTGCTCTACGGCGAAACGCGCGCACCTTACGGCGAGGGAACGAAATGACGACGATCATACCTTACGAACCGAAATACAAAGAAGACGTGCGCTTTGTCTGTCTCAACAGCGAGGGCCCCTGCGCCGATCCCCCCGAGGTGCAGAACTTTGTGATCACCACCTACTGCGATTACTATATCGAGCGGGAACCCGAAAACTGCTTTGTTGCGGTGAACGAAGAGGACCGCGCCGTGGCGTATATCATATGCGCCGAAAGCTTCGACCGGTTTGAATCCGTGTTTTACGGTACGTACGCTTCGCGCCTGAAGGGGCAGAAGCACGTCTACAAGGCCTCGATGCACAGCGCCGACCCGCAGCGGAAATTCAAATCGGAATACCCCGCGCACCTGCATATCGACGTATTGCCGCAGTACCAGCGGCAGGGCCTCGGTCACAAACTCGTCGACCGGCTCGCCGAACACCTGCGCGCAAAGCGTGTACCGGGCGTAATGCTCACGGTGGGCTCGCAAAATCAGGTCGGCCAAAGTTTTTACCGTAAATACGGTTTTACGCAGCTGGAAGAAACGCCCGGCGACGTCGCCTTCGGGCTGAAGTTATGATTCCGTAACCGGCGCGAATCCATACTGTAAAGGTGGTTCACTTATTATGCGTTATTATCTCGGCGTTGACGGCGGCGGCTCGAAAACAACGGCGCTCATCTGCGATGAGACAGGCGCGCGTATTTCGTCTTTCTTTGCCGGCGGTATCAATTACAATGCCATCGGCATAGATGCCGCGCGCGAAAATCTGCGGGCGGCCGTTGCGGGCGCGCTCGGCGGCCGGGATATCCCCCTTTCCTCCGCCTGTATCGGCTGCGCCGCGCTGGACGGCCCCGCTGACGATGCGCTCACCGAACGGCTCTGCGGCGGCGTGATCCCCTGCGATCACATTATTCTCGATTCCGACGTGGGCGTCGCCCTTGCCGCGATGGATTCCGAGGGAGGCGCCGCGATCGCGATCTGCGGCACCGGCTCCATGGCTGCCGGGCGTGATCGGGACGGCAGGATCATCCATACCGGCGGTTACGGGTATCTTATCGGCGACGAGGGCTCCGGCTTTGCCGTTGCGCGGCAGGCTGTCGGCGCGGGATTGCGCTGCTTTGACAAAAGCGGCCCCGCCACGATGATCAAAGACCGGTTATTTGCTTTTTATAACGCCGAAAGCGTTCCGGCACTGCTTGATACCCTTTATAAAACGCCGTTTACGCCCGGTACCGTCGCCGCTTTTGCCCCCGAGGTCTTGCGCTGCGCCGAAGAAGGCGACGCCGTGGCCTCGTCCATACTGAAAGATCAGGCAAAAGGTTTTGCCGAAACCGTGAAAGCGCTGCTTCGTAAGCTGCCCGAAAACGCACCGCTGGGGCTTTGGGGCGGCATGTTCCAGCATCACGAAAGCTATGCCGCCCTGTTTTCGGAATACGTAAAGAAGGATTTTCCCGGCTGCAGGGTCGGGCTTTTGCCGAACCCGCCGGAATACGGCGCGGTGCTTGCCGCGATGCGCACGGAGAATAAAAATGGATAATGCTTCTGTTGAGGTCTTATACTCAAATACTGAACAGGTCTGTTACGACGAAAAAAACCGCCGGTATACCGACGAAATGTACCGTTTCTCCGTTCTTGAAGCGGGCGAAGGTCTGCATGTAAAGATCCGCTGCGCCGGTGAAAAGGCCGCTTTTTACGCCCTTTGCGAAATTAACGAACGGCTGCGCGACGGACCACTTTCCGCGGGGGAATATGTAAACGCGCCCGCTTTCGCCGTTCGCGGTTATATCGAGGGCTTCTACGGTACGCCGTGGACGCACGATCAGCGCCTTAACATGATGCTCTGCATGGCAAAACACCGCATGAACACGGTATACTACGCGCCCAAGGACGATATTTATCACCGCGAAAAATGGCGCGATCTCTACCCCGCCGAAGAACTCGAAAAACTGCGTGAGCTGCTCGGCACGGCGCGGTCCTGCCACATGGATCTTTACTGGTGCCTCGCCCCGGGGCTCTCGATCCGATATACCTCCCCCGCCGATTTCAGCGCGCTGCTTGCAAAATATGAACAGCTTTATTCCGCCGGGTTCCGCAGGTTCGGGCTGCTGCTGGACGATATCGGCGAAACGCTTGCTTACAGCGAAGATGCCGAAGCCTACGCCGAACCCGTGAACGCCCACATAGACCTCATCTGCCGCGTATACGACGCGCTGAAAAAGAAAGATCCCGGTATCCGGCTCACGGTCTGCCCCACGCAGTATAACGGCCGTGGCGACGAATACTATATATCGAAGCTCGGGCAAAACATCCCGCCCGAAGTATCGCTGTTCTGGACCGGCAGAGATATCTGCTCGCGCGAGATCGGTTTTACCGAGGCGCTGAAATTCACCGAATGCACCTGTCATCGGCCGCTCTATTGGGATAACTACCCCGTCAACGACGAAGCCATGCTCCACGAGATGCACCTGGGGCCGCTGATCGGCAGAGATAAAGAGCTGCACCGCTTTGCCGGCGGGCTGATCTCCAACTGCATGCAATACGCCGAATGCTCGAAGATCCCGCTGATCACCGTGGCGGATTACCTTTGGAACGGCCCCCGTTACGACCCCGAAAGCGCGTGGAAAAAAGCCGTTGCCGAGGTCGTCGGCGATCAGAACGCGGCTTCCTTTCTGCTCTTCGCGGATCAGCTGCGCACCTCCTGCCTGCGGGATGAAAACGCGCCCGAGCTGGCGGCGCTCTTTCACGAACTTGAACGCGCCTGCGCCTCAGGCGACGCGGAACAGATAGACATGAAAAAAAGCGGTTACCTGCTGCGCGCGCGCGAATGTCTGCTCTTTCTCGAACGGGATCTGCCGATCTGCCGCGAGCTTGCCAGATGGACGAAGAAATTCCGTTTTTCCGTTCAGATCACCGAAAAGCTGCTGGGCTGGATCTGCGACAAACAAAACACAGCGCTGAAAAATGAGATCGAAGCGCTCATAGAAGCATACGAGCGCGACCCCGCCGTCTGCGTCAACGCAATGCTCTTCCGCGAAGTGCTTCTGAACCGCTTCGCCGTCAATTAACAAAAGGAACCGCCGACGGAACGTTTCCGTCGGCGGCATTCATTTTTTGTTTTTAATCATTCAAAGATAATATCAAAGGGTCTTCAGATAATCTATGCTCTTCTTCGCGCTCTCCATGCGGGAAAGGCCCATGCTGGGTTCGTCCTGTTCCACAACCACCCATTTCACGCCGCTCTCTGCCGCAGCAACCAGAATGCCCGGGAAATCCTGTACGCCGGACCCCAGCGGACGGAACTCGAATTTGCCCTGCGTATCCTTTTTCTCGTCTTCATCCAGGCCGATCAGCGCGTACATATTCTCGGTTTTACTGCCGAAATAATCCTTCAGATGCAGCACGTCCACACGCCCCGCGTATTTGCGGATGTAACCGGCGGGGTCCTCGCCGCCCACGCGCACCCAGCAGGTATCGAGCTCCGCCTGCAGAACGTCAGCGGGCACTTCTTTATAAAGAATATCGAGCGCGTAAACGCCGTCGAGCTTTGTGAACTCAAAATCGTGGTTGTGGTAAGCGAGCGTCATGCCGAGCGCCTTCGCCTTTTCGCCGAGCATCGCCGCGCCCTCGATCACCTCGCGGAATTTTTCGCTGCCGGGGCGGTATTCTTCGGTCAGATACGGAATCACCGCGTATCTGCAGCCGATGGCGGCGTAATCTTCGAGGATCGACGGATCCTCCATCATATCCGTAAACGGCACGTGCGCCGAGATCGGATCGAGCCCGATTTCTTCACAAAGGGCCTTTACCTCCGCCGCCGTATGGCCGAACAGCCCGGCGAATTCAACGCCCTCGTAGCCCATTTCTTTCACCTTTTTCAGCGTTCCGGCAAAATCGGCCTCCATTTCGTCTCTTACGGTATAAAGCTGCAGCGCGATCGGGAATTTCATATAGTTTCTCTCCTTTATATTGTTCTGATTTGAATTATATAAAATCGCGGGCATAAAAACAAGAGGCAGTTTATATTTTTATCCGATTTGCGCCATACCGCTGCATAAGTGTCGGAAAACCGCATAATTTTATTAAAATATAACGGGTCCGGTCGTTCATTTTCCGCAAAACGTGATATAATGAAAAAAAACGTTCGGGAGCTCATATCATGAAAAAACTCTATCTGATCGCAAGGAACCATATGGACCCCTCCTGGCTTCGCTGTTTTCAGGATCATTTCACTCTGCCGACCGGCGAAACGGTGCGCCCCTACGCGGATATCGAAGAGACGCAGATCCTCGAATATATGGATTTTGCCGAGAAATACGGCGTAAAATACCAGATCGAGCAGTCGCTCGTTGTAAAGGAATTCCTGAAGCGCAACCCCGATCAGCTCGCCCGCTTCAAAGCGCTCGTAAAAAAGGGGCTGATCGAGCTTGCAGGCGGCGGCGAAGCGGTGATCGACGTCAATCTCACCTCCGGCGAATCATGGGCAAGAAACCACCTTTACAGCAGAACGTATTATAAAAAGACCTTCAACCACGCCCCGCGCTACGCGATCACGCCGGATATCTTCGGCCTTGCCTCACAGCTGCCGCAGTTTTTCCGCTCCGTCGGTTACGACGCGCTGATCATCTTTGACCGCGTACTGAAGCACAATAAACCCTTCTGGCGCGGGCTGGACGGCACCCTCATCGTGCTGGACGGCTGTTTTCTGCAGCCGCCGGAACCGAATCTGCGCACGGCGGACTGTGTAAAGCTCCCCGCTTGCGGGGCCTGCGGCGGAAAAGGCTGCGCCCTTTGCGGCGGTACGGGCTTAGACAGCGCTTACGATATGACCCGCCCCGATAAGGAGCTGCGGCAATCGGCCTATTACGGCAACATGAGCGCCGATGTTTTTCTTGAAAAGCTGCTCGAAACGGACAAAGAGAACTATTTTGTGATGATCACCACCGAAGAGCCGCGCATCGGCGATTTTCTGTACGGCCCGCTGAAGGACGCCGCGAAACGCCATGGTATTCAAGTCTGTTATCTGAGCTTTGAAGAAAACCACGATACCTGGTGCGGCGGCCAGAGAGAGGCGCTTTTAAGCGGCGATTATACCGAAGATCAGATCGATACCCGGCGCGAGGGCAACCCCGCCGCCTGCGGCTGCTACACCTCCCGCATCGAGATCAAGAAAGCGAACGCCGAGCTGGAACAGCTTTTGTTTGAAGCCGAGAGCCTTGCCTGCGCCGTGCGTCTTGAGGGCGGGTTCAGAGCCGATACCGTCCCGCGCAGGGATTACCCCGCCGAAAAGCTCGAAGCGCTTTGGAACAAAATGGCGTTCATCCAGTTTCACGACTGCATCACCGGCACCCACTGCGACGCCTCTTACCATGAGCTTCTGCGTTACATTATGGAGGTGCGCCGGGGCGCGTATCAGATCTATGCCGACGCCGCGGCCGAATGGAGCAAGCTGCATCCCGTAGATATTCCATACGGTTATTATGCCGCCGTCTGCTTCAACCCCACCGATACGCCCGCCTGTTTTCCGCAGCTGAACCTCCGTCTTCCCGATGGGGCGCAAAGCGTTTCGCTTTACACTGCTTCCCTGACGCCGCTTGCCGTTTTTGACCTTGAAAGCTCACCCGCGATGGTCGGCAGCGGGCTGCGTTTACATACGGACGCCGCGATCCCGCCGTTCGGCAGGCGCGTGTTTCTCTGGAAGCCCTGCGATCAGCCGGAGCAGATCAATACTCAGATCATAGATAACGCGTGCCGTATTGAAAACGAGTTTTTCCGCATCGAGGCGGATGCGTCGCAGATCACCGGGATCTACGACAAAAAGAACGGCCGCACCGCCATGGGCGCGGGCGCGGCGTGCCTTGCCGTCGGCACAGATATCGGCAGCCTTTACGGCAGAAGCGAGCCCGAGAGAGATCACCGGCGTCTGTTTGCCGACCGTGCAGTAAAAGAAGAAACGGCGTATTTCAGCCGTCTTGTTTTCAGCGGTACCGTTACCGATCCCGAAAAGGGTATTGAAAAACTGATCTGGACGCAAACGGTCACTCTTTATAAGAACGAGGCCCTGATCCGCATCCGTACGGACCTTGACTGGCACGGCAGAGATACCCGCGTATTTGCGTGCTTCCCGCCCGCGTTCGCCTGCGATGAAAAGCTGTACTGCGAGGTGCCCTTCGGCATGATGGAGCGCGGCGATCCGGGCGAAACCAACCTGATGGGGATCACCGACGAATGGCCCACCCTCGGCTATGCCGGTATTTCCGACGGCAGTTACAACGTCGCCATACTCAAAGGCGGCTTCCCCGGCACAAGGATCCGCAACGGCGCGCTGCAGCTCAGCCTTTTCCGCGCGGTATCCTCCGATAACCCAAATTTCGCAGGCACAAACGACTGCGGCAAACACACCTCCGATTACGCGATCACGGCATGGAGCGGCAGCTTCGCAAGCGGGAACTGCGCCGCGCTGGCTTCCGCATTCAAA
>JAFRSZ010000220.1 GCA_017439205.1 Clostridia bacterium
TCGATCGGGGAGGAACAGATATTATTGTACACCTCTACGTCGTCCGAGGTCACGTTGACGGTGCCCCCTCTGGCGTAAATGGCTCTTTCCGTATTCTCGTAAAACCTGCCGCCGCTCAGGTTCGAGGTGCCGCCTGTGTTATCCAGAGCGTTTTTGCAGGCGTAGAGCCTGCCGCCGCTCATGGAAAAGCTGCTGTTTTGATACACGCCTGTCGTCGCATGGTGGATCTCACCGCCGCTTATCGTTGTATTCCCGTAATAAAGATAAATACCGTAATTCGAATTTCTGATGATACCGCCGCTCATGTTCAGTGTGCCGCTGCTGGCGATCAAATAGACCCCGTAACTTCTTAAACCGGAGATCTCACCGCCGGACATGTTCATTTTACAGCTGCCGCCACTCATGTCTACGCCCTTTGTAATCGATGAAGAGCCGTAAATGGAGCCGCCTTTCATATTAAAAACAGCGTTGGTGTTCAAGTACACCATTGCGTTTGTGTTACTGTTAACCCCGTTCAGCCGACCGCCATCCAAGGTGAAGGTGCTGCCGGTAAGATATACGGCATTGGTTGCCCTTGCGGTACTTAACAGGCCGTTTTCCATTACAAAGCTTGCGTTGCTTTCGGCATAAACGCTGTAGGAATGGGCTGCGGTTTCATCGTCTGTGATTTCGCCGCCCTTCATCTCCAAAAGAGTGTTGCCGCCGGTAAGGTAGATCATGCCGTAGGAGGAACCGTCTGTGATCCGGTTTTGTGTGATCTTTGCGCCCTCGGTGGCCACGAGGAGCTGACCGTTCCAGATAACAACGGAAAGCGCGGGCTGCAGGCGCAGCGTGCCGCCGGTGGACGCCAACGCCGAGCCGTAGATCGTAAAGGGATACCCCGAGGTGACGTAACCGGAGGGGGCCTTATAGCGGGTAAAGTTGCCGGTAACGGGCACGTTGATCTCCGCCAGCGCGCCGGCGCCGGTCTCGTCGTTATACTTTCCGCCTACAGTACAAACTGCGCCGTAGATCTTGCAGGAGGATGCGGTGGCTGTAGCGTATTCTTTATAAAGCATGGCGTCCGTCAGCCTGCCGCGCAGTACGCGGAAGAGCCCGCCCGCCACGCATACCAGCGCGCCGTAGCATCTCGTATTGCTCCCCGCATCACAATAGCTCGGGCCGCAGGCGGAGATCTCGCAATCGAAAGAGCTCATATAGAATTCGCCGTTGCCGGCAACGTAAACGCCGCCGCCGTAGCCATGCGCTTCGCCGCCGTAGGTGCTGCTGTTATTCATATCTACGGTGCAGCCGGTGATTTTGGAATCGCCTGTCATCTGCGCCCTGCCGCCGGTAGAAACGGTGATCCCGCCGCCGCGATCCGCGTTGTTATCTTTGATCACACAGCCCTGTTCCAGAATGATATCCCCGCCTGCGGCGGAAAGCACGGAGCCGCAGATCCGCGGATATTCATTCTCGCGGCAGTTGCCCGAAAGGATGATATCGGTAAGCGTGAGCAGCGCGCCGTTCGTTACCTCCACCATCACGCCCGTATAACGGGTGGAAGCTGTCGCGTTTCGGTCCGGATTCATATAGCGCTTTACGATGGGGTACCACGAGCCGGAGGAGCCGTCTGTAAATTCGCCCAGCTCCCAATCCTCGTCTGTGCTCACGGTCACCTTGCCGCAGATGATGATATTGCCGAAGATCCTTGTTTTGAGGGCTTCTTTGGCGCAATCGAAGGTCTTGAACGCCGTTGCGGGCGAAGCGCCGTCGTGCGTTATGCCGTTCCCATCCGTTTGGTAGCCGGTAATGTGGCCGTCTGCATCGCGCAGGGCATCCAGCCCGTTTTCGCCGTCCAGATAGACGTCGAAGGGGTTAAGAACGATGATATCGTGCGTGTATTCCGAGGTGGCTTCACCTGAGGCCAGCCACAGATGCTGCGCAAGCGGCTTCTCAGCAGGTATAAAATGGGGTTCAGAGTTTTCCTCAATATAATCATAGGCGTTCAGCGTGCCGGGGTCCGCCGTGGTATTATGGTAGCCGGAATCCACCGTACCGAGATTGCTGTAACCGCACACGATATGCTTGCCGAGGAAAATATCGGTGTAGCGCAGAGCGATTTCTCCCGCACCGGTGAGGGGCGAGAGCAGGCTGATGGGCGTTGCCGACCCCTGCAGAACGATATCGTCGTCCGCCGAAAGGGCGGTGCGCAGGCTGATAAAGGAGCAGCTCTGGAGCCAGACGGCGCCGCCGCCCCCCGAGGTATTGCCGGAGCAGCTTACGTTATCCATTTCCACCCGGGCGTTTTCGGCATACATGGCCGCGCCGCGCCGCTGGGTTCTGGCGCTGACGTTTACGGCGTTCAGCGTATTGCCCGTAAAGGTGACGTTTTTCACGGTGGTGCTGCCGCCCCGGATGCCGAGGCCCGCGCCGTAGGCAAAATTATCTTTCAAACTGTTGTTATATGCATAATCATAGCCGAACCTGATGACGTTGCCTGTAAAATTCACGTCCTCGAGCAGCGACGAGGTGACGTTGAAGAGAGAAACGCCGCCGCCGCGGTAGAATTCGCCGGTCCTACTGGAGGAAGTTGAAGTGTATCTATTGGTAAACGTGTTGTTCAAGATCTCACAGCCGCGGATCTCCGCGCTTGCGCAGCGCACCAGATTCACCGTACCGCCGCAGAAATACCGGTTATTGTTATAATCGCCCTCGCTGCAGGTGTTATTGTAGATATAAGAGCCTACCATGGAGAGTCGACCGTAGCGCATGGAAATTGCGGAGCCGCCGCCGGGCTGATAGCCGTCGCTTTCGCCGTCAAACTGTATGCCGCCGCCGCGGCAGGTATTGGAGTAGATCTCGGCGTCGGCGATATTGATATTGGAACGGCAGCCGTAAATCGCGCCGCCCCACATTCCCTGCGCGTCGTTGCTGTAGATTTTGGTGGCTCTGCCGTTTTCGCCGGTGCTGGCGGCGATATTCAGGTTGACAGGCGCGCCGCCCGTAGTGCCAACGGCGCAGAGGATGCCCATATCGCTGACAGTATTCCAGGCAAAGTTACACCCCTTGACCCACACCGTAGGGCAGCCGGAGGTGCCGGCGCCGTATACCATATACAGCACGCCATCCAGCGACTTGTTTGAGTTGAAATCGCAGTTTTCAAAGGAAGCGTTCGCGCCGCCCCACACGGCCACGACGCCGCCATAAGCGCCGTTCCAGGATGTGCCCGTGCTGCCGTTATTGTTGAATTTGGTATTTACCGCGGTTAAAACGCCGTTTTTCACCTGCAACGCCGCGCCCATCGGCTGATTGCAGTTGCGGATATCGTGGAGATTGGAATTTGTGAGCGTCAGCGTGCCGCCCTCCTGATAGATACCGCCGCCGCCGTTTCCCGTAGATAAAATGTGAACGGAAGATTCCCA
>JAFRSZ010000221.1 GCA_017439205.1 Clostridia bacterium
AGACGGTTTCCGCATCCGAATCAACAGAAACCCCTGCTTCAAATACAGAGAACCCTACGGAGCAGCAGCCGACGGACGATCCGGAGCGTCGGGAGCAGAGAACCGAAGCGCCTTCTGCGGACGCCCCGGAAACAGAGCGGCCGGCGACGGAAGCGCACGAAAACACCGACGACCCCTGCAATACTTTTACAATCTCAGACGTCGGTTATGCCGAAGCAAAAGAAAGATTTGGGCACCCGATCGTTCCCTGCGCATACGATTCCTTTTCCGGTTATCGGGTGGGAATTGTCAGCAGGTACGGCAACGTCAACGAAGAGGGAGCTTTTTGCTATTCGCTTCAATACATATTCACTAACGGCACTGTCAGTCTGGCAGATCAGGATCGCATGACCGGATCCAGTGCATCAACTCTGGGGGAAGAGTATCAATACAGAAACAGAACTTTTTACGTGTCGATGCCCGGCGGCTATATCTCCGATTCCATTTATATCGGTTATTACCCGTCGTGGGACAGAGGAATTGCCTATGTTGCCGTTTTTGCCCCGGATGCGGACATCTATGAGATCATGGATCTGATAATATCGCTTGAGATATGATTCTTTTATTACAGGGGACGCCTCGCGGCGTCCCCTGTGTTTTTCCGTTTTTTACAGTCCTTTTGTGTTACAGGCGTTACTGCCGTGTTACAAAAATGTTACAGCCTGCAAGAAGCCGTTTTCCCTTATACCGCAACGAATCTCTGAAAATGTTACAATGTTACGGTTTTTTCGGATATATTATATAAGGTTTTTTATAACAGGTATGTTTTTTCGTGTAACACCCGTAACACTGTAACACGCATTGTGCTCAACCTTTTTCAAAAGACAGGGAGCTGTTCCCTGTCTTTGTTCGGCGGCATCCACAAAAGGGACGCCGCCATTTTTTTATAAAATTGCAGTTTGGCGAGCGGTTTGAACCACCTCACCGTAGGGGGCGGCGTCTCGACGCCCCGCGAACCATAGAATTCAATATATATTAATTACAAACGATATGTGTTGGTGTTTCGCTTTGTAAATAACGGTTTCAAACAATACACTTGGCGGGGCGTCGAGACGCCGCCCCCTACGGGATGGTATCCCGGGTTGTGCGCTAAACTGAAATTTGAACGCATAACACTCTTTACCTTATCGGTAAATAATGATGCACGAACACGCCCACGCGCTTGTTGTAATCCAGCACGTGCAGGAAGCTGCCGTCCGGCGCGGGGTACACGGTAAGCCCCTCCGCCTCGATGCGCTGCGCGTCGCCCACGTACCGCTCTGCGTAAACGGAGATCTCACCGTCAACAGGATCGAACGCGAGCACCTGCTTTGTTTCGCCCTCTTTGTTATCGCGGGAGAGATACAGCGTGCCGTCATAAAATTCCCCGCCCTGAATGCGGTCCAGTTCGCCGTTTGCCACGGGGATCACGCGAACAAGCGCCATACCGGCGGAAATATCGTATACGTACACCTCCGGCGCGTGGCTCCATTTTGAGGCGTAGAGCAGGCCGGTTTCGCCGTCCACGGCAAGCCAGGGGATACCGTCTTCATACTGTTCGTACGGCAGGTCGTACACTTCGCCCGCAAGCTCCAGCGTATCGCACGAAAAGGCGGCGACGGCGGCGATATCGCGCCCGTCCGCTTTTCCTTCTATGGCGGCGTAAATGAGGCCGTTATATACGCTGATCCCGCCGATGTGCTCAAAGCCGCGGTCCAGAAGAGATCGCGGCAGCGCGCCGACATTGCTCTGCACAAAAGCCATGCCGTCAAACGTGAACTTCGCCAGCGCGGTGAGCTTCAAAGCCGCGATGGAACCGGAGGTATAGTAGTATTCGCCGTCGGCGGTGATCCCCTGCCCCATCACGAGGGCGTCGTCCAGCACGAACACGTTCCGCCCGGTCAGCACAGCGGTGGCGGTATCGGCTGTTTTGGGCGTAAAGGCCAGCGTGAGCAGCAACAGCGGCAGCAATATCATATAACGGACCATGCGGAGCAGTTTCATCTTTTCTTCCTCCAACGTATTAAACGGCGGGCACGGCGATCCCGTTTTTCTCCAATATCTGCATCACCGTTTGCAGGGGCGCCCCTCACCGTTCGGTCCTGCCGATCTGAGAGAGCGGCAGCGCCTCGAAGTCGGGATGTTTTTTCATAAACGCGGAATCCTCAAGCAGCGAATAATCGCCGTTGTCGGGGTCGGCAAAGAGCTTCTTCAGCGCCGAGAGCCGGTAAACGCCGTTGTCGCCGATCGTGCTGTACCGCGACGGGTTTTCTTCGATATCGCCGAGCTTGCCGCGGGCGTTCACAAACAGATTGCCCGTGATCTCGCTGTTTGCGGCGTTGGGGAAGAATTCCGGCTCGGAGGCCCTGCTCTCGTCAAAATGCAGGCCCCGATACTGCGAGAAGGCCTTCAGCCAGGCGTCGCTCTGCCACGGGTGGGTGTTCAGCTCGTCCCACATTTCATCGCAGTGGCCGAACCAGCCGTTTTTCAGCACGCCGTCGATGGCGCGCTGATCGTAGCTGACGCCTGCGACGTTGGTATTGATCACGACGTTGTTCTTTACCACGTAATCGCGGCCGCCGCCGAGCTGGATACCGAAGCAGGGCACGTTCACCAGCAGGTTGCCGTAAATGGTCTGGCCGGAGAGGCCGTCGTCCATATAGATGCCCTGCGGGGAATGCTGCCCCGGCGTGCCGAGGTTGAAGATGGCGTTATAGCGGATCACACACCCGTAGCTCGACCAGTTGCGTCCGGCGTAGATCGCGCCGGCGTCGTCCGAGATCAGGCACACGTCGTGGATCAGATTATATTCGATCAACTGATTCGGACCGGAATAGGTGATGGCCTCGTGCGGGGAATTGTAGATCTCGTTGTGCGCGCACACGTTGCCCGCGCCGTAAAGACTCACCGCGGGCTGATAGGTCTGGTAGATCTCGCTCCAGTCGTGGATGCAGTTGTTTTCGGCGCGGTTGCCGCCGGGCTCCAGCGTATCGGGATCGCCGCCGTTCAGATGGATGCCCGCCTTGCCGGTACGGGAAATATCGTTGCCCAGCGCGAGGTTTTCCTTCCCCTCCATGATCAGCGCTGTGCCTGCGACGTTCATGATGCGGCAGTCCTCCACCGTGTTGCGGTCGCCCGCGATATGGATCGCGTCGCCGCGGGTGCCCTTCAGCGTAAAGCCGCGGAAAACAAGATCGTTCACGCCGTTCCCCGCAATGAGCGTATCCGTGGAGAGCGAGAGCACCGCCGTTTCGATATCCCCGTCCGCGTATACGTAGAGCAGGCCGTTTTCGCGGTCCAGATACCACTCGCCGGGAGCGGAGAGCTCCTCGAGCACGTTGAAGAAATAGTAGGGAGCGCCCTCGATCGCGCCGTATACGCTCACGAATTTCGGCGACAGCGTGCGGTTTTCGTAATCGAATTCGCCGATCGGCGTGGAGGCGTCCGCCCAGGTATACTTCCAGAAGCCGAACATCCATACGTCGTCAAACGTTTTCCAGCCACGGATGCGTTCGGCAAGCGCGTCGTCGATCCTGTAGATATCGCTTTCGGGGTTCCTGAGCTCATCCCAGTTCGGGTTCACGGTGGTGGAGCCGTTTGATTCCCGGCCCGTGCCCATCTTCACCACCTCGCCTGTTTTCAGCCAGCCCGTTTCCGGGTCGCGCCCGGTATGCAGATCGGCGTCGGGATAGCTCGCGAGATTGCAGCGCAGATCGTTCACAAACAGCTCGCAGTAGAGCGGGCCGATATAATCGCCGTCGTATTTATATGCCGTGTTGTAGGAGCCGATCGTATAGATTTTGCCGTACTGCTCCGCCGTGATGCCGAGCGCCTTCAGATCGAGCGCGCGCACGCGGGAGCGCGCCTCCTCCGGCAGACGGGCCAGAACGGCCTCATCCGTGACCGGCTTGAAATCGGCGGGGTCCAGCGTAACGCCGCCGTTCAGGATCACCTGCCCGTCGCCGTAGGCGCAGTAGGTGACCGGGCATTCCGGCGTGCCGGAATCCGCCCCGGTGAACTGCAGCGAGGAAATGCGGTATTCGCCCGCCATCACCGCAACGGTAACGCCGGTTTTGCCGGTTTTATCCATGGCGCGCACCGCCTCCTGCGCTTTGAGAAGGGTTTGAAACGGCGCGGAAAGGGTACCGTCGTTTTCGTCGCTGCCCGCGGCGGAAACATAAAAATCGGCGTCGTTCACAAGCGAGTCGTCCTGTTTTGCATATTCATGGAATCCCACGGGAGAAGTCACCCTCCTTTTTGAAGCGGCATAGTATTCGTCCGCGATCCTGCCGTAAAGGGGCGCGAGCCCCGCGCACAGAAGGCACAGGCAGAGCAGCAGGCACACTGCCTTCCGGCCCCGCCCGAAGCCGCCGCGCTTCGCCGAAACCGCGGATAATATAAGGTATAAAATAAAACCGATCCCCGTAACCGCGAGCGCCGCAACCCACGGCTTTTTGCCGTCGAGCCGGATATTGTTGACATAATACGTTACCGCCTCGATCACGCCGATATACGCCGCGGCGAACAGCGCGCTCTGCCACAGAGCGGTTTTAACGGGCTTTTCGCACGCGCGCCGCCAAACAAAGAAGAACGCTCCGGCCGTTAAGAACATCAGCGCCACGCTCGCGCCGTAGAAAGGAATGTTCCACTCCACGAAGGACCGGGAAAACAGCGCCGCGTTGAACGCGGAAACCGCGAGCAGCACAGCCGCGCCGAGAAACAGTTTTTTTTCTTTTTCCATACAGAAATGCTCCCTTCCGTTCAACAAAAACATACCGCGTTTATTATAACAGGAAACGGAGCCGTTTTTCAACGCGCAGAGCATGGTTATTTTAAACAAATTCAAGTGAATATTTATATATATATTGAACAATCATCCAAACTTTGTCTTTTTCCGTTTTTTGCTTGACTTCCGAAAAAAAACACATATAATTTGCCTTGAAAAAACGCAGAAATGCGGGGTGAAATAAGAAATGCGGACCTCCATCAACAAGGCCTTTCCGGAAAAGTTTCTTGAAAAACGACGAGAAGTTTACGGTGAAAACGATCCCCTGTTTACCGTAGTGGGCGACCTCGCGATGGACCGGCGCTACGGCGACGGCGCCATCTGTTTCGAAAAAGACCGGCTGACCGTATTCGGCGACCAGTATGCCTCCCAAACAAAAACCGTTTCTTACGGCGAGCTGGAGAATGTAAGCGTAAAGCGGATGTACGGCAACGCCTATTTCGCAGCAAAGTATCGGAACGGCGAAACGGAGAAGCTGATGCGTTTTACGTTTTTCAGCGCGAACATCGCGGACGCCGCGGCGGATTTCGTAAACGGCGTGATCGCCGACGGTTTTTCCGACGAGCTGCTGAACGCAGTGGAAAACACCTATCTGGAACAGCGCTCCTTCTGCCCGAAATGCGGCAGAAAGCTGCCGTCGCCGGACGCGGAATGCCTGAACTGCACCGGCAAAAAGAAGATGTTTTCAAAATTTGCCGTGTATGCGCTCCCGTTCAAAAAGAGCCTGCTGGCGTGCATGCTGCTCTCGATGTTCACCACGGCGGCCGCGCTGGTGCCGCCCTACGTGACCGGCTATATGGTGGATACCGTGCTGCCCGGCAAGGACATGCGTCTGCTGCTGACGATGATCGGCGTGCTGCTGGGCGTATACGTGCTGCAGTTTGCCGTTACCGGATTCCGCGCGTATCTGCTGCGCGTGACCGGCGATAAGATCGTTACACAGATCAAAAAGGATATCTACGCGAAGGCGCAGTATCTGCCGATGAGCTTTTACGACAAGACCAGCACCGGCAGCGTGATCAACCGCATCAATTCCGACGCCGCGGCGATCCAGAATTTCGTGCTCAAGATCAGCCAGGAGGCCGTGGTGCAGTTCTTCACGATGATCGGCATTCTGGTGATCATGCTGTGCATGAACTGGAGGCTCACGCTGTTCTCGCTCACGCCCATCCCGCTGGTGGCGATGGTGGGCCGCGCCTTCGGCAAAAACATCAAGCCCCGCTACCTGCGCATCTGGCGCAGGAACGCCTCGATCTCTTCCCTGCTGGCGGATACGATCCCGGGCATACGCATCGTGAAGGCGTTTTCCCACGAAAAAGAGAGCACCGGTAAATTCGACGCCTACTGCAACGACTGGCTGCAGGAGGAAAAAAAGATCAGCAAGGTGGTAAGCGCCTTCCCCGCCGTTATGACGTTTCTTGTGACCTGCGGCTCGCTGATCATCTGGCTGTCCGGCGGCTCCTACATCATCGGCGGCAGGGGCGGCATCACCGTAGGCCTGCTCGTGTCGTTCATCTCCTACGCCTCCATGTTCTATACGCCCGTGAATTTCTTCGCGAATTTCAACGACACCTACCAGAACACGCTGGCCTCCGCCGAAAAGATCCTGGATATCCTCGACGCGGAGCCCGAGCGGGATTTCACAAAAGACACGCCCGAGCGGATCGACGGGAAGATCGAATTCAAAAACGTGAATTTCTCGTTTGACCGTTCCAAAAAGGTGCTCTCCAACATCAACCTCACCATTGAGCCCGGCGATATCGTGGGCATCGTGGGCACCACCGGCAGCGGAAAATCCACGCTGATCAACCTGCTGATGCGCTACTACGACGAATATGACGGCGAGATCCTGATCGACGGAAAGAACCTGAAGGATATCGACATCGGTTACTACCGCAGGCAGATCGGCTTTGTGCAGCAGGAGCCGCTGATGTTCCGCGACACGATCTTCAACAACATCGCCTACGGCAAGCCCGGCGCGCACGTGGAAGAGGTGTTCCGCGCGGCAGACATCGCCAACGCGCACGGCTTCATCACCCGCCTGCCGGACGGCTACGACACGCTGCTGGGCGAACGCGGGATCGGGCTTTCCGGCGGCGAGAAGCAGCGGCTTTCGATCGCCCGCGCCGTGATGCGCAACCCGGCGATCCTGATCTTTGACGAGGCCACCGCCTCGGTGGACAGCGAAACCGAGCACCTGATCCAGGGCGCCATCGAGAACCTGATCCGCGGGCGCACCACGCTGATGATCGCGCATCGCCTCTCCACGCTGCGCAAGGCGAACAAGATCGTGGTGGTGGATAAGGGCCGCATCATCGAATGCGGCACGCCCGAAGAGCTGATGGCGCTGAAGGGCAAATACTACAAGCTGATACAGATCCAGAGCATGGGCGAAAAGGTGGAGGCCGAGAAAAAGGCCGAAAACTTTGAATAAGGAGGCCGCAGCGATGCTGAGATATATCGAGGGCAACGAGGTCAAGCTGACGCCGAACGACGGCATCTTCATCGACGCCGAATTCTATTACACCAAAGAAAAATTCACCGCATTGGAGCCGCACAGGCTGTTTCCGAAGAGCGGCGGCAACAAATACGTTACGCTGCTGGACGCGGACGGCAACCAGGTGGCGATCATCCGCGATACGGCCAGCCTTCTGCCCGAATCCCGCAAAACGGTGGAGGACGCGCTGGAGGAATACTATATGATCCCGCGCATCACACGGTTCATCAAAATGGTGGACACGTTCAAGATCTGGATGTGGACAGCCGAGACGGATCATGGTATACTTACCTTTGAGGTAAAAAACCACATTTCCACCGTAAAGCCGCTTTACGACGGCCGTGTGCTGATCACCGATACCAGCGACAACCGCTATGAGATCCCCGATTACCGCAAGATGGACCCCAGAAGCGTAAAAATGATCGAAACCATGCTGTGAGCAAAAAAGAAAGGAATACGATATGAAACTTATCATAGCCATCGTAAACAACGACGACAGCGCCGTGGTATCCTCCGCGCTTACGCGCGAGAACTTCACGGTGACAAAGCTCTCCACCACAGGCGGCTTCCTGATGGTGGGCAACACCACCTTTCTGATCGGCACCGAAAAGGAACGCGTTCCCCGCGCGAAGGAGATCATTAAGCAGTATTCCAAAACCCGCGCGCATGAGGCGGCCTCCTCCGCGTCCTTCGGCAGGGGCCTTGCGGACGGTGAGCTGGGCGCGTCCGTAAACGTGGGCGGCGCGATGGTGTTCGTGCTGAGCGTGGACGAAGCGGAAAAATACTGAGCGGACGATGATCGGTTTTTTTGAGACGCATTCATATCTGATCGCGCAGATCTTCGGCTTTGCCGCCATGGGCACGGCGATCCTCACCTACCAGTTCAACAAGCAGAAAACGGTGAACCTGCTGCTGATGCTGGTGGCGGCGCTCTGGAGCGGGCATTACGCGTTTCTGGGGCTCTTTACGCCCATTGTGATGAACGTGGTGAACGTGGTGCGGGCGGGTGTTTACAGCCTGCGGCAGGAGAAGAAATGGGCGAACGCAAAATGGATCCCGGCGGCGTTCTGCGTCGCCTCCGCGGCGCTTCTGGCGATCAGCTGGGAGAACCTGTGGAGCCTGCTGCCCGCCGTCGCCAGCATTTTCGCCTCCGTTGCGAACTGGCAGACCGACACCAGAAAGCTGCGGGCGCTTACCGTGCCGGTTTGCGTCTGCTGGCTGGCGTACAACCTTGTGAACCGTTCGATCGCAGGGGCCTGCAACGAGACCTTCACGCTGGTTTCCATCGCCGTGGCGTTTTTCAGATACGACAGGAAGAAGCCCCCGGAAGAAAAAGAAAAAGAAAAAGCGCTCTGACGGGCGCTTTCAGTGATTTTTCAGAAAGGGCTTGTATATTTCTGGTATATCGTGTAGTATAATATAAGTTATGATATCTCTTTCGGGAGGCGATCCTGCTTGGGCAGAGAACTTGTTGAAAAAAGGCGCGCGTTTCTGATCAATATCCTTTATTTCGCCGTGATCGTCGCGCTGTTCTACTTTGTGATGAAAACGTGCTTCGGCCTGCTGCTGCCGTTCATCGCCGCGTTTGTTGTGGCGTCGGTCTTACAGAAGCCGGTGCATTTTCTGAATACGAAGATCCACGTCGGCCGCGGGCCGATCAGCGCGGTATTCGTGCTGCTGATCCTCGGCGTTATAGGGCTGCTGCTGTTTCTTCTGGGCAACCGGCTGTTCCTTCGCGCAAAGGGATTTTACGAATACATTATGCTGCGTTTGCAGAACATGCCTGAGTTTTTGGAGAATATCAAGGTGTGGCTTGTGAACGCCATCGGCTTTTTGCCCGGCAGCATGCGCGAAAGCGTGACCGAAACCATCACCGTTTTCTTTGACGACCTGATCGAAAACGGGTTCAAGGGCTTCTCGTTTTCCGGCATCGGCATCAACTGGTCTTCGCTTGTGTCCGCGGGCGCGGGCACCATCAAGGATACCGTGGCGAAGATCCCCTCGGTGCTGATCGGCATCGTGATCTCCATTGTGGCGAGCGTGTTCATGACCATTGAATACAACGAGATCAAGGCCTTCATCATCCGCCAGTTTTCAAAGCATAACCGCGAAAAGATCCGCACCGCGAAACGCGTGGCGATCACAACGCTCAAAAAGATGTTCAAGGCTTACGGCCTGATCATTCTGATCACCACCACTGAGCTGTGCATCGGCTTCTACGCGATGAAGCTTCTGAAGATCTTCGATTCCGATTATATCGTATTTCTTGCCCTCATCATCGCCATCATCGATATCATTCCCGTGCTGGGCACCGGTACCGTACTGATCCCGTGGGCGGTGTATTCGCTGATCACAGGCAATTTCCCGCTCGGCATCGGCCTGATCGTGATATACGCGGTGATCCTGGTGATCCGGCAGATCATCGAGCCAAAGCTCGTTGCCGGTCAGGTGGGCCTCTCCCCCATCGTTACCATCATCGCGATGTACGTGGGCACGAAACTGCTGAGCGTGGTGGGCTTCTTCATCCTCCCGTTCACCGTGATCCTGATCAAGAAGTTCAACGACGAAGGCATCATCCATCTGTTTAAGGGGAAAGAGCCTGCGCAGGTAACGGCGCCCGCGGACGCTGTCGCAGATCCGACACCCGCAGAGGAAAATGTTAACAATCCTTGAATATTATTTTAGAAAACTGTAAAAAAAAGTGTTCTATTTTCGATTTCAGAAATATAACTGCAAACAGTTGTGCTATGATTAGTCTGATTTTCGCAGAAAGCAGTTTGCTTTTCAGGAGGATATACTATGCTGCAGGCTCTGTTACAGACGATTGCAAACCTCGGATTTGACTCACAGGCGGTAAACACCTCTTTCAACACCATCCTCGATACCATCAAAACCGGCGACACCGGCTCTCTGGACGGCATCATGGGGATCTTCAAGGGCGTGCTCTCGGTGGTTACCGGCATGGACGCCGCGGAGCTCAGCCTGATTGCCAGCTCGCTTGCAACCAGCGTGTTGGGCATGCTTTCCGACGCGGGCGCTTCTTCGGTGCTGACCACCATCACCGGCGCGTGATCCGAAATAAAAGAACAAAACCGGCTTGCTTCGGCAGGCCGGTTTTTCAGTTCGGGGTTCGGAATTCAGTTTAACCGTATTTCAAAGCTTGCGTTGGGAACGGCGGGGGGCAGCGGGGCGGCGTTCACGAAATCGTACGCCGTGCCCACGAGCTTATCTTCATACAGCGAGAGCACGAAGCCCTGCCCGAGCACGCCGTTGGGCCCGTGATTCGCGCAGCCGACGCTGGGCGCAGCCAGCATATGCAGACGCCCGCTGTTTTCCACGCTGAAGCCGCTGACGCCGTAATGCAGGTGCCCGGTAAGGTAAAAGACGTGGCCGTGCGAAGTGAGGATATCCCGCAGTTTTTGGCTCTGCATCCCCACGCCGCCGCGCCAGCTGCCGCGTCCCTCCCACGTAACGGGGAGGCCGTTGGTACGGTTCAGCGGCTGATGGTTCAGCACGAACGCGGGTTTGCCTTCCGCCTGCGCCTTTTGGAGCTCCGCCTCCACAAAGGAGAGCTGCGTTTTGCCGATATAAGCCGATTCAAACGAGTTGCGGTCCGCGCCCATCACGATCAGCGGGTAACCGCCGATCTCAGTGCTGAAATAATAGCGGTCGTAGGGGCACATCGGCGCCTTCGGCACGTCGCACAGGAACGCACGAAAGCGCCTGAGCTGCGATTTATACGGACGGATGCGCACGTCGTGGTTGCCGGTGCAGCAAACGATCGCGTCGGCGTTTCCGGCGGCAGCCTTCAGACAGCCCGCCACCGCGGTATATTCGGCTTCCCTGCCGAATTCGGCGATATCGCCTGCGATCAGCACGGCGTCGGCACGGCCCTGCGCGTCACGCACCGCATTGCAGGCTGCCGTAAAACGCTGCACGCGCCCGGTCTCCACCGGGGAGATCTGCGGATCGCCCCAGAATACAAGGTTCAGTTTCGCGGCGGGATCGAATCGGATGCGGTTCATGGATAATTCCTTTCTGAATTGGAATTTGTCGCTCGATGCGACAAATTCCAATGAAATGAATAATTAAAAATTAACAATTAACAATTGATGAAGGGCTCCGCCCTTACCCGATTATACTCATCGGATAAGCAGCTTTTTCCTTTTATTATAAAGTTTTTTTATATAATCAAAACGCGCAGCGTTTTCCGAAATTGTTAATCGTTAATCGTTAATTGTTAATCGGTCAGAGCGATATACTGTAATTTGAACGTCTCAAATGCCTGCGGGTTCATAATATGCGCCGAGGGACGCGGCGAGATCTTCCATTTCGTCCGCCGCGGGCGGAACGGCGCTCTTTGCCGGATAGGGTCGGCCGAGGGGACCGTATTTGCCGACGCCGATC
>JAFRSZ010000222.1 GCA_017439205.1 Clostridia bacterium
TGTTTGAAACCGTTATTTACAAAGCGAATTACCAACATATTCGTATGTAATTAACATATGTTAAATTCTATGGTTCGCGGGGCGTCGAGACGCCGCCCCCTACGGGATGGTATCCCGAACCGTGCGCTAAATTCCAATTTAATGTCAGTACGCCTCCGGCGTGGGCGGGTTCTTTTTATATTTCCGCTTTTTCAGGATCGTCAGCGCCGGGATCGCGGCGGCGGCCGCGGCGGGGGCGGCGGAAAACGCCAGCATCGCGGCTGCGGTAACGAGCCCCATGAGCACGTCCCGGGCATGGCTCTTCAGCTCCGGCACATCGAAGCGCTCCTCCTGCTGCCGGTCGAAGATGAAGTCCGCCTCGTTATCGGGCACATGGTTATTGAAGAGCATCGGCTCGATCACCTGCCGCACCGAATACCCGCAGAGCTTTTTGCGCACGTCCGCAAACGGCTGGGTATCGGCGATGCTGTCCGCGGCGGCGGCGAAGGCCGTCATAAAGCGGTAAACGGCGGTATCGGGGGTGTAACGCCCGTCGCCGCACTGCATGTTCACCACCAGATCCATCACGATATCGAACATCTTCATATGTCTGATCTCGCGGTATTCTTCGGCGCTCAGCACCCTGGGGCAAAGCGGGTACAGGTGCCGCACCTCGAGCCCCAGCGCGATCTTGCCGAGGCCGTGGGGCAGGTTTTCGGCCTTTTTCCGGTATTCGCCGATGAATTCGTTCACGTAATGCTCTTTCAGGGTATCCTCCGCCACGTCCATTTCGGCGGTCTTTGCGGACGGTACCGTCGTCAGGCGCAGGCGGTGTTCTTCCGGTAAGATCTCCGCGACGCGGTACGCCGGGGGCAGGTAGGCAAGTGCCGGCGTGGTCACGTTGCAGAGCGTTTCGCCGTGCGAGCCGCTGCCGAAGGCGATATCCGAAAAGTGGGTGTGGCCGCTGAACACGAGGGTGATCCCGAGGTCCGCCAGCATCCGGCACGGCACGGGGCCGCGCATGTTGCGGGAGCCGCCGCCGATCTTGTACGCGGGCACGGGCGGGACCAGCGGATGGTGCGTGCAGGCGAACACGAACGCCCCCTGCTCCTTCGCCTGCTCCATAACGCTTTTGATCCAGCGGTAGCAGTCGGGGGAATAACCGGCGCTCATATCCTCGGTGGCGTCCACGTCGCGGAAATTGTTGTTCAGCATCAGGCACCAGAGCTTTTCATCGAGCTTCACGGCGTAGGAATACCCCGGCGCGTACACCGAAAAGGCCTGATCCCTGCCGAATTCCCGGTAGATCTCCCACAGGTCGTCCGCCGTGCACACCTTCACCAGCGGCGGCACGCATTCTTCCGCCGTAAGATGCGAGAATTCGTCGGTCACAAGCCGCCGGTAATCGCATTTTTCTTTATCGAACCACGGGCGGTTCCAGGGCGCGCCGCGGTATTTTACCGGCCAGCCGCGCTTCATCACGTATGCGCGGCAGAAGTGGAAATCGTGCGTGGCCGTGAGCACGTACACCTTTTTGCCGGAGGCCTTCACTTCCCGCAGCATATCGGCGAATTCGCGGTGGCTCGGCTCGTCGCCGTCGTCGGTGAGGTCGCCGGTGATCAGAATCGTATCGATCTCCGTCTGCGCGGCAAGCTCCCTGAAAACCGCCTTGTTCACCTGATGGCGCAGCAGGGGCGCGGCGCAGTCATCGCCGAGCAGCATCTCTTTTGATATGTAATGCGTATCAGATAATACGGCAAATTTCATGGCAAGAACCTCCCGATTAATTGATGAATGATGAAAAATGAAATTGCGATTCCGAATTCCGCATTCCGAATTCCGAATTAAATGAATCTCCGCTCCGGACACATCTCCGCTTTCAAAGCTTCGATCCGCCGTTCGGCAAACGCCGCCGTATCGCGCACGGTTTCGGCCTTCAGCGGCAGCGGGATACCGGCTCTTTCCAGCGTTTCAAAATAGCCGTATCTGCCGCCCATGCCGCAGAGCGTGAGGTAGTTGCCCCAGGCGTCGCCGCCCTCGGTCTGCTTTTTATACAGCGCGAAGGCGCCCATCTGGGCGAGCGCGTAATCGATATAGTAAAACGGGTACAGAAAGATATGCTGCTTCTGCATCCAGAAGCCGCCGCTCTCCAGAAACGCGTTGCCGTCGTAGCTGCGCCACGGCATGTATTTGCGTTCGGTCTCCTTCCAGTAACGGCGCCAATCCGCGGGCCCGGAAGCGGGGTTCTCGAACACCCGGTGCTGGAATTCGTCCACTGCCGCAAGGTACGGGATCGTTTTTACCGCGCCGCACAGATGCGCCCAGCGGTACCGATCCGCTTTATCGCCGAAAAACAGCTCCATATAGGGGTAGGCGAAGTGCTCCATTGCCATCGAGTGGATCTCGTTGATCTCGCTGGTGGAGCCGGTGAGCACGTACAGCGGCTGCCGCCGCCCGGCGTAGTACGCCTGAAACGCGTGCCCCGCCTCATGGGTGAGCACGTCCACGTCCGCGGAGGTGCCGTTGAAGTTCGAGAAGATGAACGGCGCCTTGTATTCCGGCAGCACGGTGCAGTAGCCGCCGAGGTGCTTGTTTTCGCGCGTGACCAGATCGAACAGCTCGTGCTCGGTCATATAATCGAAGAATTCCCCGGTTTCGGGCGAGAGGGCCGTATACATTTCGCGGGCCTTCTCCACCAGCTGCGCGGGCGTGCCCACGGGGGAGGCGTTGCCCTCCGGGAACACCAGCGCCTCGTCGTACCACCGCAGCGTATCCACGCCAAGGCGCGCCGCCTGCTCTTTGTAAAGCCGGTCGCACAGGGGGGTTATGTATTCCCGCACCGCCTCGCGGAAGGCGGCGACGTCCTTCGCCGTGTAATCGTACCGGCCCCGGGCGGGGTAGATATAGTCGATATAGCTTTGGTAACCGAGCTTTTCGGCGATGCCGCAGCGCAGCTTCACCAGTCTGCCGTACTGCGCCTCCAGCTTGGGGGAGACCTCTTCATACAGCTTTGCCCACGCCTCGAACGCCGCCTTTCGCTCGGCGCGGTCCGGGCTCTGCATGTGCCTGAGAAGCCCGTAAAAGTTGCACTTTTCGCCCATGAACCGAACGCTGCACGCCGCGGCCGTTTTGGAATACTGCGAGGTGAGGTTGTTTTCTTTTATCGTGGGCAGAATGATCGCGGTACGCAGCATCCTGAGGTAGGTTTCGGCGGTATGGAACAGGTGCGCGCCGTATTTCTCCTCAAACTGCGCCCGGTAAGGGCTTTTCACGAACGCCGTAAGGCTTTTTTTCAGCAGGGGGCTTAAAAGCGGGATCGCGCGGTTATAGAATTTGATCTCTTTTTCGTAAAAGGGATCTTTCATGTTCATCGTGTTGCGGATATACGCCAGCTGGTACATCGTGGCGGCCGGCATCACGGCGTCGAACCAGCCCGTAAGGGCGGCGTCGGCTTCGGTGAAATCCGCGGCGTGCTTCAAACGGGCCGCGCAGGCGCGCGCGGCGCGCTTCACGGCGGCGATATCGGGCCGTTTGTATTCGAGCTCGCTGAATTTCTTCATTTCTTCTTTCCCTTTCCCTTTCCCTTCAGTATTCTCAGCTCCCGGTAGCTGATCATCGTAATCCCGCGTTCGGCAAGGTACGCGTGGGTGGCCGGGTCCTTCATCAGGTAATATTCCCACACCCGCTGGAACCAGTTGGGCGTGATGGCCTTCAGCTCGTCGGTCTCCTTTGCCGGGTGCAGGAAGGTTTCGGTGATCCCTTCGGGGATCGAGGTCCACTGCCGCAGTATCTCTTTGCGGTAATTCTCATACCCGCCCTCACAGAGCTCTCTCGTCCAGTCCGGAAACAGCAGATAGTCCGGCAGTATCACCTTATAGCGCTTCGCCATCAGGCGCGTGACGACGCTCGCCGCTTTGTATACCGGCCATGGCGTGCCGCGGGGCGTCATCGGCTTGTACGCCTTGTCGAACAGCCGGTAGGAATAGCCCTTCTCGCCGCAGTAGCGAAGAATGAGCTTCAAGAGCCCGGGTCGCCCGGTGCGGTTGCCGTACAGCGTGCCCATGTGGTTGTCGAGGTGCGAGGGACGCATGCCGAGAGAAAGCGCGCGCTCGTGCTGTGCGTCGATCTCCGCCAGGATATCGCCGTAGGCGGCGTTTCTCTCAACGTCTTCGGTGCCCGGCCACATAAACCCCGCCGGGTCGACAAGGGATTTTCCGTTCGTGAGGGGCTTCCAGCGGTAGGTCTTCCACTCGCTGGTCAGCGTCAGGTGCACGCCGATCGCGTATTCCGGATGCGCCGCGGCAAAAGCGGCGGCCTCCTCGGCGGCGGGGCAGGGGAACATGATGCTCGCCGATTTCAGCCTGCCGAGGGTAAACAGCTCCTGCACCGCCTCGTTGGCGGATCTGCACATGCCGTAATCGTCGGCGTTTACGATCAGGTATTTTGCCATGAGGGAAGCCTCCTTGCTTTGGTAAATTTCAGTTTGTCGAGATGTTTAGGATTACACATTGCGATATATCGCCTCACGGCGATGCGATATATTTGCTGCGCAAATGCGATATACGCTTCACTAACGTTCGCGTGCGATATGATATGAATTCCTGATTGCATCCCGAAGGGATATATCGCGATTTTGCATATCTCGCTTTCAGCGAGTATGCAAAAGCATATCGCGTCCCGCAGGGACATATCGCGAATTCCGGCAGGAATTCATATCGCTGTCGCGCCAACGGCGCGACAAATTCCAATTATTTCGGCTCTATCCACCCTTCCGGTCTTGTCGGAAGCTGCAGCTTCGCGGGGTCGCCGCCGTTTTTCAGAAAGGTTTCGTAAATATAGGCCTTATACGCGTCGGTGTAGTCGTATTTCCACAAACGCCGGATCTTGGCGAAGTCCTCCAGCGTTTCGTCCGGCAGCTTCGTCACGGTTTCTTTTCTGTAGGGCAGGGGGACGCAAACGGCGCCGTCGCCGGTGATGAAATACTGCGAGGCGATCTCGATGGCGCGGCGGTTCGCTTCCTTGCGCGGCAATTCCTGCTCGAACATGATGCGCGTCACCGGGAAGATCGCCGTATCCGCTCCCAGCAGCCCGTAGCACCGGGCGGAAAGACCGGTGTGTCCGTGGTGGGCGATCTGAACGACGTCGCATTTCAGCGATTCTCCCCAGCGCGCCTCCATTTTCGTGCCGGCCTGCACGGCGGCGTCCCCCGGGATGAACACGCGGGAACCCTCCGCCTCCAGCATCACGACCGCGGAAGAATCGTTGTAGTCTTCAATATACGCCGGGTGCAGGTCCTCGTGCGTACTGAGCACGTCGAACGCGAGGTTCCGCACGTAAAAGCGCATGCCGGTGTGCAGCGTGTATACCGGCGCGGGATACGCCGAAAGCATCGCGCACAGCTTCGCCGCCACGTCGGCTTCTTCATAATTGCCGTCCCACACCGCGTAGTCCGGGGGCAGGAGGTTCTGATAAAAGCCCTCGATCACCGTATCGCCGGTGTTGTAGCGCAGGTAATCCATCAGTTTGCAAACGTGGTCGGTGTGGGCGTGGGTGATCAGCCACCCGCACACGGTTACTTTTTTGCCCGCCGGGGTGCGCTCCCGCATGAAGCGGTAGAGCCGGTCGTTGTCGTTCGGTTGGAAGTAATGGCCGCTGTCCACCACAAAAAAGCTGTGGTCGGGGCACTGCACCAGCAGGCACATGCCGCAGTCGATCAGCGTCTGGTCGTTCTCAAAGGCGTAAAACACGGTCCCGGCGGGGCCTTCGCACGCGGTCGGCGTAAGGCGGGGCGTCTGTTCGTTTTCGCAGGCGGTCACGCGCAGTTCCCCGTCGCACGGAGCAAAAAACAGATTGACGCGCAGAGTATCTTTTTGCAGCGCGGCAAAGAGATTCCCGTTCGCTTCGCGCACCTGCAGCGGCGTGAACCCGGCGGCGTACAGCGTTTTCAGACAGGTTTCCGCATCCGCCCGCTGCACGTTCTTATATACGCGCAGCTCCGCCCCGTTGCGCCCTGCAAACGCCCCGGCGTCCTCCCCCGCAAACGCGGGGACCCGGTTGAAAATTCGCTCTTTCTTCTGATTTTGCGCGCCCATGACCGCCCCTCCCGGAATCTTTCCTTTATCTTATCACAACGAAACGGGAGTGTCAAATTACAGTTTGTCGCGCGGTTCGGGATACCATCCCGTAGGGGGCGGCGTCTCGACGCCCCGCAAGCCATAAAAACAACATATGTTAATTACATGCGATTGTGTTGGTATTTCGCTTTGTAAATAA
>JAFRSZ010000003.1 GCA_017439205.1 Clostridia bacterium
CCCGCTACTGGATGCACAACGGCTTCATCACCGTGGATAACGAAAAGATGAGCAAATCCAAGGGCAACTTCTTTACGGTGCGCGACGTGGCGCAGCAGTACGGCTACGAGCCGATCCGCCTGCTGATGCTCTCGTGCCAGTACCGCAGCCCCATCAATTATTCCTACGATTCTCTGATGCAGTGCAAGGCGAGCCTTGCCCGCCTGCACACCTGCAAGGATTCGCTTGCGTTCGCCGCGAAGAACGCGCTTCCGGGCGCGTCCGGACAGTTCGGTGAGATCGAAGCGGAATTCGCCGCCGCCCGCGAGCGCTTCTGCGAAGCAATGGACGACGACCTGAACACTGCCGACGCCATCGGTACGCTGTTCGACCTTACGCGTTACATCAACAAGAACGTGCTGGTTTCCGCCCCCTGTGCCGAGGACGTGGCAGCCGCCGCGAAGGTGTTCGACGAGCTCACCGGCGTGCTGGGCCTTGTGTACGACGAAGCCCCTGCCGCGGAAGACGGCGCCGACGCCGAGATCGACGCGCTGATCGCCGAACGCACCGAAGCCCGCAAGGCCAAAAACTGGGCGCGCGCGGACGAGATCCGCAATCAGCTCACCGAGATGGGTATTGTGCTCGAGGATACGCCGCAGGGCGTGAAGTGGCACAGAAAGTAAAAACAGGAAAACAACAACGGACCGCCGCGCGGGGTATTCGGCGCGGTTTTATAAGGCAGTTTTTCGGGAATCGGTTTTACCGCGCCGAAAATGAAGTCGCCCCTTGCGGGGCTGATGAAGGAATGAAGTCGCTTCGCTGATGAAGACGCTCCTTCGGAGCTGATGTTTCAAAGGGCGACTTCGCTTCATCAGGGCGTAGCCCGTCTTCATTAACGAGCGAAGCGAGTGCCTTCATTCGTGAGCGTATGCGAACAACTTCATTCAGGCGTCAGCCTGTCAGTCTGTATTCAAAATAAACAAATCGGCCGGAAGAAGCTTTTCGTTGCTTCTTCCGGCTCTGTTATCTCTTATAGCGTAACAAGCAGGAAAAATACATATTGTTTTCCTTTCCGGGTCTGATTTACTTCCTTACAAGGTCTGCACATTTCCCGGCGCGGCGTTTTTTTGGAAATTCTTTGTTGAAAATAACCAAAAACTGTAAAAATCTCACAAAGAGCCTTCTAACAAAATAGTCAAAAATGCTATTGAATTCCCCATGGAAATTTGATAAACTATTAAAAGGAGGTGTATGCCTTTGAGTAAAGCAAAAAAGAATGTCAACGAGGTCCCGCAGTACCTGTTCCATCAGGGGACGAACAGCTGCGCATACGAGTATTACGGCTCGCATATGCAGGACGACGGCGCCGTGTTCCGCGTGTGGGCGCCGAACGCGATGTCGGTGTGCCTCGCCGGTTCCTTCAACGACTGGAACGGGGGAGATCTGCCGATGACGCGTCTGCCGGACGGCACGTGGGAGCGGTTCGTTCCCGGCGTGCGGCAGTACGATTCGTATAAATACTGCATCACGGGGGCGGACGGCGCAACGCGTATGAAGGCGGATCCCTACGCTTTCCACAGCGAGACCCGACCGGCCAACGCCAGCAAGGTGTACGACCTCTCCGGTTTTCAGTGGACGGACGCAAAATACTACCGCCGGTTTTCCGGCCGCAGCGTATACGAAAGCCCCGCGAACATCTACGAGATGCAGGCGGGCTCCTGGCGGCTGCACGACGACGGCGCGCCCTATTCCTACCGCGATCTGGCGGATGCGCTCGCCGCGTATCTTACCGAGATGAACTACACGCACGTTGAGCTGATGCCCGTGATGGAGCACCCGTTCGACGGTTCCTGGGGCTATCAGGTCACCGGGTATTTCAGCGTTACCTCCCGGTTCGGTACGCCGCACGATTTCATGTATTTCGTGAATAAAATGCATGAGGCAGGTATCGGCGTGATCCTGGACTGGGTGCCCGCCCATTTCCCGAAGGACGCGCACGGGCTTTACGAGTTCGACGGCACGCGCCTTTACGAGTATGCCGACGATCTCAAATGCGAGCATAAGGATTGGGGCACCCGCATCTTCGACTACGGCAAGAACGAGGTGGTCAGCTTCCTGATGAGCTCCGCGCGGTTCTGGTTCGATAAATACCACGTGGACGGCCTCAGGGTAGACGCCGTCGCCAGTATGCTGTATCTCGATTACGGCCGCAGAAACGGCGAGTGGCGGCCCAATATCTACGGCGGCCGCGAGAACTTGGAGGCGGTGGCGTTCCTGCGCACGCTCAACGAAAGCATTTTCCGCGATTTCCCGCACGCGATGATGATCGCCGAAGAGAGCACCGCATGGCCCATGGTCACAAAGCCCCCGGCAGACGGCGGCCTCGGCTTCAACTTCAAGTGGAACATGGGCTGGATGAACGATATGCTGCGCTATGCCGCGCTGGACGGTCTTTCGCGCAAGTACAACCACGATCTGGTCACGTTTTCGCTGTTCTACGCCTTTTCGGAGAACTTCGTGCTGCCCATCTCGCACGACGAGGTGGTGCACGGCAAAAAGAGCCTGCTCGATAAGATGCCCGGTACGTACGAAGAGAAGTTCAAGGGGATGAAAGCGTTTCTGGGTTACATGTACGCCCATCCCGGCAAGAAGCTGCTGTTCATGGGGCAGGAATTCGGCCAGTTCATCGAATGGGACGAGAAAAAACAGCTCGACTGGTTCCTGCTGGACTATCCCGCCCACCGGCAGCTGCACGATTTCGTGAAAGACCTGAACGGCATCTACAAAAAGAACTCCCCATTGTGGGAGATCGACTACAGCTGGGAGGGGTTCCGCTGGCTCGTGGCGGACGACAACACCAATTCCGTTGTGGCGTTCGAGCGGAAGAACAAAGACGAGGAATGCATCGTTTGTATCTGTAACTTTACCCCCGTAACGCGCGAGAGCTACAGCATCGGCGTGGATGACCGCGCCGTACTCACCGTACTGCTTTCGTCCGACGAAGCCTGCTACGGCGGCGAGGGAACGCACCGCGGCAAACGCATCTATACCAAAAAGATACCGATGCACGGCAAAGAGCATTCCTTCGCCATCGATCTGCCCGGTCTGTCGGTGACGTACTGCAAATATACACCCTGCAAAAATCATAAAAAATAAAGGAGAGGATCATCTTGGCCCGTAAAACAGAAACACTTGCCATGCTCCTTGCCGGCGGGCAAGGCAGCCGACTGGGCATACTTACCAAAAAGATCGCAAAGCCCGCCGTGCCCTACGGCGGCAAATACCGCATCATCGATTTTCCGCTGAGCAACTGTGTGAACTCCGGCATCTACACGGTGGGCGTGCTCACCCAGTACCAGCCGCTGGAGCTCAACGATTACATCGGCAACGGCCAGCCCTGGGATCTGGACCGCATGGGCGGCGGCGTGCACGTGCTCAGCCCCTATCAGCAGATCAAGGGCACCGAATGGTACAAGGGCACGGCCAACGCCATTTACCAGAACATCAACTTTATCGACCGCTACGATCCCGAATACGTGGCGGTGCTGTCCGGCGACCATATCTATAAGATGGACTACAACAAGATGCTGCAGTACCATAAAGAAAAGAACGCCGCCTGCACCATCGCGATGCTGGAGGTCCCGTGGGAAGAGGCCAGCCGCTTCGGTCTGATGTTCGTGGACGACGACGGCGCGATCACCGCGTTTGAAGAAAAGCCAAAAAATCCCAAATCCAACAAGGCCAGCATGGGCGTGTATATGTTCACGTGGAAGAAGCTGCGCGAGTACCTGATCGCCGACGAGGCGGACGAGAACTCCAGCAACGACTTCGGCAAAAACGTGATCCCCGCCATGCATAACGCGGGCGAGCGTATGTACGCCTATCAGTTCGACGGCTACTGGAAGGACGTGGGCACCATCGACAGCCTCTGGGAGGCCAACCTCGACCTGCTGAATCCCAAAGTGAACATCGACCTTTCCGATACCTCGTGGCAGATCTACTGCAAGGACGGCGCTCTGCCGCCGCACTACGTCAGTTCCGACGCGAAGGTGCTCAATTCCCTGATCTCCGGCGGCTGCGTGATCGACGGCGACATCGATTATTCGGTGCTGTTCTCCAACGTGAAGGTCGCCAAAGGCGCAAACGTAAAATACTCCATTGTGATGCCGGGCGCCGTGATCGAAGAGGGCGCGACCGTGCAGTACGCCATGGTCGCCGAAAACGCGGTGATCCGCGCGGGCGCCGTGGTCGGCGAGGATCCCGAACAGATCGCGGATCTTTCCGCTTGGGGCGTGGCCGTGATCGGCGACAGCGTTGAGATCGGCAAAAACGCCCGTATTTCCGCAAATAAGATGATTGATGAAAACGTAGGAGAGGGGGAAGTAAAATGAGAGGAAAGAACGTGCTTGGCCTTGTGTGCGCAAACGTGGACGACGCGAACCTGCATCAGGTGACGGGCATCCGTTCCATGGCGAGCGTTCCCTTCGGCGGCGGTTACCGCCTGGTGGATTTCACGCTTTCCAATCTGGTGAACGCAGGCGTAGGCAAGGTGGGCGTTATCACCGATAACAACTACCAGAGCCTGATGGACCACATCGGCGCGGGCAAACCGTGGGATCTGGCGCGCAAGAACGACGGCCTCTATCTGCTGCCGCCCTTCAACGCCGCCGCCGTGGCGAACTACAACGCCGGCAGCATCGGCGCGCTCTATAACATAATGAACTTCCTTGAGCGCTCGAACGAAGAATACGTGTTCCTCACCGCCTGCTCTTATGTTGCGAACCTCGATCTCAATAAGGTGTTCCGGTTCCATGAGGACGAGGGCGCGGACGTCACGCTGCTTTCTGCGGTCGGCAGGGCGCCGTCGTTTGAGGATCAGCCCATCGTGGACGCGATGGAGGGCAACCGTATCACCCGCGTGCGTCTCGGCGCGCCCGGCGGCGACGGCGATACGTGGCTGCTGAAGGCCATGCTGATCAAAAAGGCCCTGCTGGAGCGGCTGATCAGAGAGGCCCATTCCAAGGGCGAGACCAGCTTCGAGAAAGACCTGCTGCTGAACAACATCGGCCGTCTGAAATTCTGCAATTACCGCACAGAAGGCTACGTTGCCGCAATGGATTCGCTCGACAGCTTCTATCAGGCCAATTTCGCGCTGCTGAAAAAAGAGAATTTCGGCAGCCTGTTCCCGGCGGAACGCCCCGTTTACACGAAGACCTACGAGGATATGCCCGCGGTTTACGGGTTGGGCTCCGACGTGAAGAACGCTCTGATCGCCGACGGCTGCATCATCGACGGCGAGGTCGAAAACAGCATCCTGTTCCGCGGCTGCCATGTTGAAAAAGACGCCGTGGTGAAGAACTCCATTCTGATGCCCGGCTGCTTCGTGGGCGAGGGCGCGGCGATGAATTACGTGATCGCCGATAAATCCGCCGCCGTGCGTCCGCGCAAGGTGCTTTCAGGCGCGGACAGTTTCCCGATCTATATCGGCAAAGAGATCCATATCTGAGAGGAGGAACTGTTTTATGAAAGTATTATATGCAGTCAGCGAGGCCAAGCCCTTTATTGCCAGCGGCGGTCTCGGCGACGTGGCGGGCAGTCTGCCTGCGGCGCTGCGGCGGCGGCTGATCGGCTGCCGTGTGGTACTGCCCCTGTATGAGGGCATCCCGCAGCACTTCAAAGACAATATGAAATTCATCACCCATATCACCGTTCCCGTTTCGTGGCGGCGGCAGTACTGCGGTATTTTCGAGGCGAAGCTGGGCGGCGTGATCTATTATTTCCTCGATAACCAGTATTATTTCAAACGGCAGGGCATCTACGGGCATTACGACGACGCCGAGCGCTTCGCGTTCTTTTCCCGCGCCGTGCTTGAGATCATTCCGCACATCGATTTCAAACCCGACGTGATCAACTGCAACGACTGGCAGACCGCCCTTGTGCCGGTGTACTATTCGTGCTTCTACGCGCAGCGTCCCGGGTTTGAAAACATCAAAACCGTGTTCACCATCCACAATATCCAGTATCAGGGCAAGTACGGCTACGAGGTGCTGGGCGACGTGGCGGGTTTCTCAGAAGAAGAGGCGCCGCTGCTTGAAAACGACGGCTGCATCAACTTTATGAAGGGCGGCATCGAGTGCGCCAACGCCGTTACCACGGTGAGCCCCACCTACGCGAACGAGATCCTCGATCCTTGGTACGCCTACGGGCTGGATCCGATCTTAAACGAGCGCAAATGGAAGCTGCACGGCATTCTGAACGGCATCGATACCGTCGCCAACGATCCCGGCGCGGACCCGAATCTGCCCGCCAATTTCACCGCCGAGGATCCCTCAAACAAGGCGAAGTGCAAAGAAGCGCTGCAGCAGGAGCTTGGGCTGCCCGTGCGTCCGGACGTGCCTCTGGTGGCCATGGTGTCCCGTTTGGTGGCGCACAAGGGCTTCGATCTCGTGAAGTGCGTGCTTGAGGAGCTTCTTACCACCGAGGACGTGCAGGTCGCCGTGCTCGGCACCGGCGAATGGCAATACGAGACATTCTTCTCGGAGATGGCGTCGCAGTACCCCGATAAGCTCGCCGTGCGCATCGCCTTCAACAGCGCCCTTGCCAGCCGCATGTACGGCGGCAGCGATATCTTCCTGATGCCCTCCAAGAGCGAGCCCTGCGGCCTTTCGCAGATGTTCGCCCTGCGTTACGGTTCCGTTCCCGTGGTGCGCGCCACCGGCGGCCTGAAGGATACGGTGCAGGATTCCGGCATGGGCGAGGGCAACGGTTTCGTGTTTGAGGATTACAACGCCCACGATATGCTGCACGCGCTGCGTCGCGCGATCCACGGCTACGCCGATCACGAGGGCTGGGCGATCTTGCGTAAACGCGCCATGGAATGCGACAATTCCTGGGGCAAGAGCGCGAACGAGTATATAAAGCTTTA
>JAFRSZ010000223.1 GCA_017439205.1 Clostridia bacterium
AAGCTTTCCGAAAGAAGAAAAAACCCGCCTATCCGATGAGTATAATCGGGTAAGGGCGGAGCCCTTCCGAAATTGTTAATTATTCATTTTTAATTATTCATTTCATTGGAATTTGTCGCATCGAGCGACAAATTCCAATTTTGCCGTCAAATGCTTCGCCTTAATCCGGCACATACGCGTGCGTGCGCAGGTATTCCAGCACGGCGACGAGGCCGTCGGCGTTGGGGTGCAGGCCGTCGTCCTTCACGAGCTCGGGGCGGATGTTGCCGTCCTCGCCCACCAGCGCGGAAAACGCGTCGATGTAGGGCAGGCCGTATTTTTCGGCGATCTTCAATATCCAGCTGTTGCCCTTCGTGATGGAGGCGTTTGTGATCGAGCCCCATTTGTGAAAGGAGGGGGAGATCGGGTAGATGGACTGCAGCAGGATCTGCGACGTGGGGCTGGCCTCCTGCAGCACGTCGATCAGGTGCTCGTATTCCGCGGTAAAGTATTCTTCGTCCATAAACGAGATGCCGTTGATGCCCACGGCGATCACGATCATCGGGGGCTCACGCAGCGCCGCCGTCTCGGGGATGGTGCGCAGCTCGCCGTCGTAGGGATCGACGATCAGGTAATCGCGCAGGTAGGCCAGCGTCATGGTGCCCTCGGGACCGGTCCAGATCTGCTTGGTGTTGTAGCCCTCCGAGAGCAGCCCGTAGAGCTTGAGCCAGTAGGTGGGCGAATCGCAGATGAAGGTGAGCCGGTCGATATACGTCCTTCCCATATCGTCGCTCTTCGGCAGCAGGGCGGGGGAATCGTAGTTCACGGGCGTGAGCTCCGGGTGGTTCTTGTAAATTTCCTCGGCGCTGCGGTCTACCTCCCGCGCGGGCTTCGCTTCGGTGGTCGGTTCGGCGGTCGTTTGCTCCGTCGTTCCGGTTTGCGGCGCGGCGGTGGGCGCGGAGGCGCTTTCCGTGATATCGCCGGGGCGATCGGCGCCGCAGGCGGTCAGCAGCGTGAGCGCGAGGATCAGAAGAATTGCGGATATGCGTTTCATAGGTTCCTCCGTGGCCGTACGTTACCGGTCTTCTTCGCCGTAATAGGCCTCCAGCGCATGAATGTCTTCGTCCGTCAGCGCGCCGTCGAACACCAGCAGGTCGTCCATGCGGAAAATATTCGGGAAATCGCGGATGTTGTTATTGTGCCCAACGTCGTTGCCCACCACAAAGGGGCAGCCGTTGTCGGGCGCGCCCTCAAAGCCTGCGGGCAGCGGGAACGCGCGGATCAACGTAAATCCGTAATATACGCGGATCTCTCCGGCGGCCCTGTCCACAACGAACGCCGCGTGCAGCCATCCGTCCAGATGCGTGTCCGGGAAGGGGGTGATCACGCCGAAATCATCGTCGCCGTTGCCCATCAGGAACACGGTGTCGTTGTTCTTCAGCACGAGGCTCAGGCCCTTTTCGCTGCGCTTCTGCCACCACCAGTCTTTATTGCCGAACACCACGCATTCCTCATGGATGCTGCGGTCGGTGAGCAGCCACACGGCCAGCGTAAAGCTGCCGTCGCCGAGCGTCAGGTCCGTTGTTTCGGCGCAGCCGGTCTGCCCGAATTCGGCGCAGGCGTAATTCACGCCGTTGGAATAGTATTTTACCGTGCCGTATTCGGTAAAGGCGCACTTCCCGGTTTCGTCGGCGATGCTGTTATCGAAGAACATCGCGAGCTTCAGCCGGTCGCCGAAGCGGGAAGCAAGGCCCTCTTCGCTGCTGAAGTTGGGCGTGGGGCGGGTGCGCTGCACTGCGGTAACGGGCTCCGCCGTAACGTAAGCGCCGGTATACCACGGGAAGATCCCCTCGGGCACCTGGGACGAAAATCCCTTCTCATCCCGGGCGGGAACGTCGAGCCCCAGCGCGTAGAGCACCGTGGCGGCGATATCTACGGTGCGCGCGAAGCGGATCTGCGAACGCTCTATGCCCGCGCCGGAAACGCCGAAGAACACGTATTTTTCCTCGTCCGTATAGCCGCCGTGGCCGTGGCGGATGCCGCCGTGGTCCGCCAGCACGATGAACAGGGTCTCGTTATAAATGCCGACGGCCCTGTAGGCGTCAAGCACCTTGCCGATCAGCGCGTCGGTATACTCGATCTGTCTGATATGGCCCTCGGTGCCGTAGCCGCTGCCGTGGCCCGCGCCGTCGACGTCGTCGTACTGCACGAACAGGAATTTCGGTTTGTTCTTCACCTTTTCAACGATCAGCTCGTTCACCCCTTCGTCATTGGAGGCGGTGGCCATATCCACGCCCACGTCGTGCTCCACGATGCCGTGGTTGATCGGGTTCCAGTTGCACACCGAGGCGAGGTACGCTTCGGGGAACGCGCGGCGGATGCGGGTGAAGAGGCTGGGCAGCGCGCGGTTGGTATATACGTTGCGGCTGATGAAGCCGTTGGTCAGGCCATGCACCACCGGCGTTGCGCCCAGCAGCATCGCGCCCCAGTTTTCGGCGCTGATGGTGGGGTCCATCGAGAGCGCGTCGTACGTAACGGCGCCGTTTTCAAACAATGCGTCCATCACCGGGGTGTTCGCGGCGCGGTTGAAGTTGCCCATGCCGTCCACGCCCAGCACGGCGCAGTAATTATATACTTTTCGTTCCATGAAGATCGTCCTCCTTTTCGGTAATTCCATTATAACGCTTTCTTTTTATTTGTAAAGAAAAACATTTGTTGACAACCCGCGGTTTTGCGATTAATATATAATCAGAAAAATATCGTTTGACGCAGAGGTTTTTTTATGAAATACGCGCTGATCGGCTGCGGCAGGGTGGCGTATAACCACCTGAAAGCGGCAAAGGAAAACGGGTTTGAGATCGTCGCCGTATGCGATATCGAACCGGACCACATCTTCGATCTGTATACCCGCGCGGCGCTTACGCCGGAGGAGGCGGGCGCGATTGCCCGGTATGAGGATTGGAACCGTCTGTTCGACTGCGAAAAGCCCACGCTCGTGAGCATCGCGCTGCCCAGCGGCCTGCACGCCGCCTGCGCGAAGGACGCGGTGCGCCGCGGCATCCATGTGATCGTGGAAAAGCCCATCGCCCTGTCGCTGCAGGATGCGGACGAGCTGATCGCCCTTGCCCGGGAGACCGGCGCGAAGGTGTGCGCCTGCCACCAGAACCGCTTCAACCTCGCGGTGCAGGAGATGCGCGCGTATCTCGAAAAGGGCTGCTTCGGCGTTCTCTCGAACGCGGCGGTCACCGTCCGCTGGAGCCGCGGCCGCGATTACTACAGCGCGGACGACTGGCGCGGCACCTGGGCGCAGGACGGCGGCGCGCTGATGAACCAGAGCATCCACGGCATCGACCTGCTGCGCTGGATGTGCGGCGGAAAGCTCGCCACCGTTTACGGCGTCACGCGGCGGCAGTACCACCCCTATATCGAGGCGGAGGACGTCGGCGCGGCGGTGCTGCAGTTTGAAAACGGCGTGATCGCCACCCTTGAGGGCGGCGTGAACGTGTGCGGCCCCGATCTGGAAGAGCATCTCACGCTGATCGGCAGCGGCGGCACCATGAAGCTGGGCGGGCTGAACGCCAGCACCGTGGAATACAAGTATTTCGCACAGGAGGGCGAGGCGGCGAAAAACGCGCTGCATGAGATCGCCCCCAACCTGTACGGCAACGGGCACGTTTCGCTTTTCAAGGATATGGCCGAAGCCATAGAAGAGGACCGCGATCCCTACGTCACCGCGCAGGACGGGCGCGACGCGCTCGAAACCGTGCTCGCCGTTTATCTCTCGTCCAAAACCGGGCGGCCGGTCTCCCTGCCGCTGAAGGACGTTTCCACGCTCGATATCGCGGGACTGTTTGATTAATTCGGAATTCGGAATGCGGAATTCGGAATTGTTTTCAGAGCGGAAAGCGGAGATTAATTCGGAATTCGGAATGGTTCCTCAACGAGAAAGCAGCTTTGAGTTCTTCATTCTTTTCTTTTCATTGCCCTGTTTTTTTCTATAATCAAAACACGAAGTGTTTTCCGAAATTGTTCATTGTTCATCGTTCATCGTTCATTGTTTTTCTTTCATCGTTCATCATTCATTTTTCATTTTTCATTTATAAAAGGTTGTTTTATGTTAAAGGCCGTCATTTTCGATCTGGACCATACGCTGTTTGACCGGCACGGTACGCTCAGAGCCATCGTACCGGCGCTTCGGCGCGCGTTCCGGGTGAACCCGGAGATGTCCGACGAAGAGATCGGCGCCGTATGGTGCTACGCGGACGATCGCTACGTGTACGACGGCTGGAGCTATATTTTGGCCTATCTCAAAGAAAAGGGCGTATTTGTTTCGCCGCCCGAATATCCCGATTACCGCAGCTTCATTTACAGGGAATTCGCCCGGGTCGCCGTGCCTTTCGATCACACGCTGCCGATGCTCGAGGGGCTCAAGCGCAGCGGGCTTCTGGTGGGTCTCGTCACCAACGGGCAGCACGCGCTGCAGTATGCGAAGCTCGCTCTCACGGGGCTCGAATACGTGTTCGACGAGATCGTGGTGAGCGGCGACGTGGGGCTTGAAAAACCCGACCGCGAGATCTTTTTCTACGCCTGTGAAAAACTCGGCATCGAGCCCGCCGAGGCCGTTTATGTGGGCGACAACCGCAGAAACGATATCGACGGCGCCGCCGGCGCGGGCATGCGCACCGTGTGGCTTAAAAGCACCAATCCCGGCCAGACCGGAAGATACGAGCCGGACGCGGTCATCGCCGATCTGCGGGAACTGCCGGAAGCACTGAAGCAATTCGGAATTCGGAATTCGGAATTGTTGTATAGAAACGTATTTTAATTCCGAATTACGCATTCCGAATTACGCATTTATCTGGAGGTATTTATGAAAAAGCTGCTTACCCGCTGGGGGAAGACCCTGAACAGAGATTGCCCCCTGAACGATTACCCGCGTCCGCAGATGGCAAGGGATTCCTTCCTCTGCCTGAACGGGCCATGGGAATACGCCATCTGCCCCACCGATGCGCCGTTTAGCGGCTATCAGGGCGAGATCATCGTGCCCTTCAGCCCCGAAACGATCCTCAGCGGCGTGGAGCGCACGGTAACGCCCTCGGATACGCTCTATTACCGCAAGCGT
>JAFRSZ010000224.1 GCA_017439205.1 Clostridia bacterium
CAATTAAAATATTTCAAACAAACTTTTTGAAAGATTATTATTTTTAATGTTGACAATCCCGTCCGTTTGTGGTTTAATGATTGCAATATCCCCAAAGACGAAGACGGAATTAATGATCGCTTCCCCTTGCTTCCAGAGAACCGGCGGTTGGTGCGAGCCGGAAAGCAGCGGCGGTCAGTCTCCTTCCCGAGTCGGCTTCGTGAACCGAAAGCAGTAATGAAGCACGGTCGCCCCGTTACAGGCTATGGGCTTTGTTGAGCCCGAAGAGCGCCCGCGAAAAGCGCGGGAAGCAGGGTGGTACCGCGGAAGCATTTTCGTCCCTGAGGAGCTTAGCTCCTCAGGGATTTTTTGCAGGCAAAAAATCCTGCGTCACAGTGAAAAATTTTTGCTTTGCAAAAATGTGAAATCTGCCGGGGGCAGGTGAAATCCGCTGCGCGGATGAAATATTTTGCCTGCGGCAAAATGTGATAATATCATAAATCGAATTACAGTATTGGAATACCGGAGGAACTTAACATGGACAGAGAAGTACGGATCGCCGATATCACGCTCAAACGGCAGGGGAACGAAAACGCGCTGTCGTTCAAAGAAAAGCTGGAGCTTTCAAAGCTGTTGGACCGCATGGGCGCGTCCGTGATCGAGATCGAGGGCGTCGAGAACCCCAAGGTGGATTCGCTGCGCATCAAATCCATCGCCGCGGCGGTGAAAAACAGCGCGGTGGCGGTGCCGGTGAAGCTGGAAAAAGAGAGCGTGGACGCGGTATGGAACGCCCTTTCCGGCGCGAGGAACCCGCGGCTGCAGGTGCCGGCGGCGGTCAGCCCGATGCAGATGGAGTATATCTTCCACAAAAAGCCCGCAGCCATGCTCGAGGCCATTGCCCAAACGGTGCGGTACTGTGCAGAGAAGACCGAAAACGTGGAGTTCATTGCGGACGACGCCGCCCGCAGCGACGAGCGCTTCCTGTACGACGCGCTGAACGCCGCCATTGAGGCCGGTGCGAAAACAGTGACGCTGTGCAACGCTGCAGGCAACATGCTGCCGGAAGAATTCGGCGCTTTCCTCGAAAAGGTGAAAGAAAACGTGCCCGCCCTTTCAAACGTAACGCTGGGCGCGGCTTGCGACAATACCCTGAGCATGGCGGACGCCTGCCTTGTGGCTGCGGTGCGCGCAGGGGCAAGAGAGCTGAAGGCGGCGGCGCATCCCTATAAGACCGCCTCGCTGCAGAACGTGTCCAAGGTCCTTTCGGACCGCGGCGAGACCTTCGGCATCTTCACCGGCGTGCGCACCGTGGAGTTAAAGCGCCTCACGCGGCAGATCGAGAGCATCTTCCGCGGCGAGAAGGGCAAGGCCGCGCCGGAGGAAGCCGCCGGTAAAGAGAGCGCCGAAAACCTCGTGCTCTCGCAGCACGACGAAAAAGAGGCCGTACTGAAGGCCGCGGCTGCCATCGGATATGAACTCAGCGAAGAAGACGGCGACGCGGTCTGGGCGGCGTTTCAGGAGATCGCCGCGCGGCGCGAGCAGATCGACGCCCGCGAGCTGGACGCCATCGTGGCGGCGGCCGCCATGCAGGTGCCGCCCACTTATCTTCTGAAAACCTACGTGATCACCGCGGGCAACACCGCGAAATCCATGGCGACCGTGCGCCTGACCCGCGAAGACGAAGAGCTGGAGGGCGTGGCGCTGGGCGACGGTCCCATCGACGCCGCCTTTATGGCGCTGGAGCAGGCGGTGGGCTGCCACTACGAGCTGGATGAGTTCCAGGTGCGCGCCGTCACCGAGGGCCGGGGCGCCATGGGCGAAACCGTGGTGCGGCTCGCCTCGGGCGGCAAGCTTTACGGCGGGCGCGGCATCTCCACCGATATCGTGGGCGCCAGCATCGGCGCGTATCTGAGCGCGCTGAACAAGATCGCTTTTGAGGAGGCGCAGAACGAATGAGGCTTTCCTTTTCCACCCGCGGCTGGGAACAGCCCTGGGAGCAGCTTACCGATACCGCGAGCGATATGCGGTTTAACGGCATCGAGCTGTATAACCTGCACCGGCGCGAGGATCTTCTGCGCCGCGGCGGGGCGTTCCACAAATATAACACGGCTGCCACCGTGCGCGCGCTGCGCGAGGCGGAGCTCAGTCTGCCGTGCTTCGATACCTCCATCGACGTTTCCGCTCAAGAGGCCGATCTCGCTGCGGTGAAGGGTCTGCTGCAGCTCGCCAGAAGCGCCGAATGCCCCTGCGTTGCGGTGTTCGCTTCGCGTGATACGGAATACATCGAACAGAACGTGGCCGCGCTTCTGGAGGCCGCCGAGAAATACCGCGTTACGCTGCTTGTGAAAACCACCGGCGTATACGCCGATACCGCAAAGCTCCGTCTTTTGCTCGAGGGCTTCGCCAGCGACCGGCTTGCCGCGCTGTGGGATCTGCACCACCCGTACCGCGACATGGGCGAGAGCGCCGATACCACCATCAAGAACCTCGGCGCGTACGTCAGGCACGTGCACCTGCGCGATTCCGACGACGACGGTTCCTACAACCTGATCGGCGAGGGTACCCTGCCGCTGGAGAGCATGATGCGCGCCCTTTATTCCATCGATTACGACGGCTTCATTTCGCTGGAATGGAAGCGGGAATGGATGGAGGACCTTACCGATCCCGAGATCATCTTCCCGTATTTCGTGAACTACATGAGCCGCTTTGAGAACACCCGCGGCAAGAAAAAATCGCTGTATCTGAACCACGACGGCACCGGCCAATACGTGTGGAAGAAGGATGAACTCGTGAATCTGACCTTCGGGCAGGTGCTCGACCGCATGGTGGAGGAATTTCCCGACCAGTACGCCTTCAGATACACCACGCTCGATTACACCCGCACCTACGAGGAGTTCCGCGACGACGTGGATACCTTCGCCCGGGCGCTGGTGAGCATGGGCGTGCGCGCCGGCAGCAAGGTGGCGATCTGGGCCACCAACGTGCCCGCGTGGTACATCACCTTCTGGGCCTCGGTGAAGATCGGCGCGGTGCTGGTGACCGTGAACACCGCGTATAAGATCCACGAGGCGGAGTATCTTTTGAAGCAGAGCGATACCCATACGCTGGTGATGATCGAAAACTGCCTCGATTCCGATTACCGCGGCATCATCAACGAGCTCTGCCCCGAGCTGAAAGATACCCCAGCCGGGAAGCCGCTGCACTGCAGGAAGCTGCCGTTTTTGAGAAACGTGATCACGGTGGGCTTCCGCCAGCCCGGCAGCCTTACGCTGGAAGAGGCCATGGAGCGCGCCGAACGCGTGCCCAAAGAAGAGATATACGCCATGGCGTCCCGCGTGCGGCCGGACGACGTGTGCAACATGCAGTATACCAGCGGCACCACCGGCTTCCCCAAGGGCGTGATGCTCACGCATTACAACGTGGTGAACAACGGCAAGTGCATCGGCGACCGCATGGGCCTTTCCACCGCCGACCGTATGATGATCCAGGTGCCGATGTTCCACTGCTTCGGCATGGTGCTGAGCATGACGAGCTGCATGACCCACGGCGCAACGCTGAGCCCGCTGCCGTATTTCTCGGCGAAATCGGCGCTCGCCTGCATCGATAAGGAGCGCATCACCTGCTTCAACGGCGTGCCCACCATGTTCATCGCGATGTTCAACCACGAGGATTACCGCAAAACCGATTTTTCGCATATGCGCACCGGCATCATGGCAGGCGCGGGCTGCCCGCCGGAGCTGATGCGCCGCGCCGCGGACCCGAACGAGATGAACATGACCGGCATCGTGAGCGTATACGGGCAGACCGAATCCGCCCCCGGCAGCACGATGAGCGCGTGGACCGACCCGTTGGAGCTGCGTACCGAGACCGTGGGCTATGATTTTCCGCACGTGCAGTGCAAGATCATCGACCCCGAAACCGGCGCCGAGCTGCCCGATAACGTGGACGGCGAGTTCTGCTCCCGCGGGTACAACACGATGAAGGGCTACTATAAAATGCCGGACGCCACCCGCGACACCGTGGATTCCGACGGCTGGCTCCACTCAGGCGACCTCGCCCGCCGCGACGAAAACGGCTGCTACCGCATCACCGGGCGGCTCAAGGATATGATCATCAGGGGCGGCGAAAACATCTACCCCAAAGAGATCGAGGAATTCATCTATACCCACCCCGCCGTGCAGGACGTGCAGGTGATCGGCGTGCCCGATCAGAAATACGGCGAAGAGGCCATGGCATGCATTATCCTCAAAGAGGGGCAGAGCGTTACCGAAGAGGAGATGCGGGCCTACATCACCGCGTCGCTGGCCCGCCATAAGGTGCCGCGCTACATCACGTTTACGGACGCCTTCCCGATGAACGCCGCCGGCAAGGTGCTCAAATACAAAATGCGCGAGGACGCCGCAAAAATGCTGGGGCTGTGATTCAATGAATAATTGAAAATTAACAATTAACAATTGATGAAGTAAACTATACCCATGAAAATGGACACATGGAAAAGTGCAGAAGGACAGACAGTCCCAAAAGAACGGACAGCAGAAAAGTGCAAAAACCCAAAGTGTGGACAGTTTTCAAGATGCAGAGTTGCAAAAGGTATAGAGATTTGG
>JAFRSZ010000225.1 GCA_017439205.1 Clostridia bacterium
CGATGGATTATAATCGGGTAAGGGCGGAGCCCTTCATCAATTGTTAATTGTTAATTTTTAATTTTTCATTGGCGCGCACCGCGCGATAAACTGTAATTTATATCCTTATCTCTTCTATTCTGAATTGACTTATCATGCACTTCTCTTTTTTATACTTAACTTAACTATGCTTTATTTAACTTCACTATACTATATTTAACTTCACTATACTTACCTATACTATACTATACTATACTATGGCAACCAAGTGGCAACCAGTTGGCAACCAAGTGGCAACCAGTTGGCAACCAAGTGACAACCAAGTGACAACCAATTGACAACCAAGCGGCAACCGGTTGACAACCAAACGGCGGCGATTTTCAGAAAAAAAGCCGGGGCGCGTTCTGCGTCCCGGTCGGTTTATTATGTTGTTACAGAGAAAGCGTTTCTCTGATGAGCACCATCAGGTTGTTGAGCAGCAGGTATACCTGTTTCCAGAAGGCAACGAAGCCGTATTCAAGATTGATCAGCAGATTGTCTTTTTCGATATCGGTAAACAGGAAGGTAAAGGTCTCGTATTCGGCGGGCTTGTTGGCGTTCAGGTCGATCACGCGGGCGCCGCGGGTGGCCTTATCGCCGTAAGAGCAGAAGCCGCAGGTGGGGGTGCAGACGATATCCACGCCCTCATAGGGAATCACGAACGAATTGGCGTGGTCGTGGCCGCACACGGTGGCAAGCACGCTGCCGGAATCCTTCATCGCGCCGAACTGGCCTTCGTTACCGTAAGAGGGGCAGGGCGCTTCGCCCAGATAGCTGCCGGCGATCGCGTTCGAGGGCAGCTTATACCATTTTCCGAGATAGGGCACGGCGCCGCTTTCACGGGCGCTCGCCTCGGCAAACGCGGCGTAAACCTCGTTTACGATGATATGCTGGAAGGCAAGGCCGTAAACGGTTTCGCCGGCGGCGGCGTTCAGGCGGGCGGATTCGGTTTTGAACCACGAGATCTGATCGTTGTGCACGTGGTCGTAGTTGTCGGCGTCCTCAACGGCGTCGTCCGAGCCGGAGTCGAACATCCAGAGAACGAACTTCACCTTGTTTGAAGCGGCGCTCTCGTACACCGGAACGTAGTAGGTGCCCACGCCCGAGAGATCCGCGTCGAAATACTCGGCCTCGTCGAAAGCGATGGTCACGCTGTAGTCGCGGTAGATCTTCATCTGCTCGGCTTTGGAAAGGGCCTGGCCCTCGTCGTCGTGGTTGCCGAAAACCAGCGCCACGGGCACGCCCATGCGCTCGAACACTTCCATAAACGCGCGGATGGCCTTTTCGCTGGAGGACTTGGTGAGGCAGCGGTAACCGGCAATGTTGTCGCCGGTGAGCACGATCAGGTCGGGCTTATACTGCTCAATGGAATGCTCGATAAAGCGGGCGGTGAGGTTGGAGAGCAGCATATCGTCCTGAATATCGGAGAAATTCAGCACGCGGAAGCTGCCGTCTTCTTTCACATGCAGATGCGCGCTGTCGGCGGGCGTTGCAGCCGCGGCCCCGGCGGGCACGCAGACCAGCGTCAGCATCAGCAGGCTTAGCAGAACAACTGCGATTTTTTTCATACTATTCGTCTCCTTCGGAAAAATCGGGAATCAAAGCAGTTTATATTATAATCGTAAGACCGGCGTTCGTCAAGAACGAAATCCTTACTTTTCGCCGGGCATCTTCCACGCCGTGTGGTCGGTGTGCAGCAGCTCGTGTGCAAGGTGCGACAGGGGCTTCTCCAGAAAATCGTTGTAAACCGCGTGGATGGAGGGGTTCTCATGGCTGAAGCGCAGCGGCATGCGCACATCCTGCGCGTAAAGCACCTTGGCGCGTTCGGGCGCGAGATAGCTGCGGTCGTGGATCGGCTGTCCGCCGCCGCCCACGCAGCCGCCGGGGCACGCCATGATCTCTACGAAATCGTACTGCACCTCGCCGTTTTTAATGGCGGTGAGCAGCTTATCGGCGTTGCCGAGGCCGTTCGCCACGGCGATCCTGAGCGGCGTGCCGCACAGATCGAAGGTCTGCTCGCGCCAGCCGTCCATGCCGCGGATATTCTTGAACGCGTCGGGCGAGGGATTTTCACCCGCAACGATGGCGTAGGCGGTTCTGAGGGCCGCCTCCATCACGCCGCCGGTCGCGCCGAAGATGTTGCCCGCGCCGCTGCCCACGCCCAGAGGCATATCCAGCGAGCGGTCCGGGATGGCCTTGGGGTCGATGCCCGCCAGCTGGATCAGGCGGTCCACCTCGCGGGTGGTGAGCGCCATATCCACGTCCGGCTCGCCGCACGCGTCGTTCATCACCGGAATGGCGCATTCGTGCTTCTTGGCAAGGCACGGCATGATCGAGATGCAGCAGATCTTTTTCGGGTCCACGCCCAGGAGCTTGGCATAGTAGCTCTTCGCCACCGCGCCGAACATCTGCTGCGGGCTCTTGGCGGTGGAAAGGTTCTCAACGAATTCGGGATAATTCGCCTTAACAAAGCGCACCCAGCCGGGGCAGCAGGAGGTGAACATCGGGAACCTGTTGTTCTCTCTGTCCTTCAGGCGCTCAAGCAGCTCGCTGCCCTCCTCCATAATGGTGAGGTCGGCGCTGAAATTGGTGTCGAACACGTAATCGAAGCCCATCATTTTCAGGGCGGAGCAAAGGCGCTGCACCGTGGCTTCCTCGGGCGTCATGCCGAAGGGCTCGCCCCAGGCGGTACGGATCGAGGGCGCGATCTGCACCACGGTGATCTTCTCTTCGTCGTAGAGGGCGTCCAGCGCCTTCTCAACGTCGTCGCGCTCGTGCAGCGCGCCCACCGGGCAGTGGGTGATGCACTGGCCGCAAAGCGCGCACTTGGAATCCTCCAGATGGTACACTTCCCTTACGTCCACGGTGGTGTTCGGGCCGTTGTTCACCACGTCCCACACGTTGGAGTGCTGGATCTTATCGCACACCTGAATACAGCGCATGCACTTGATGCACTTTGAGAAATCGCGCACCAGCGGGAAGTTGCCGTGACTGCGTTTGGGCGTGACGTTGCGCGCAAAGGGGATATCGCGCACGCCCACGGCCTTGGCAACCGTTTGCAGCGTACAGTTGCCCGAGCGGATGCAGTTGGTGCATTCGGTGTTGTGGTCCGCCAGAATCAGCTGCACGTTGGTCTTTCTGGCCTGCCGCGCCTTTTTGGAGTTGGTGTGTACCACCATGCCCTCCCACACCTCGGTGTTGCAGGCGGTGACCAGCTGGTTGAAGCCTTCCACCTCCACCACGCACACGCGGCACGCGGCGATCTCGTTGAGCCCCTCCCAATAGCACAGGGTGGGGATATTCACGCCCGCCTTGTGGGCGGCGTCCAGTATTTTGGTATGTTCCGGCACCTCTAAGCGGACGCCGTCGATCGTTACGTTTACCATGTTTTCTCTTTCCCTCCCTTAAACACGCCGTAGCCGAAGTGGTCGCAGTGCAGGCAGCGCGAAGATTCCTGATGCGCCTCCTGATCGGTCATGCAGTGCTCCATCAGGCAGAAGTCGTTGCGGCGTTCCGCCGCGGGGCGCTCGGTCATATTCACGCGGCCCATCGGCTCGCTGTCTGTAAACCGGACCGGGGGCAGCTCCACCTTGCTCTCGATCACGTGGTTGAACCCCAGGTATTCATCAATATTCGCGGCGCACACCTTGCCGCCCGCAATGGCGCGGATCACGGTGGCGGGGCCGGTGACGCAGTCGCCGCCGCTGAAGACGCCGTCCATGCCTTCGATGGCGCCGGAATCCAGCGCCGCTACGCTGCCGCGCTTGAGCGGCACGCCGTTTTCACCGAAATAACTGCTGTCGATGCTCTGGCCGATCGCCACCAGCACGCGCTGGCAGGGCAGACGAACCTCGTCCGCCGCGGCCGCCACCGGCGCGGGACGGCCCCACTTGACCTCGCCCACGATCTGGGGCTTCACCCAAAGGGCGGCCACGTTGCCGTTTTCGTCTTTCTCCACCCTTACGGGGGCCATCATTTCGGCGATCTCGCAGCCGTCGGCGATGGCGCCCTCCACCTCTTCGGGCAGGGCGGTCATATCCGTCTTGCGGCGGCGGTAGGTGATGGTAACGCTCTTCGCGCCGCAGCGGATCGCGCTTCTGGCCACGTCCATGGCCACGTTGCCGCCGCCCACCACGGTGATATCCATGCCGGTGTAATCGGGATATTCGCCGTCGCCGATGCCGCGCAGCATCTCAACGGCGCTCACAACGCCCGCCGCGTCTTCGCCGTCGATGCCGAGCTTGCGGTCGGTATGCGCGCCGATGCCGATATATACGGCGTCGTTCTCTTTTCTTAATTGTTCAAAGCTGATATCCTTACCCACGCTCACGTTGCATTTCGCCTTGAAGCCGGTCTGCATCAGGCCCGCGATCTCGCGGTCCAGCACTTCTCTGGGCAGACGGTAGCCGGGAATGCCGTAGCGCAGCATGCCGCCGAGCTTTTTGCGCTGCTCGTAAACGGTGACGCTGTGCCCCATGCGGGAAAGGTAATACGCCACGGTGAGGCCCGCGGGACCGCCGCCGATCACGGCGACCTTCTTGCCGGTGGCGGGGTAGCAATCAGGCTTCGGGATCTCGGTTTCATGCTCCACGGCGTAACGCTTGAGACCGCGGATGTTGATCGGGTCGTCCACAAAGGTGCGGCGGCAGTGCTCCTCGCACGGATGCTCGCAAATGAGGCCGCACACGGCGGGCAGCGGGTTATCCTTGCGGATCAGCTCCACCGCGTCGGAGAAACGGCCCTCGTGGATCAGCGATATGTAGCCGGGCACGTCCACGTGGGCGGGGCAAAGCGCCATGCAGGGCACGGGCTGATACTGCTGGCCGAGGCACCTGCCGTGCAGGATGTGCTCCTCGTAGTCGTTGCGGAAGCCCGTAACCCCCTTGATGACCATGCGCGCCGCCTCGCGGCCGATGGCGCAGTCCGCGCTCTCAAAAATACTGTGCGCCGTGGTTTCGATCGTATCGAGCAGGCTGAGCTCTCCACGGCCGTTCAGCACGGTTTCGATCAGGTCGTAGAGCTTGCCGAGACCCACCCGGCAGGGGGTGCATTTGCCGCAGCTCTGCGCGTGGCACAGCCGCACGAACAGCCCCGCGAGCTCCACGGGGCAAAGCCCGGGCTGCGATGCCTGTATGCGCCGCTCCGCGTCCTTGAACAACTCGTTCACCGTCTCCTGCGACGGATCGGAGTATACGATACTGAGTCTTGACATGATCCAGCTTCCCGCGCCCGAAAGGGGACGCGTTTTTCCTTTCCTCTTTCAAACGGACGGATCCCGCCCGCATATTTTTGCATTATATATTATAAATAAATATGCCACACGTGTCAATAAGTAATTAAACGGGGAGGAAAATTGGAATTTGTCGATGCGTTCCGGATTTTTCCGTAGGGGGCGGCGTCCCGACGCCCCGCAACGTTGGATGCATATTCACCTGTTGTATTGATATTGCTTATAAGCATTTCCTCAGAAATATCGTAATTATGCATTATAA
>JAFRSZ010000226.1 GCA_017439205.1 Clostridia bacterium
ACGCTGCGCGTTTTGATTATATAGGGGAACAGCCACAATATCAGAAAACACCTATATAAACCGATGGATTATAATCGGGTAAGGGCGGAGCCCTTCATCAATTGTTAATTGTTAATTTTTAATTTTTCATTGGCGCGCACCACCCGACAAACTGTAATTTGAAAGGATCTCCATGCTATCCGTAACGATCCTTGCCGTCGGCAGGTTAAAGGACAAATTCTACGAAGACGCTTCGGCGGAATATCTGAAGCGTCTGGGCGCGTACGCGAAGGTACAAGTGGTCGAGGTGAAGGCCGTCGACCTGCCCGAGAACGCTTCCGCCGCGCAAACAGAAGAGGCCCTCCAAAAGGAAGGCCGTCTGCTTTTGTCGAAACTCCCCGAGCGGTGCCTCGCCGTGGCGCTGTGCATCGAGGGCAGGCTCTGTTCGTCTGAGGACGTCGCGTCCCTTCTCTCGGACGCCGCTCTTTCCGGCGATTCGCACGTCGCGTTCATCATCGGCGGCTCCTGCGGCCTTTCGGACGAGGTAAAGGCCCGCGCCGATATAAAGCTCTCCATGTCCAGAATGACCTTCCCGCACCGTTTGGCGCGCGTGATGCTGCTCGAGCAGCTCTACCGCGGCTTCAAAATCGCCCGCGGCGAAAAATACCACAAATAAAGAAGCAGTTTATCGCCGGGCGACAAACTGCATTTTTTATAAACCGTGAACAGGCGGTAAAACGATTAACAGTGAATAATCAACAATGAACGTTAACGTTCCTTCCGGCCTGTTCCTGAAGTCAGGTTCAGATCGTGGGGTCGGTGGGCGGAATGTCCGCGGGCGTCTCAAACGCAGGAGCTTCGGGAATCTCAACCTCCGGTACTTCGGGAGCCTCGAACGCAGGAGCTTCGGGAACCTCAACCTCCGGTGCTTCGGGAGCCTCATACTGCGGTGCCGCGGGAGCCTCATACTGCGGAGCCTGCGGGGGCTGGTACTGGGGCGGCTGATACTGCGGGGCCTGCGGCGGCTGATACTGCGGAGGCTGGTACTGCGGCGCCTGATACTGGGGTGCCTGATAACGCACGTCGGGCGCGGGAGCGCCGGCATACATATCTGCAAGCTTGTTCAGATCGGACTGCATCATGGCATAGTCAACGATGCCAAGGCCGATGAGACCGAGAACCAGGTAAAGGATGGAACGGTCCTCATGCGCGATGCCTCTGGCGGCGCAGCCTTCGGAAAGCTTTTTCTCAGCCATGAAGAAGCCGACCGGGCAAAGCAGAATACCGAGAATGATCTCGACCGTACCGTCGTCATTCTGGTCCTTGACCTGCACGGCCTCTTTGAGCATTTTGATGGCCCAAATGATGGCGTAGATGCCGCAGGTAACGATCGACAAAATGATGCAGGTACCGATGTTTCTTTTTTCGATGTTCATGTGGATCCTCTTTTCTCCATATTTTTAATAGATTTCTCTATTAAAGATATGCTATCATAAAAACAAGATCATTGTCAATAAAATAATGAATTTCTTTGATGATTCGGTAAAAAAACGGCGTACGTGCCGCTTTTTTCTTGCAAAACAGCGCCGCGCCCTGTAAAATATACGTAAAAGGAGGGGATGAAATTGACCGATGCCGAAAAAAAACGGCTGGTAAAGGCCGTCGTTTTCACGCTGCTGCTTGCCGCCGCTGCCGTCGCCGCGCTGCTGCTGATGAAGCGGCTGGGCGGGCTCATCCCTTGCCCCATCCGTAAGCTGACGGGCCTGAACTGCCCGGGCTGCGGCAACACGCGCGCCTTTGCGGCGCTGATGCAGGGCCGATTCATGGACAGCCTGCGGCTGAATTACGCGTATCCCGCCCAATACGCCTATCTGTTCGCCGTGTATCTGCGCGGCGCAAAAAGCTACGTCCGCCGCGGCAGGGTATCGCTGAACCCGAAACATCCCGTACCGGAATACGTCTTTCTCGGCCTGCTGCTCGCCTGGGGCGTGGTTCGCAATATCATCGGCGTATAACCCCTCTCCGCCCTCTTAACTCCTCACTCCTAACTCATAATTAAAAAAACGCTGCCCTTTCGGACAGCTGTTTTTTTTGTAATGCTTGTTATTCGGCGTCTTCGTAAACGCTGACCTTTTTGCGGTCTTTGCCCAAACGCTCAAACTTCACTTTGCCGCTGATCAGGGCGAACAGGGTATCGTCCTTGCCCTTGCCCACGTTGGTGCCGGGGTGGATGTGGGTGCCGCGCTGGCGCACGATGATGGTGCCGGCGTTCACGAACTGGCCGTCGCTTCTCTTGGCGCCGAGGCGCTTGCTCATGGAGTCGCGGCCGTTACGGGTGGAACCCATACCTTTTTTATGCGCGAAAAGCTGAATGTTTATTTTAAGCATGTCTACACCTCCGTTGTAATCTGAATAAATCCGGGGTACTGATCTCTGAGCTCGGTCAGATGGAGCTCGAGCCCCCTCACAATGTCGGCAGCCGCTTTGCTGCCTGAAAACCTGAAATCCAGATAGCCGTCCTTTACTTTGGCTTGAGCCGCCACCCCGAGGATCTCGGTCACGGTGTTGGCCGCCATGTATGCCGCGGATGAAACCGCCGCGCACACGATATCGGCGCCGTTTTCGGCGAAGCCGGAATGGCCCTTCACGGTAAAACCCGCCGCGTCCGCCGCGGGGTACCGGAACGCTGCTCTGATCATCAGGCGTTGATCGCGGTGATCTCGATCTTGGTGTAAGGCTGACGGTGGCCGAGCTTTCTCTTCTCGTTCTTCTTGGGCTTATAGGTCATAACGGTGATCTTCTTCGCTTTGCCGTTCTTTACGACCTTGGCCGATACGCTCGCGCCGTCCACATAGGGAGCGCCCACCTTGATGCCGTCGTCGGTGCCGAGCGCCACAACGCTGTCGAGGGTGATCTCGTCGTCGGCTTCCGCCTTCAGAAGCTCAACGTATACGGTATCGCCTTCCTGCACCTTATACTGCTTTCCGCCGGTTTCGATAATTGCGTACATCTTTTTTCTCCTTTTCAAGTCTCGCTGTTTGGGGCGGGGGAGACCCACTTTTGCATAAATATATGCGCCCGTAGCATGCGGCCGCATTATAATATCATATTTGAAAAAACTTGTCAATCTTTTTTTATCTGTCAAAGTCAACAATTTTTTCATAAAATTTTCCGATTTATTTTTACCCCAACCCCTTGTTTTTTGAAAAGGAATACTATACAATATATAGAGGATTCGAGAGGTACGTCAGTTTATGAAAAAGCATGCAGATATCGATTTCAATCGCAATATCCGCGACGGCGGCATGGGTGTGAAGCGTGTTCTGATCGCTCTGGCCGCGGTGCTTGTGCTGGGCGTCGTCATTTTCGCGGCGGTGCTCGCTATAAACGACTTTGATTTTACGAAATTCCTCGGTGCGGAGGATCCTTCCGAAGACGTGTCTGCCGAAAGCGACGCCGTTACGGGGCAGGATTCGTTTGCCGCGCCGTTTTCAGACGCCTCTGCGATCAACGTGCTGATGATCTGCCACAGCGAAAAAACCGTTACGTTCTGCGAGCTGATCTCCTTTTCCGCGGCAGAGAACAGCATCCGGGTAAAGCCCGTGTCGCCGGAGCTTTTGTTGCCCTTCGGCGGCAAGCAGGCGCGCATTTCCGAGATCTTTTACGATTTCGGCGCGGCGGAGATCGCCCGCGCTCTGGGTGAGAAAAACGTGACCGTGCACCGGTATTTTTCGGTCAGCGAGCCGAAGCTCAAGCTGATCCTGCAGAAGTTCGGCAACGTCACCGTGAACCTGCCGGGCCGGGTGGACGTGAACGTGGACGCGATCCGCTACCAGTTTCCGAAGGGGGCGCAGGAGTTGACGCCCGACGCGCTTCTGGGGCTGATGAAATACGCGTATGAGGATGACGATGCTTTAAGCTTTCAGGCGGAGGCGGTGGCGGGTATCCTGCGCACCTGTTTCACGCTTGAAACGATGCAGCGGGACGATTCGTTCTTTTCAGATGTCGTGAACCTGATCGACGGCAACCTCACCGCGTTCGATTTCGCCGAATACAAGCCGCGCATTATTGAATTTATTACGAATGAACCTGAAATATCAGTAATCAGTTAAGGGGAAGAAATGAAGAAGAGAAAAGTATGGGGATGCATTGCCGCATTTCTTGCGGTTTTGCTGCTGTGCTGCGCCTGCAGGGTAGACAGAAGCGTGATGCTTCTGTATTACAGCCTCGGCGGGCCGTTTTCTTCGCGTGTGAGCGTAAAGCTCACCGAGCCGGAATACGTGGAGCATGCCGTTTGCCGCATGCGCTATGAGGAACTCGGCGAAAACCAGCGGCTTGCCTACCGTCTGGTATATAACGCGATCCCGTCCCACCCGCAGAAGATATTGCTGCCCGCGCTCTCCGAAGAGGAGCTCACCGAGGTGATGGCGGCGCTCAGGTGGGAGAACCCGCAGATCTTGTGCTTCGACGCGAGCTACACCTTCTACACCGTGGGCAGGGCGTGCTGGCTGCTGCCGGAATACGCCGAAAGCGCCGAATGCTGCCGCGCCCGCACCGGGGCGCTGCTTGCCCGCGCAAAAGAGATCGTGAACTCGATCCCCGAAAACGCCGGCTGCTTTGAAGCCGAGCTCTGTCTGCACGACGCCATCTGCGGCGCCTGCGATTACGCGGCGGGCGAATGGGCGAACGACGCTTACGGGGCGCTTGTGAACGGGCATGCCGTGTGCGGCGGCTATACGGCCGCGGCGAAGCTGCTGTTCGATATGGCGGGGCTGACGAGCGCCGTGGTGAGCGGCACCGCGCGCGACGTTTCCGGGCAGGAATCTCACATCTGGAACGCCGTTCTGCTGGAAGACGACTGGTATTATACCGACGTCACGTGGGACGATCCCGTGGCCTCAGGCGAGGTGCCCGCGCACGTGAGCCGCGCTTACTTCAACGTGAGCGGCGCGGAGCTTGAAAAGACGCACGCCGGTTTTACGCTTCCCGCGGGGGTGCAGGTCACCGGCGGCGACGAAAACTATTTTATCAAAAACGGGCTTTACTGCAGCGAGGATAACTGGCGCGCCGTGCTTGAAAACGCGCTGTGCAGCGCCATCGGCGGCAGCGGCGAGATCGAGGTGAAATTCGCATCTCTTTCGCTGTTCCGCGCGGCGATGCAGGTGCTGTTTTCCGGCGGCGGATTGCAGACGCTTCTGCAGCCCTTCCTTGAAAACGGGCCTCTCAAGTGCACCTACAGCGGCAACGACGACGTCTGCGTGCTGCATATCCTTCTGCAAAGCACATAAAGGAGATATTTTTATGGCAATTCTTATCACCGGCGGCGCCGGATTCATCGGCTCGCACACCTGCGTTGAAATGCTGAACGCCGGCAGAGAGATCGTGGTGATTGACAATTTCGCGAATTCCTCCCCCAAGGTGTACGACCGCGTGCGTAAGATCACCGGCAAAGATTTTCCCACCGTGGAGTGCGATATCCGCGACGAGGCGGGGCTCGACAGGGTGTTTGCTTCGTATAAGATCGACGCGGTGATCCATTTCGCAGGTCTCAAGGCGGTTGGCGAGAGCGTTGCGAAGCCCGTGGAGTATTACGACAATAACGTGGGCGGCACCTTAACGCTGCTCAAGTCCATGCGCAAAGCGAATGTGAAGACCATCGTGTTTTCCTCCTCCGCCACGGTTTACGGCAGCGAGAACCCCGTGCCGTTCAAGGAGGATATGAAAACCGGCGGTACCACCAATCCCTACGGCACCACCAAATACATGATCGAGATCATTCTGCAGGATCTCTGTAAGGCCGATCCCGCGTGGAGCGTATCCCTGCTGCGGTATTTCAACCCCATCGGCGCGCACGAAAGCGGCCTGATCGGCGAAGCGCCCAACGGCATCCCCAACAACCTGATGCCCTATATCGCGCAGGTGGCCGTGGGCAAGCGCGAAAAGCTCAGCGTGTTTGGCAACGATTACGGCACGCCCGACGGCACCGGCGTGCGCGATTACATCCACGTGGTGGATCTTGCAAAGGGCCACCTGTTCGCCTGCGACCGCGCCCTCAAGGTGAAGGGATGCGAGATCTTTAACCTCGGCACCGGCAACGGCGTGAGCGTTCTGGAGCTGGTGCACGCCTTTGAAGAGGCCAACGGCATCAAGATCCCCTACGTGATCGCCCCCCGCCGCCCCGGCGATATCGATTTCAGTTACGCGGACGTCACCCGCGCCAATACCGTGCTGGGCTGGAAGGCCGAGCGCACCCCCGTTGACGCCTGCCGCGATACGTGGAACTGGCAGAAAAACAATCCCAACGGGTTTGACGACTGATAAAAACACCGTTACAAAAAGCGCGCCCGAGCGGCGCGCTTTTGCTTTGGGGCAGTCTTCAAACTCCAATTTTCCCTTATTATCCTTCTTCGTCATCCGACGCCAGCCGCACGATCACCCGCACCATCGTTTCCATATCCTCCACGCACGCGAATTCGTGCACGCCGTGGAAGTTTTCGCCGCCCACCGAAAGGTTGGGGCAGGGCAGCCCCTTATACGTGAGCATCGCGCCGTCCGTGCCGCCCCGGATCGCAACGATCTTCGGGGTAACGCCCGCTTTTTCAAACGCCGCCTTCGCGTTCTCGATCAGGTCCATATGCCCGTCTTCGATCAGCTCGCGCATGTTGTAGTAGCTGTCTTTCAGCGTCAGCGTAAAGCCGCCGCCGTATACCTCGTTCATATAGTCGGTAAGCTTTTGCATAAAGGCTTTGCGCCGTTCAAACTTTTCACGGTCGTGGTCCCGCACGATCCATTTGAGCGCGGCGTTCGATTCGTCGCCCTTCATCTCGCACAGGTGGTAAAAGCCCTCGTAGCCCTCGGTGTGGGCCGGGGTTTGGGCCGCGGGCATCCGGGATATGAAATCCGCGGCCATCAGAGCGGCGTTCTTCATCTTGTTCTTTGCGCTGCCGGGATGGATGTTCACGCCCTTAACGGTGAGCGTTGCCGCCGCCGCGTTGAAGCATTCGTATTCCAGCTCGCCCAGCGTGCCGCCGTCCACGGTGTAGGCTTCTTTCGCTCGGAACGCCGAAAGGTCAAAGTTGTCGGTGCCGCGGCCGATCTCTTCATCGGGCGTGAATGCCACCGCAACGTTCTTGCGCCGGATCCCGGGGCTTTGCAGCAGGGTCTCGAGCGCGGTCACGATCTCGGCGACGCCCGCCTTGTCGTCCGCCCCTAAAAGCGTGGTACCGTCGGTCACGATCAGATGCTTCCCCGTATACGCCTTCAGGTTCGGGAA
>JAFRSZ010000227.1 GCA_017439205.1 Clostridia bacterium
CTTTGATCTGTACAATAAGGAATACGAACGTGATCTGCTCAGAGATCAAAATGTTCTCTATACAAAAAACGGAGAGCCTATCGATCAGCTTCTGACACAGAGGCGACAAGTGCCAAAGCGGAAGCAGAACGAAGGCTCTCCTGAAAAAAGTATAGCACAGGCGACCAGCAAAAGTCAAGAGGAAGAATTCAGCATCGACGTGGACAGTGCGGCGGAGGAGCTGACGGAGCGGATCAGGATGCAGGACGAGCGGGCGGCGGAGACGCTGGACGTGATGCGGGATCTTGTGGAGAAGACCGTGGGCGTGGCCGATAAGCGGCTGACGAGAAATGCGTATTACAAGCTGGCGGACAAATACCTTCTGACGCGAGAGGGAAAAGACGGCAAACTGACGCGGGCGCAGACGGACGAATTCGTTAGGAAGCTGGAACGCATCGACGGGCTGATGACCACCGCGGAGAACAAACGAACACCTTTACGCCGTTGAAATCACAAAGAAATAAAAATTTACAACCCGGGCTGCAATGGAACAGTCCGGGGCGTTCGCTAAAAACAAAGCTGCGGCTTTCAGGCTTCCGGTTTCATCGGCGGGCCCGCGAAGCGCAGCACCGTATTGCCCGGCCGGTTCGCAAAATCCTCGTCGTGTGTGATGAGCAGCACGGTCTTGCCCTGCAACTCCCCGCGCAAAAGCGAAGCGATCTGCGTTTCGGTGCCCTTATCCAGCTCCCGCAGGGGTTCGTCCAGGAAGAAGACGTCGCCGCCGTAGGCAAGCGCTCTGGCAATGGCAAGCCGCCGCTTCATCCCGCCCGAGAGCTTTCCCGCGGGCTTTGAAAGCTCCGTACCGAGGCCGACGAGCTCCAGCATTTTCATGGCGCGCTCCCGGTCCGGCGCGACGCAAAGGATGTTCTCCAGCGCCGACGCTCGTTCCAGCAAACGGTTTTCCTGAAACACAAAACTCTTTCTTAAACCATCCAAACCCGAAACGACGCCCTCGTCCGGCTGTTCCAGCCCCGCAAGCACGCGCAGGAGCGTTGTCTTGCCGAGGCCCGACGCGCCGGTCAGCACAGTCCACACGCCGGTCTCCACGGTGAGAGAGAGGCGTTCGAACACCGTTTTATCGCCGTAGCGTTTGGAGATCTCTTTTGCTTCGATCAAGCTGAAGCCCTCCTTTCGGACGCCTTCAGCACCGCCGAAAGCGCTTTTTCGAGCAGCACGCTCAGAACGATCACGGCAAGGGTCCAGGCGAAGAGCTCAGGCGTTTCGAGATAGATCTTGGCGTTATAGATGCCCGCGCCGATGGAGCCCTTCGGCGTGCAGATCACCTCCGCCGCGATCGAAGCTTTCCACGAAAGCCCCATGGCGGTGGTGGCTGCCGCCGTAAAATAAGGCCGTACGGCCGGCAGATAGATGAAACGGATCTTGTTCTTGCGCGTCATTTGAAAAGCGCCGGCCATTTCGAGCAGCGCGGGCGCGGGGGATAAAAGCCCCTCGCTCAGGTTCGCCCACACAACGGGAGTCGAGATCAGCATGCCGGTAAACACCGGCACTCTGCCCGCCCCCATCAGCACCAGCGCCGCGATGATGAACGACGCCACGGGCGTTGCCTTTACGATATGCAGCATCGGGCTGAACAGCGCGCGCAGCGTACGGCTGAAAAAGGAAGCCAGCGCCAGCGCCGTACCTGCGCACATGCCGAGCGCCCAACCGCCCAATACTCGCAGGAGCGACCTCAGGCAGGAGGCGTAAAAGCTCTTCTGTACGAGCAAAGCCCCCAGCGCTTTCACCACCGCCGGAGGCGTGGGCAGCACAAGCGCCGCGCCCGCCGCTTTCGCCAGCACGGACGCGAGCCACCATATGCCGATCCACGCGGCAGCAACAGCGATACCGCGCAGGGTTTTGGTCAGAACGGAATTATTTCGCATCCGCGGGAGACTGAGCGATATAATAGAAGCCGTCGTCCGGCAGCGAACCGCCCACGCTCTGGGGATTGGCCTGCGCCAGCACGCCGAGATACGCCGAAACGTTTTCTTTCATTGTTTCACCGGCCATAAAGGTGATGTTGCAGCGGGGCAGCGCGCTTTCGGCGATCGCAGCTTTGGCGATCTCGTAGGTCTCGATCAGCTGCGCCGCTTCGGCGGGGCTTGCGTTCACGTAACCGATGCTCTCTTCGTAATCGGCAAGGAAATCCGCCACAGCGCCCGGGTTTTCGTCGGCAAAGGCCTTGCGCACGGCGATGCAGCCCATGGTGAGCGCGCCGCCGCCCAGCGCATTCCACTCGGCGGTAAGGTCAAGCGCGGTCTCAAAAGAGGCGTCGGTGTTCTTCATCTGTGTCACGAAGGGCTCCGGCAGCAGCACGGTATCGTAATCCCCGGCGGCGGCTTTCGTGAGCACCTCGGCGTGTTCGGCGGCGAATTCAATGTTCACGTCCGTTACGCCGTTCTTCTCGAGAAGATAATTCAGCACGTATTCCGCGGTGGTTCCCTGCCCTGCGGAGAGCACGGTTTTACCGGCGAGGTCGGCAAAGCTCTTAATGCTTGCGTCCCTGCTCATAACGTACAGCACGCCGAGCGTGTTCACGGCAAGGATCTGCACCTTGCCCTCGGTTTTGGCGTACAGCACCGCCGCCACGTTGGAGGGCAGCGCAGCGATATCCAGCTCGCCGCTGATCATGGCGGCCTGCAGCGCGTCCGGCGCGCCGACAAGCGTTACGTTATAATTGTTGCGGGCTTTGCCCTTTTCGTTTTCATCCAGCAGCAGCGCGGCGCCCATACCGGTGGGGCCCTTCAGCAGGCCGAGGTTCACGCTCGCCTTTTCGGCGGGTTCGGCGGTATCGGTGGGCACGGCGGGATCGGTGGATTCAGAGGGGTCGGTGTTCTGCGTTTTGCCGCAGGCGCAGAACAGAAGCGCAAGCGCCAGCAAAACGGAAATAACAGCGGTGATTTTTTTCATGTTCGGTTCCTTCTTTATTTTTATTTTGAGTTTATTATATGCTTTTTTGCGGCGTTGTCAAGCGGCGGGAACGCCTCAGCCATAAAAAATAAAAAAAAACAGAAAAAGATATTGTAATCTTGTATGAGAATAAGTATAATATATAAGATTAATTTGATTCAGAGGTGAATACCATGCTCAAAGTGGCAAAATTCGGCGGTTCCTCGCTTGCGGACGCCGTACAGTTCCGAAAGGCGGCAGAGATCGTTAAAAGCGACAGCACCCGCCGTTACGTGGTGGCTTCCGCCCCCGGCAAACGCGATTCGCACGATGAAAAGGTGACAGACCTGCTTCTGCAGTGCTACTATCTTGCCAAAGAAAAAAAGAACATAGACGAGATCTTTGAGCGCATCTGCAGCCGTTACCGCGATATCATCGCCGGTCTGGGGCTCGATTATTCGCTGGAAGAGGATTTCAGCAGCATAAAAACCGCCGTACTGCACCGTGTCGGCCGCCATTACGTCGCCAGCCGCGGCGAATACCTGAACGCAAAGATCCTTGCGAAATACCTCGGTTTCGCGTTCATCGACGCGGAGGAATGCATCTTCTTCGACGAGAAGAACCGCTTCATCCCCGACAAAACCGAGGAAACGATGCGAAGCATTCTCAGTCTGCACGAATACGCCGTGATCCCGGGCTTTTACGGCATCAACACCGAAGGCAGCATCCGCACCTTCTCACGCGGAGGCTCCGACATCACGGGTTCCATTGTGGCGGCGGCCGCGGGCGCGGACATCTACGAAAACTGGACCGACGTTTCCGGTATGCTGATGGCCGATCCGCGCATCATCAAAGATCCCCTTCCCATCCCCGAGATCACCTACCGGGAGCTTCGCGAGCTCTCTTACATGGGCGCAACCGTTCTGCATGAGGACGCCATTTTCCCCGTGCGCAAGGCCGGTATCCCCATCAACATCCGCAACACCAACGCCCCCGACGCACCCGGCACCATGATCGTACCGAAGGCCACCACCAACGAGGTGGAAACGATCATCACCGGCGTGGCGGGCAAGAAGGGCATCACCGCCATCCACGTGGAAAAGGATATGATGAACTCCGAAGTGGGCTTCGGCCGCAAGGTGCTTGAGGTGCTTGAAAACCACAACGTGCCCTTTGAGCATCTGCCCTCGGGCATCGATACGATGAGCGTGCTGGTGACGTCGAAATCCATCGAGGAGTGCAAGGGCGCCATCACCGCCGAAATGGTGAAGGCCGTGAACCCCGATTCGATCACGCTGGTGGAAAACCTCGCGCTGATCGCCGTGGTGGGCCGCGGCATGGTAAACACCGAAGGCACGGCAGCCCGCGTGTTCACGGCGCTCGCGAAAGAAAACGTGAACATCCGCATGATCGACCAGGGATCAAGCGAAATCAACATCATCGTTGCGGTGGAAGAGAAGAATTACGAGAAGACGATCAATACGATTTATAACGAGTTTATAAAATGACAGAAGTGAGTGGCCAGTGGTCAGGAACTCAGGTTTTCAGAGGAAACAACGATGGAAGTAAAAATCCGTAAACTGGACGAAAGAGCAAGGCTCCCGCAATACGGCTCGGCCGCCGCGGCGGGGGCGGATCTGTACGCGCTGCTGGACGCAGCCGTAACCGTGGCCCCGGGCGAAACCGTACTGCTGCCCACAGGCCTCAGCGCCGAGATCCCCGAAGGGTACGTAGGGCTGATCTTCGCCCGCAGCAGCCTCGGCATCAAACGCGGCCTCGCGCCCGCGAACAAGGTTGGCGTGATCGACGCCGATTACCGCGGCGAGATCAAGGTGGGGATTTATAATCACGGCGGCGAAGCGCAGGTGATCGAGCCCTTCGAGCGGATCGCGCAGTTCATGATCGTTCCCTTTATCCGCGCCGATTTTTCCGAAAGCGACGCGCTCAGCGACACCGCGCGCGGCGAAGGGGGCTTCGGCTCCACCGGGAGAAAATGATATGGAAAGCAAGCTGCAAAAACAGGAAACCGCGGCGGACCGCGTCGTAAAGCTTCTGTGCGTCCTCTGCCCGCTCATCTATTTCGCCAGTTATCTCACCCGTAAAAACTACGGCGTGATCATGGCGGCCATCATTGCCAACGAAGGCATGGCGGACGACGTCGCCGGCCTCATCGAGACGCTCGCGCTGATCTCCTACGGCGCGGGGCAGGTGATCAGCGGCATCCTCGGCGACAAATTCAAGCCCCAGCGCATCATCATCTGCGGGCTCGGCACCACCATCGCCTGCAACCTTTTAATGCCCGTGTGCCCCAACAATCTGATGCGCGAGATCGTATGGTTCGTAAACGGCTTCGCGCAGAGCATGCTCTGGCCGCCGCTGGTGCGCATCATGGCCGAAACCATGGACCCCAAAACCTACAGCCGCGTCTGCGCCAACGTAAACGTGGCGGGCATCGGCGGCACCATCTTCTTATACCTCTCCTACCCGCTCATCTGGCAGAAGCTGTTCGATACGTCCGGCTGGAAGGCGACCTTCTTCAGCTCGGCGATCATCTGCGGCGTCATCCTCACGGTGTGGGTGTTCGGGTTCCGCTCCATCCGGCAGGATCCGCGCGTTCAGTTCAAAGGCAGGAAGGCAAAAGCCGAAACCGGCGGCAGCGCCAAAAAGCTCAACGCGAAGATCCTTCTCGGCTCCGGTTTCGTGCTGATCGCCCTCGGCATCATCCTGCAGGGCATGCTGCGCGACGGCATTACCGACTGGGACCCCAAAATGATCTCCGATACCTTCGGCATCACCGCGGACAAGGCGATCCTGAAGGCGGTGATCCTGCCCGTGATCGGCGTGGTCAGCCTCAAGCTTGTGGGCTACGTCAACGAAAAATACGTCAAAAACGAGGTCAGAGGCGCAGGTATCGCTTTTATCGCGGCGCTGACCTGCCTCACGGCGCTGTACTTCTTCCACGACAAGAACGAATACCTTACGCTCGCGCTCTCCGCCGTCTCGGTGGGCCTGATGCACGCCATCAACTTCTTTTTGATCTGCATCGTGCCGCTCAAATTTGAAAAATACGGCGTGGTATCCACCATGTCGGGCATTATCAACTCGCTGACCTACGTCGGCAGCGCCGCCGCGCTCTACGGCTTCGGCTACGTTTCCGAGACCACGCACAACAACTGGCGCATCGTGATCGGGGTGTGGGGCGTGATCGCGGCGCTCGGCGTGGCGATGTGCTTCCTTGCCATCCGCCCGTGGAATAAATTTGCAAGTGAAGCCGCTTGACACGCCGAACCTGCCGAAGGAGCGGGTCAGAACAAGCCTGCTGCAGGCGGGGATATACGCCGAGGCGCTGCGAAAGCACGGCACAGAACCGCTTTCGCCCGCGCCGGAGCCGGGGCTTTCAGACGAAGAGCGCGAACACGCGGATCTCATATGCTGCCACGGCGGCGGCAGGGATATTTTTGTTTCGTCCGCACAAACGGCGCTTACGGAAAAACTGACCGCCATGGGCTTCAACGTGCGCCTCTGTGCCGCGCCGGAAAAAGACTACCCGAAAAACGTGGGGCTGAATTTCGCCGTGGGCGCGGATTTCGCGCTGGGCAGATTTTTGTACGCAGACCGTCTGCTGCGCGCGTTTTTGCAAAACCGCGGCAAAGAGCTGCTCGACGTAAAGCAGGGCTACGCGAAATGTTCGCTCTGCTTCGTTACGGCAAACGCGTTCATCACCGAAGACACCGGCATCGCGGACGCGCTGCGTAAAACCGGGCATGAAGCGCTTCGGATCGCCCCCGGCGACGTGTATCTGAGCGAAGCGCACCACGGCTTTTTCGGCGGTGCGGCAGGGCTTATCGCGCCGGACACGCTTGCGGTAACGGGTTCTCTCCGTACGCACCGGGACGGCGACAGAATACGGGATTTTCTTATAAAACACAACGTCCGCCCGCTGGAACTCACGGACGGAAGGATCACGGATATCGGCGGCATACTGCCGCTTACGGAGGAATAGATTTTATGAAGTATACCCTTGGCATCGACATCGGCGGCACCAAATGCGCCGTGGTACTCGGCAAAAGCGAAATGCCCGCGAACGTGACCGACGTGATCGTGGACAAGATCAAGATCGCAACGCCCCGCGGCAGCGTTCAGGCCGCGCTGGACGACCTTGTGTTCGCGGCGGAGGACCTGTTGGAGCGCAACGGCGCGCGGTTTTCGGACCTCGTCGGCATCGGCGTCAGCTGCGGCGGCCCGCTGGACAGCAAAAACGGCGTGATCCTCTCCCCTCCCAATCTGCCGGGCTGGGACGACGTACATATCACCGAACTGTTCTCAAAGCACTTCGGCGTGCCCTGCGTACTGCAGAACGACGCCAACGCCTGCGCCCTCGCGGAATGGAAATACGGCGCGGGCAGGGGCTGCAGCAACATGATCTTTCTCACCTTCGGCACCGGCATGGGCGCGGGGCTGATTCTGAACGGGCAGCTCTACACCGGCGCGTGCGACCTCGCGGGCGAGGTGGGCCATATCCGCCTGAACGCCACGGGGCCCGAGGGCTACGGCAAGGCCGGTTCGTTTGAGGGGTACTGCTCCGGCGGCGGCATCGTGAAGCTTGCCGAGCTGCTCACCGATAAGGAATTCAGCGTACTTGACGATCAGGAAACGATCACCGCGCAGAGCGTCGCGCAGGCGGCGAAAAACGGCGACAAAGTTGCGAAAGAGGTTTACGACGTAAGCGCCATCCGCCTCGGGCAGGGGCTCTCGATCCTGATCGACATATTGAATCCCGAAGCCATCGTGATCGGCAGCATATACACCCGCGATACGGCGCTGTTTCAGGATATCGTGCGCGACGTGATCTCAAAAGAGGCGCTGCCCGGCGCGGCAAAGGCATGTAAGATCCTGCCCGCCGCGTTCGACGAGCACCTCGGCGACATCGCCGCGCTCTCCCTTGTGATGGAGTAAGCCATGAAAACGAAAGAAGAGATTTTTGAAGATTTGTTCGCGCGCTTTCCGGCGCTGGTCCCCTGCCGCGGGCAGATCGAAGCGGCCTATGAGCTGCTGCTCGCCTGCGCAGAGGCGAACGGCACGGTCATGGTATGCGGCAACGGCGGCTCCGCCGCGGACAGCGAGCATATCGTGGGCGAGCTGATGAAGGGCTTTCTGCTCGCGCGCCCCCTCACACGCTTCCAGAAAGAGAGCTTTTACGATATCGAGGGCGGGCGCGA
>JAFRSZ010000228.1 GCA_017439205.1 Clostridia bacterium
CCCCGCTTCTTTGGGTAGATATTCACCTGTTGTATTGATATTGCTTATAACCATTTCTTCAAAAATAACATAATTATGCAAGATAAGTATGCGGGGCGTCGGGACGCCGCCCCCTACGGTACGGTATCCAAAACATCTCGTCAAACTGCAATTTACCAATCATTCCGGCATTTCAAACGTGATTTTGCCCAATTTTCCGCCGCGCAGTTCGTCCAACAGCATCTGTGAAGCGCGCAGCGTATCCACCTCGCCGCCGGAGATCAGCATGCCGCGCTTGCGGCCGATCATTTCCAGCACCTCGTAGGGGGAGAGGCCCTCAAAATCCTTCACCTTATACCGCTCGGTCAGCCGCGCGGGGTAATCCTTTGCCAGTATTTCGGTAAGCTTCACCGCCAATTCTTCGATATCCAGAATATCGTCCTTGATGCCGCCGGTGAACGCGAGGCGGCAGCCCACCTCCGGGTCCTCGAATTTCGGCCAGAGTACGCCGGGGGTGTCCAGCAGCTCCAATCCGCCGTCGATCACGTACCACTTGTTGTGCCGGGTCACGCCGGCGCGGTCCTCCACCTTGGCTTTGGACGATTTCGCCATGCGGTTGATAAACGAGCTCTTGCCGGTGTTGGGGATGCCCACCACCATCAGGCGCAGCGCTTTGCCCGCCATGCCCTTTTCGGCGTTGCTCTTTATTTTATCCGCCAGCACCTCGTTGATGACGGCGCGCAGCTGCCCCAGCCCCTTGCCGCTTCTGGCGTCCGCCGGTACCGCGGGAACGCCCTGCGCCTTATAGTAGGCAAGCCACCGGCGCGTGGCGGCTTCATCCGCCAGATCCGCCTTGTTGAGCAGAATGATCTTGGGTTTATTCCCGATCAGCTCGTTCAGCTCCGGGTTGGTGCTCGAAACAGGGATGCGCGCATCGCGCAGCTCCACCACTGCGTCCACGAGCTTCAGACTCTCTTTGATCTGCCTGCGGGTTTTCGCCATATGCCCCGGGAACCAGTTGATATTGGCCGATATGTTTTGTTGATTTTTCTCTTTTTCCGTGATTTCCATCGTAAAATGTCCTCTGAAAAACAAAAAAGGCTTTTCAGCCGATTTTGTTGGTGGTTTCTCAGTCTTTTGTAGCGTCGTGGGTGAAATTCCCGTAGATGTTCCAATCGCGGGAAAGACGCAGCCGCGCCTTGCCCAGCAGATGCTCCGTTTCAATATAGCCGATGCTGGTATAGCGGGAATCCCACGATACGTCGCGGTTGTCGCCCATCAGCATCACGCAGCCCTCCGGCACGGTAACGGGATAGGTGCGGTCGCCCTTGCCGTGGGTGTTGCGGGTGAGGGCGTAGGTTTCGTCCAGTTTTATGCCGTTGACATAAACGCTGTCGTCATCGGTGATCATCACTTCGTCGCCTGCCACGGCGATCACGCGTTTTACGAGCGCCCCCTCGGCGGCGGTCTCTTTGGTGGAGATCACAATGTCGCCGTACTGCGGCTCGCCGTAATAGGGCGTTACCAGAAGCCAGTCGTCGGTATACAGGGTGTTTTCCATCGAGCTGCCGTTCACGCCCACCATGCGGAACCCGAAGGTAAACACGACAGACAGCATCGCGATGGCTGTAATGATAATGGAGACCGCGTCAAATACGATGCCGCTTGCTCCGTAGTTTCTGATGTCTTCCGGCTGATTGTCTTTTTTCATGCCGATCACTCTTTTCCTGACGGTATTAAAATAAGTATATCACAGGTTGCTGTTTTTTACAAGACGTAAGCTGAAAAAAAACGGAACGCATGAACGCGTCCCGTTTCGCATCTTATTTGAGCGCCTCTTTGACCTTGGCGGATTTGCCCACGCGGCCTCTGAGGTAGTAGAGCTTCGCTCTGCGTACTTTACCTTTTCTGATGACCTTCACGTCGGTCACGTTGGGGGAGTGCAGCGGGAAAACTCTTTCCACGCCTACGCCGTAGGAAAGGCGGCGTACGGTAAAGGTTTCGGCAACGCCGGAGCCTCTTTTGGCGATCACGGTGCCTTCGAATGCCTGAATTCTCTCTTTCTCGCCTTCACGGATCTTAACGGCCACGCGAACGGTATCACCGATCGAGAAATCGGGCGTCTGCTCTTTGATGCAGTTCTGGGTCATGAGTTTGATTGCGTCCATGTTCTTTTTCCTCCGTTCATTTTTTCAGGCGTTCATTCGCTGCTCGAAACGTACCGCAGCCAGAGGACCGCTTGCCTTAGTTCACAGACTAATTGCAGTGAGGGGAGTTCCACACTCACGTTTTGCCCGTACATGATATCACAAGCAAAAAGAAAAAGCAAGCCTTTTTTTCATTTTTTTCAAAAATAATCATCTTGACATTTGTTCTAATTGTACTATTATATATAATAGTATAAAATATTAATATATAAATATATATATTTATACATACAATTATATATATGTACCGCAGGAGGAACGGCATGGAAGACTACACCGGAAAAAAAATACTGATCCTTGGTTTGGCACGCAGCGGCATGGCCGCGGTAAAGCTTTTGTGTCGGCTCGGCGCCGCCGTTACCGTGACCGAGAGCAAGCCACCGGAGCAGATCAAAGAAAAGGACGAGCTCGAGGCGCTCGGCGTGCGTCTTTCCGGTCAGACGCCCGAAATCTTTGAAGAGGATTTCGATCTTGCAGTGAAAAATCCCGGCATCAACGGCAATCTCTGGTTCGTGCGCCGCCTGCGTGAGAGGGGGATCCCGGTGATCACCGAGATCGAGCTTGCCTACCGCGCCGCCGCGCCCCAGTTTTATATCGCCGTAACCGGCACCAACGGCAAAACCACCACCGTTTCGCTTTTATATGAGATTTTGCAGAAGGCTTTCCCCGGCAGGGCGCACCTTACCGGCAATATCGGCAAGGCTCTGTGCGAGACCGTGCTTGAAAATGACCTGCTGCACGAGGGCGGGCACTACGTGGTGGTGGAGATCTCAAACTTCCAGCTGGTGGATATCGTATCTTTCCGCCCGAACGTTGCGGTGATTCTGAATCTGGCGCCTGACCACGTGGATTTTATGGGCAGTGAAGACGCGTATTACCGTTCCAAGTGCCGGGTTTATGAAAATATGGACGAAAACGGCGTATTCCTGAAAAATGCGGACGATGCGCTGATCGAATCGTATACAAAACTGCTTCCTGTAAAGGCGAAATGCTTTACTTTTAGCATCGAAAAACCGGCGGACCTCTATGCGGACGCGCAAAATGTAATTTTGAACGGCAAAAAAATGTTCCCGTTGAGCGATCTGAAGATCGTGGGGCGGCACAACGTGCAGAACGTGCTGGCCGCCGTGGGCGCCGCGCTGGCATCCGGCGCGGACGAAGCCTCGATCATTTCGGCGGTACAAGGCTTTACGGGGGTCGAGCACCGTATTGAATTTGTGCGCGAGATCGGCGGCGTGCGGTATTATAACGACTCGAAGGGTACCAACGTGGACGCCACCGTTACCGCTCTGAAGGCGTTTTCGCAGCCTGTGATCCTTCTGGCGGGCGGTTTTGAAAAGGGCTTGGCCTTTACACCCTTGAAGCCATTTTTAAAGAACGTGAAACAGGTGATCGGTTTCGGCGCCTGCGGGGAGCGGCTGATCCGTGAACTGACCGATAACACGGGCATTCTGGTGCAGGATCTCGGTCAGGCGCTGGAAGAGGCGAATCGGATCGCCGAACCCGGCGACGTTGTGCTGCTTTCGCCCACTACCAGCTCTTTTGACCAGTATTCCTGCTTTGAGGAACGGGGCGACCACTTTAAAACCTTAGTGAACGCCCTGTAACAGGGGAGAGTTATTATATGGATAAAAAATACAGCCCCATCGGGGTGTTCGATTCCGGCCTCGGCGGGCTCACCGTGGTGAAGGACCTGCTCGAATATCTGCCGAACGAGGATATCGTTTTCTTCGGCGATACCGCGCGCGTGCCCTACGGCGGCAGATCGCGCGAGACCATCACCGCCTACGTGCGTGAGGATATTGATTTTTTGATGCAGCACAGCGTAAAAGCAGTGGTGATCGCGTGCAACACGGCGGATTCCATGGCGCGGGCCGCGGTGGAGAAGGATTACGACGTGCCCATGGTGGGCGTGGTGATCCCTGCGGCAAAGAAGGCCGCGGCGGTAACGCGGAACGGCCGGGTGGGCGTGATCGGCACCAAGGCGACCGTTGAGAGCCGCGCGTATGAAACGGCGATGGCGGAATTCGCCCCCCGGGTGAGGGTGTTCCCCGTGGCGTGCCCGCTTCTGGCGCCGCTGGTGGAGGAAGGCCGCTTCCATAAAGGGGATCCCGTGGTGGATCGGGTGCTTTCGGACTATCTGGAGCCGCTGAAGGCGAAGGACGTGGATACGCTGATCCTCGGCTGTACCCATTACCCCCTGCTGTACGACAGCATTGCCGCCATCATGCCGCAAACGGAGCTGATCTGTTCCGGCCCCGCCTCAACCGAGGCGCTGATCGACCTGCTGGACCGCAACGAATTGCGTAACGACAGCGGCAAACCCGGCTCCATTCAATACTATGTAAGCGACGCACCCGCGCGCTTTGCCGAAAACGGGGGCAAATTCATCGGCAGGGAGATCCACGGAAGCGTTACGCTGGTGTCTCCGAAAGTGCCCTCCATACAATAAAAATAAGGCGATTTCGCATATTTTCAGAGCATATTTTTATGAAAAAGGTTACAATTTTGTAACCTTTTTAGTTTTAAAGACGAAGTTTATTCATTTTTCACAAATCGCTTTTTCGGAAAACCCGCGAAAAATTGAAAAAAAAGTCCGAAAAAATTTTTTTGTTAAATTTCTGCAACAATTTTTTGTACAGTTTAAATAAATCGGATGCCGTCCGGAATTTGACAACCTACGGTTTTTTGAATATAATGTGCGTGTTCTTAGCCTATAAATGTACTGAGCGGCTGAAATCACATGATTTTTGCTCGGTATTTTACACGGACAAGGAGTTTTTCAGAATGTTTCAATCAAAGAGAGTCGGCAGGGGACAGGTGTTGCATGGCTGCTTCAGGATCATCACCGAGTCCGCCTACGAGAACCGCTTCGTTTTTCGGGCGATTTGCTTTATGACTGCTCTGGGGCTGATGCTTTCCGTAATCATTGCAACCGTACCGCAGACCGCGGTAAACGTGATCCGTCTTTCCCTCGGGGAGTTCCAGGCGGCCGCTAACGTCACGTCCGGAGAATCGGGTTCCTTTTATCTGGATCCCGCCGCCGTCGCAGCGACGCCCGAAGACCTTGAGAGCGCGGTCAGATCGCTGGCCGTGCGCGAAGAGACGGTGCAGATGCAGCGCAGCGTAGATTTTCAGCGCGTGTACACAACCACGCTCTCGGCTGAAGAGGCCCGGGTGAAGATCGACGCCATCAACGCCGAAAAGGCGCGCATCGCAGAGGAGAAGGCTGCCAGGGAAAGAGCCCGTCAGGCAGCGATCGCGTCTGCAACGGTTTATAACGGTTCATTCAGTTATATTGGTCTTAATACTGCGGGCGTTCCGATGTCCGAGAAGGGCGACGTGGAAGTTGACGGAAACGGCGTGCCGTTGCATTATTCCTACTGCATCACCGCAAAGGCCACGGCCTATACCGCGGATACCATCACCTCCACGGGCACGCGTCCCGTGCAGGGCACCGTAGCGGTGGATCCCACCGAGATTCCCTACGGCACGCGCCTGTACATTACGTCGGCGGACGGCCTCTACGTTTACGGCTATGCCGTAGCGGAGGATACCGGCGGATTCATTTACTTCAGAAACGGCGCCACGGTCGACCTGTATATGTATTCCGATGACGACGTGGACGAATGGGGCTGGCGCACAGCCAACATCTACGTGCTGGACTGATCGGTCCCGCACCCTGTAACGCAGTAAAGCCGGGTTTCGTACCCGGCTGTTTTTTTGTGAATCGCTTCAAATTACAGTTTATCGCTCTGCGATAAACTGTAATTCAGCCGTTCGCTGTTCGCCGTTCGCTCTGAAACAGAAAAAAGTGTTGTATTATTTGCAGGTTGATTGGATCCGAAGATTTCTTTTTATAATACCGATTGTATAACAAAACTTTCGTTTTTCATCGAAACCCTATTTTGCGTTGCGAACGGC
>JAFRSZ010000018.1 GCA_017439205.1 Clostridia bacterium
CCGCGCTGTACGGCGAGACCGCGTGGCGCCCGGAAGCGGAAAACGAGGATATCTTCAACGCCGCGGGCGGGGAAAGCATCGTGCTAGTAAACGAAAAAGAATCCCCGCTGCAGATCAGAATTTTCAACTGTTTCGGCGAAGAGACCCACGCTTTCACCTCATCCGCCCCGGCGATCCCGGTGGATGTTCCGGTGGGAGGACGCGTGAACGTGCGCAGGCAGGCGCAGAAAGCGCAGCCATAACGTTTTTGCCGCGCACAACGAAAGATTTCAGCGATAAACAACCATAATAGGAGGCTCCTATGAAGATCACCTGGTTCGGCACCGCGTCCGTCGCGCTGGACGACGGGACCACAAAGCTGCTGCTCGATCCGTTTACCCGTATGAACCGGCGGCTGCCGAAGCTTACCTTTGGGGATTTCACCGGATTCGACCATATGCTGCTCTCGCACGGGCATTTCGACCATATCGTGGACGTGCCCGCGATATTGCGGGAGGATAAAAACGTGGACGTGTACTGCACCAAGACCCCGCTGAGGACGCTGATCTCCCGCGGGGCGGACGGAACGCGCCTCAACCGCGTCGCGCCGGGGGACAGCTTCGACCTCGGCAGCTTTCATATCACGGTGCACGCCGGGCGGCACATCGATTTCGATATGCCCTATATCGCCTCGGTGCTTCCGGGCTGCGTGATACGCTTCCCGCAGACCTTCAGGCTTTTATACTATATAAAAAAACTCCCCGAAAACGGAGAGATCGTGCTGTATGAGATCCGCAGCGGCGAAAAACTGGTGCTGGTGATGGGCTCCTACGGCGTGGCGGAGAACGAGACATACCCCGCCGGCGCGGATCTGCTGGTGTTCCCGTTCAGCGGAAACACTTCCATCGCCGGGATGGCGGGCGACACGCTGAAAACGCTGCGCCCGAAACGTCTGCTCTTTACCCACTTCGACGATTCCTTCCCTCCCCTCACAAAACGCATGGACGTGGAGGGGTATCAGGAGAAGCTGAAAAGAGATTTCCCGGAGATGGAGACCATTGTGCCGACGGAGAAAGAGACGTATGAGTTCTGAGCAAATTGGAATTTGTCGCGCGGTTCGGGATACCATCCCGTAGGGGGCGGCGTCTCGGTCTCGCCTGCCGGTTCGGTCAAGCGCTTCTGCCTTGCGGCAGAGGCCTCCCCCGGAGGCCCGCGCCGCCCCGCCGCGTAAATTGTTTGAAACAGTTATCTAAAAAGGAATTACCTACATAATCGTTTGTAATTAATAGGTGTTGATTTCTATGCTTTTGCGGGGCGTCGAGACGCCGCCCCCTACGGATATAATCAAAACGCGTCAGCGTTTTCCGAAATTGTTAATTGTTAATCGTTAATTGTTAATTGAACTGCGCGATAAACTGAAATTTGACTCACCTTTCCCCAAGGAGGCATACAATATGAAAAAAGTCATCATCGCCGGCGCCGGGCACGGCGGCCTGGTTGCGGGCAGATACCTGGCCGAGGCCGGGTTCGACGTGACCGTATTTGAAAAAAAACAGGAGGCCGATCTCGGCTACGACCAGTACGATTCCGTGCATATCGACGGCTTCGAGCTGGCGGGCGTCCCGGTGCCGGAGGCATACAAGGTAAAGCGCACCGGCATCACCTTCATCGTACCGGGCACGGACCTGCCTCCGCTCAAACAGGGCGTATCGGAGGACACCTACAACATAGAGATCGACCGCAAGGCGCTCTACCGTTGGCTGCTCGGGCCCGCAAAGGAAGCGGGCGTGAAATTTGAGTTCGGCTGCGAAGTGAAGGCGCCCATCATGCTGGGCTCCCGCGTGGCGGGCCTCGTTACCGATAGGGGCGACGTTTACGCCGATCTTGTGATCGACGCGGCAGGGCTCTATTCGCCGGTGCGCACGCAGCTGCCCGAGGCGCTGGGGATCCAGAATGAAGCCAAGGGAGCGGATATTTTGCACACCTACCGCGCCTTTTTCAAACGCGACCTCTCCGCCGGCGAGCCGGAATATAAATACATCGTATCGCTGATCCCGGGCGAATTCTGCGGCATCGTTTGGGCCATCACAAACGAGACCGAGGTGGATATCCTGATCGCCAAAATGGACCGCGAGCTCACCGATGAGGATATCGAGCTGCGCACCGCCCAGCTGAAGGCCGCGAACCCCGTGATCGGCGAGTTTATCCGCGGCGGGCGTGTGGCGGACATCCCGGTGCGCCAGCCCCTTTCGATGCTGGTGGCGGACGGCTACGCAGCCATCGGCGACGCGGCGTTTATGACGATCCCGCTCAAGGGCTCGGGCGTGGGCTACTCGATGCGGGCGGGCAGGCTTCTCGCCGAAACCGTGATCGCGGACGAAAAAGGCTTTTACAACCGCGAGACCCTGTGGGGCTATCAGGTGAAATTCTTTGAAGAGATGGGCAACGGCAGCATGCTGATCGCCGTGATCAAAAACGAGATGCCCTTTATCTCGCAGGAGGATCTTGAATACTTCTTCCGCGAGAACATCATATCCTCCGATCTGCTGGAGGCCTTCGGGAGCGAAGCGAAGCTCACCGGCATCCTCAGCTCCATCAGTTTCAGGGAGCTGCGCGAAAAAGCCCGCAAGATCGTGGGCCATCCTTACGTGCGCAGCGTGCTGGTGCGCGGCGGCAAAAACATCACCCGCTGCATGATGGTGCAGCAGAACCTGAAGGAAAAATACGAAACGAAATCGGCGAACAAGTGGAACGCTTCGTATAACGCGCTGTTCAGGTCCATTCTGGAAGACGCCGCCGAAGAAAGCGAAAAGGCCAAAGACCCCGCTTTCCTTGAAGCCGAAGCCGAGAAGGCCGCGAAGAAGCTGGAAAAAGAAAAGAAAAAAGAAGAGAAGAAGGAAGAGAAAAAAGAGAAAAAG
>JAFRSZ010000229.1 GCA_017439205.1 Clostridia bacterium
GATTGATTGATTGTTTGATTGTTTTTTTTCGTCAAAAATGATCTGTCCGACAATATTTTGTTGGGTGATACTCATATTTCACCCATTAAAGCATAATACTCGTGATTTTAATGAAATCATAGCGGTAATCAGATCAAACTCCATCCGGCTTTCGATCGCCACCGAGCACATCGACGATATCATCGCCGACCTCGAAAAAGGCTTTTCCGCGCTGAACGCGTAATAAAAACAAATGATATGATAACGCCCGAGGTTTTCACAGCCCCGGGCGTTGCTTTTGTTTTGTTTTATCCGTTTTTGTTTCATATATTAGTGTATTTACACCTTTTTTCGTAATAATTATATAGAATACCCGGGCAAAAGTCAAGTATTCTCTGTGATTTCATAAAAAACTGTGCTATAATCAGAACAGAAATCAAAAGAGGTGCAAAAAATGGAATATACGTATCATTATCCCTCGCCCTTGGGCGGGATAACGCTCACGAGCGACGGCGCGGCGGTCACCGGGCTGCGTTTTGAAGAAAGCTGTCCCGCGGCGCAACCAGAACTGCCGGTATTCGCGGCGGCCGAGAGGTGGTTGGACGAATATTTCGGCGGGCGCGTGCCGGAAAAGACGCCGCCGATCCGCGTCACGAACGCAACACCGTTTCAAAGGGCGGTATGGGACTTGCTGCTTGAGATCCCCTACGGCGAAACGGCGACCTACGGCGAAATCGCACGGCGGCTGGAGAAACGGCTCGGCGTGCGGCGCATGAGCGCGCAGGCGGTGGGAAACGCGGTGGGGCGCAACCCCGTTGCGCTGATGATCCCCTGCCATCGGGTGATGGGCGCGCACGGCAACCTGACCGGCTACGGGTACGGCGCGGACAGAAAGCTATTGCTGCTGCGGCTGGAGGGCGTTGCTACCGAAGGCTTTTACCTGCCGGGGCTCAGCGCCCCGGAACTTGAAAAGGCGCTGCGGCAGGCGCAGATAAAACGCATCGCCGCATATGAGGATCTGATGCGGGAAACGACTGCGCTTCTGCAAAACGCCCCGAATGACGCGCGGCTGCGGGAGGGCATGCGCGCGCTGGAGATCTATTACGGCAGCGCGGTGTGGAAGCAGGATTTCGCGGACGACGAAGCGGGACTGCTGCCGGCGGACCTGAAGCGCGGCGTGCTCTCGGAAGACGGGCTGTACGACCTGATGGAGGAATACGGGCAGCTCCTGCGCGAAAAGCAATAAAAAAACAAAAAAACAGTTTACAAAATCAGACACACGTTGTATAATATACATCGTTCCGAGAAAATAAAAAAGGAAAACGCTGCAGAGCTGCCTTCGGCGAAGGGGAAAAGCCGAGGGGACCGCCGCGGCGGACCGGGAGAAAAGACATGAAAATCACATGGTACGGCACAGCCACCGTCGGCATTGACGACGGTGAAACGAAGCTTTTGTTCGACCCGTTCGTTCGCATGAACAAGCGCATCGATACCACGCCCATTGAGGGCTTTACCGGGTTTGACGCGATATTTCTCACCCACGGGCACTTTGACCATATTTACAGCATACCCGCGCTTGTGCAGGCGGATAAGAACGTGCCCGTATACTGTACGAAAACGCCGAAAAAGACGCTGACCGGCCGCGGCGTGCCCGAGGAACGGCTCAACCTGATACAGCCCGGGGACGAGCTGCAGGTGGGCGGATTTAAGATCAGGGTATGGCAGTTCCGGCACATCGTGTTCGACCCGATCTATATCCTCACGGTAACGCCGAAATGCGTGGTGATGTTCCCGCGGCTGTTCTGGCAGGCGTATATGAACAAAAAGATGCCCGAGAAAAAAGAGATCGTGGCCTACGAGATCGAGCGGGACGGCAAACGCGTGTTCCTGACCGGCTCGTTCAGGGATACCCCGGGCGTTGACTACCCGCACGACGTGGACCTGTTTGTGCTCGCCAACGGCGGCAGTGTTTTCGTACCGGAGAAAACCGCCGGGTTCATCGATAAATACACGCCGAAGGCGATATTGGTGGACCATTTCGACAACGCCTTCCCGCCCGTGACCAGAAACGTGAGCGTGAAGCGCCTGCAGAAAAAGATCGCGAAGAACCACCCCGAGATCAGATTCATCATCCCCGAGGAACGGAAAGAGATCGAAGTGGAGTAATACGATGAAAGAAGAAGAAAAGATCAACGCGGGGATCCTGTTTTCCCCCGCCGACCCCGAGCTGAAGGCGATGAAGCTGAAGGCGCACAGGCTGAATCAGGATTATAACCGGCTGTACGAGGACGAAACGGCGGCGCGGGAACGGATCCTGCGCGAGCTGGTCGGAAAACTCGGCGCGGGCGTGTTTATTCAGGGGCCCGTCACGTTCCACTACGGCTGCCACACCGAGATCGGCGACGGCTGCTTCATCAATTTCAATTTCACCGTGCAGGACGACGCGAAGGTGACCGTCGGCGAGCGGTGCAACTTCGGCCCCAACGTGACGATCGTAACGCCGATGCACCCGATGATCGCCGCCGAGCGCCGCGCCGTGCTGGGTCCGGACGGCAAACCGGCGCGCCTGTGCTGGGCAAAGCCCGTACATATAGGAAACGACTGCTGGTTCGGCGCGAACGTTGTGGTGTGCCCGGGCGTGAGTGTGGGCGACGGCTGCGTGATCGGCGCGGGCAGCGTGGTGACGCGCGATATCCCCGCAAACAGCTTCGCCGCCGGGAACCCCTGCCGCGTGATCAGGGAGATCACCGAGGCGGACAGCATGAAGTATAAGCCGGAGATCCTTGCGGACAACACGGTAGCGGAATGACCCCGCCGAAAAGAAAAAAAACAAAAGACGCGAACGGAAAACCATCGGGATCATCTTCCTTTCGCGTCTTTTTTCTGTTGTAGGCTTTCGGGTTCGGCGGTTTGCGGGTCACGGGGCTCACGCTCCACGTTTTTCTGCGCTTCAGATCCAGCTCCCGCTTCTTTTTCTTTGAAAGCTTTTCGTAGGGGATGAATTTGTCCATTTGTTTTCCTCCTTTTTTCTATCCGCATCGCTGCGGGACAAAATGAAATGATTTATTTCTCATTACCGGGATCTGCCGCAGCTTACGGCAGATCCCGATCTTTCACTTTCCGATCCACATTGCCACGCGCAGGCCGTAGTAGTGCGAGGCGCTGTTCTGACTGACGCCGCCGGAGCCGTTGACGCAGTTGAACCAGCCCGCGGTGAAATCGGGGCTGCGCAGCCAGTAGACGTCGTCTTTGATCCCGCGCGAAGCTTCGTCCGGGCAGTATTGACCGAGCTCCTCACGGTCCAGCAAAAACAGCATATCGTCGGTCTCTTCGCCGCCGTCGATCCCCCATTCCGGTTCGCTGCCGCAGGTGATCACATGGGCCGCGCGGATCTTCGCGCGCTCCCACGGATCGAAATATTCGTTTATGAATTCGGCGCTGTTGATGTATCGGCGCGCCTCGCTGTTCGCCCAGCGCAGGCTCCCGTCGTTATCCTCGCCCATCCTGTAATAGCCGAGCGGCACGTCGGACCAGATGAGGAACGCGTCTTCGGAAGCGTCCAGCACCTTCCAGGTCACCTCGCGGCAGATAAGGTCGCTGCTGTACAGCGCGGCGGAACCGAAGGCAACCGTGTCGCCGACCTTGAGCGAGGCGATCTTTTTGTCCAGCGCTTCGTTCGCGGGCAGCCCGGCGGTACCGTTTTTCCAGCCGTCGGCGAGATCGCGGTCGGTATACACCCACATGGCGGGGCGGATCCCCTGCGGGCTGGTTTTCACATCGCCGACCGTTGAGAGCTTGCCGCTGCCGCCCTCGATACGCATACAGTTCTGCATGAAGCTCTCGCCGTCGTCGCGCAGCGCCCAGCCGCACGCCTGCGTCACGGCATCGGAACCGCCGACGTCCGCAATGGAAACGCCCTCATCCAGCGCCGCCTGCGTGGGAACGCCGAACACGAAATCACCCAGGGGCGAAACATACCGCGCCGCCTCTTTGAAGGAGAGCAGAAAAACGCTGTCTTCGGCGGTTTCGTTCACCGTTTCGTACGCTTCGGAATCGAACGCCGCCGTTGAGGTTTCGGTGAGCGCGATGCTCTCCCGCTCGGCGTCTGTAAAGGCTTCGTTCAGGAATTCGCCGTTCAGATATTCGCGCACGGAGCTGTTTTTCCATGAGGCATAACGGTTCTCCTCCCCGTTGAACACGCGGCACATAAGCACCTTGTCTGACACCAGAAGCACCGTGCCGACGCCCGTTCCTACGGCGGTCCATTGCAGCTTTTCGCCGTTCAGCTCGCCCATAACGATCTGATCGCCGGGCTTCGTTTCCGCGGTAACGCCGGGACCTTCGTCTTTACCGCCGCAGGCGGCAAGCGACAGGGTGAAAAGAAGCGCGAGCAGCAGCGCAACTGTTTTTTTCATCATAACGAACATCCTTTTTCTCATTTTTGAAATCATAAAGAATACCGCTGCTCTCAGTATAGCATATTCTGCGAAGAATTCAACATTTAATCGTAAAAAGCCATGAAACGCCGGACGGTTTTTAACACAAATTTCAGTTTAGCGCACTGTTTGATGAATGATGAACGATGAATGATGAA
>JAFRSZ010000230.1 GCA_017439205.1 Clostridia bacterium
AAAAAGCTTTCCGAAAGCTGGAAAAACCTGCTTATCCGATGAGTATAATCGGGTAAGGGCGGATTCTCACCTGTCGGTTCGGTCGGTGCTTCTGTGGCTTACGCCACAGAGATCGCCACCGGCGATCCGCACCCTTCATTAATTGTTAATTTTTAATTTTTCATTTTTCATTCGCGCGCACCGTGCGCTAAATTCCAATCTGCCTTTCCGATCAGATTACAGGAGGGATAATATGACCGAAGTTGTTGCCGCGCTCATTTGGGACCGTGACCGGTTCATGATCTGCCGGCGGCCTGCGCACAAGGCGCGCGGGCTTTTATGGGAATTCGTCGGCGGCAAGGTGGAGCCGGGGGAGACCGGTCCGCAGGCGCTGGCGCGCGAGTGCCGCGAGGAGCTGGATATCGCCGTGGCGGTGGGCGACGTCTTTACGGACGTTACGCACGTCTACCCCGATATCACCGTGCACCTCACACTGTATAACGCCTCCATTGCCGAAGGCACGCCGAAGCTGCTGGAGCACGCCGACCTGCGCTGGATCACGCCGCAGGAGATCCCCCTTTACGATTTCTGTCCGGCGGATACCGAGATCCTCGAAAAACTGAAAAGGCAGTGAAGCTTTTGCCCGGTATTTTTATTGACAAACGGCAAAAAATACGATAAAATGATGCTGCACTTCGGATTATCGTCATTTTTGGAGGAAAACCATGGAATATATCCATCGTGAACTGGAAAGGAAATTTTTGGAAGCGGACCGATTCTTTAAGGCGGTGCTTTTGGTCGGCGCAAGACAGGTCGGAAAATCGACAATGCTCAAAAAGCTGGCGGAGCAACAGAACCGCACGGTCGTAACAATGGACAACGATTTCGCGAGGGAGCTTGCAAAAACCGATCCGCTGCTTTTTTTTCAGACGTATAAGCCGCCGATCCTGATCGATGAGATCCAGAAAGCGCCGGAATTGCTCGAACACATCAAAATCATGTGCGATGAAAGCGAGGAGCGTGGCCGATTCTGGCTGACCGGTTCGCAGCGAAAGCAGATCATGGAGAGATCCCGTGAGACGCTCGCCGGTCGGCTTGGTATCCTGCGGCTTTACGGCCTGTCGTACAGAGAGAAAAAAGGCATATTAGATCCCGCGCCGCTTGATTTTTCGATGGATTGCCTCAACCGACGCAAAGCGGATCTGCCGCAGAACGATGTGATCGAGGTTTTCAGTCATATCTGGAAGGGCGGTTATGCGGACGTTCAGAAGGCCTCCGGCGAAATGGCGCAAACCTTTTATCAATCCTATATCGATAATTACCTGATCGCGGACGCGGTAAACGACGCGGGGATCACGGATACCGAGGGCTTCCGGCGGTTTATCCGCGCCTGCGCCGCACTGATCGGGAATCTGGTCAACTACCGGACCCTTGGAGAGGCGGCGGGCGTTTCAGATCAGACGGCGAAAAAATGGTTGGGCATTCTGCAGGATATGGACGTGGTCTATCTGCTGGAGCCGTATTCAAACAATGAATTGCAGCGACTGATCAAAACGCCGAAACTGTATTTTTGCGATACCGGTCTGTGCGCGTACCTTTCAAGGTGGCTTACGCCCGATTCTCTGCGCGAGGGCGCCGCAAGCGGACATTATTACGAAAACTATGCGGTCATGGAGCTTGTAAAGAATTACGCCTATGCGAGAGATTCCGCGCTGATCAGCTTTTACCGTGATTCCAACGCAAAAGAGATCGATCTTCTGGTCGAAGAAAACGGCAGGATCCATCCGCTCGAGATCAAAAAAAGCGCGAATCCCGATAAAAAGGAGATCAAAAAATTCAGCTTGATTGAAAAAACCTCTTTACAATACGGCCCCGGCGGCATCGTTTGTATGATCCCCTCTCCCTTCCCCATAGACCGTATGAACAACTATATCCCGAGCAATCTGATCTGACGATCCCGGTTGTTTTACCGTTGACGGTTTCGTTGGGAAATACTCCCGCAAAACAAAAAAATTGACGCTGATTCGATGTGTGCTTCGATTCAGCGTCATATTTTGTTCTTGACAAATCAGATGATTCCCAGCGGGATCAGTACGGCCAGCAGAACCGCCACCGTGCCCCAGAGCCCGATCAGGAACTTCTTCTGGGTCTTGCGCGGTTTGTCGTAAATAAGGTTCGCGGCCAAAAAGAACGGGATGTAGGTGGTGATGAACACCGGCAGCGCGCCCCACCATTTGTACACCCAGATGAACGCGGGCGTGGAGGCGAGAAAGATCTCGAACACCGAGAAGAACAGCGCGTTTCCGATGGCGAACGCGATACGGTTGTTGATGCCGAGGATCTTTTTGTTCTTGTCCTCCGGCAGCAGCTCCACGCTCATGAAGCCCGCCACGCTGAACATCATGGAGAGCTCCCACGATACGCCCACCAGCAGGATGAAGCTGGTGCTTTCCGGCGAAACGTGCCACAGGGCGTAGCCCGAGAAATGGCAGATCACGGCGTTCAGTATCTCGTAGATCCAGTGGACGCCGTACAGCGCCAGGGCGGCCGCCATACCGTTGTAATTCTTCTTTTTCCACTGCGGGATCCAGATCCCGACGATCACAACGGCCAGCAGTGCGATAAAGGTCCAGTTGAAATTCGCGGTGCTTCTTACCGCTTCTTTCGCGGCGTCGGCGGCTGCCTTCGCGGCAGCGGAGCCGTCTCCGAACAACATAAAAATCACACTCCTTTTTGTTTTGGTACTTTCATTATAGCACCCCGCGCGGGAAAAAGATATTCGTGATGTTGACCAAGGTTTTATACAAAACTTGGTTATAGTGTACAAAAGCAGCAGCAACCAAATCGTAGGGGCGGGCATGACCGCCCGAAAAACCTTCTATAATGATTTGCCGTATGTAAGCGGGTAAGGTGGTTACTCGCATTTGTCCGGCGTTTCGAAATCGTGGGCTTACGGGCGGTCATGCCCGCCCCTACGATTCCAATAGAAACCTGCTCTTTCATTTTGATCTATTTAGAGAATACTACGGTATATTTCGGCGTGCCGCCGGAGAGGTCCGATTCCATCAGATTTACCTTTTTCACCGGCAATTGTACCTTGCCGAGGGGCTGAGCGCACAGATACAGCTTAAAATCCGGGCAGGGGAGCGCCGTTTTTCTCGCCAGCGTAATGTGCGGGCGGAACGCCTGCCTGTCGTAGGTTATCCCGGCGGCGTCCAGCGCCTGCCGCAGCGCTTTTACGTACGCTTCCAACGTTTCGTTTCTTCTGAGCAGCGCCACGGTCACGTCGCCGAACAGCGTCAGCCGGTCGAAAACCAGCGCCGTTTTCGGCAGGGGCGTCTGCCGCAGGGCTTCGATCACCGGGGCGGGGTCCTTCACTTCTCCCAGAAAGCACAGGGTGATATGCAGGTTTCCCGGCGGTGAGAACCGCCCCCGCACACCCTTTTTCTGCATCAGGCGCTGCGTATCATTGCATGCCTTCCGTACGTCCGCCGTCACCGGCAGGGCGATGAACGCTCTCATGTTGCGCCCCCTTCGTTCCGTTTTTCGCATGTCTGCCATCTTTCAGGCGGCGGAACAGTTTTTTCAGCAGAAAGATCACCAGCAGAACGGCCCCCGCGATCAGCGCGAGTCCGAAGATCATCAGCCCCCAGAGCAGAATCTCTTTCATCAGATCGTCCTTGTCCCGTTTCGGCTTTTGGGCCGCGCTCAGGCACAGCTCAAGCTCCTTTTCGGGCAGCGAATCGGTGTGCATTTCCCAGCCGGTTTCGGTTTTCGTAAAGCCCTTCAGGCTGCTCTCCAGCAAAAAGGCGTCGGTGTGCAGTTCCACGTCCAGCCCGCCGAAGGATGCCCAGCCCGCCGCGGGGGAGAGCAGATAGGTATAACTGTATTTCGGAGGCTCCCAACCAACGTCGATATCCGGGAAAAAGGGCGCGGTCACGGTGTTCGTCAGCGTTTCGCCCGGGGCGAAGGCAAGGGTATATTCGTACCATTCCATATAGTTTTCATCGACCGTGAACTGCAGGCATTCCGTGACCTGCAGCGCGTCCGGCGCGGCGCCGTCAAACGTATCGCGCAGCTCCGCCGCGGCGGCGTTGAACCGGTCTGCGGCGGAAACGGGCGAGTTCTCCTGCGAGAGCCCGGTAATAAAGCCCTCCAGCGTCAGTTCCCGTTTTTCTTTTTCACTTACGGTCGCCGACAGGGGTTCTCCGGTATCGGCGTGCTCGAAGCGCCACGAAAACGCCGCGTCGCTTTCGCCGAACACCGCAATGCGGCACACCGAACCTTCTTCTATATTGAAGCGGACGGTGCTTTTTCCGTCCCATTCCAGTTTGTAATACGCTTTGTCCCCTTCGTCGTAGAGAAGCGCGCGGCTGCCGCCGGTCAGGCAAAGCACCGCCAGCGTGTTTCTTGTGTCGTCAAGTTCCGAAAACGAGAAGGTATAGTCCGTCACCGGCAGCCCGGGCCGCCAGAACGGATCGGAAGTATAGCCGTCCTCGAGTTTCATCAGATCCGTTTCAACGTCCCCGGCGGAGAAGCTCCGCGTAAAGCAGGCGGAGAACCGCCGCTTAACGGCTGCTTCTTTTCCGTTCACCGTCACGCCGTACGCGCCCGATTCGTCGGTGTATGCGGGCTGTTGCCCCACAGGGAAAAACAGCCGCACCTCCACCGCGTCCTCAGTGGGGTTCAAAAGGGTGTATTCCGCCGTAACGCTCGCGTCGGGCAGATCTGCGAACGGCTGCGGAAGACCGCCGATCTCAACGGTCAGATGTTCCCGCAGCACTTCCACCGGGCAGCCTGCCTGCGGCGAAACGGCAGCGCCGTCCGCGCCGCGCCATGAACGTATGGCGGAATTTGCCTGCGTCGGCAGCAGCCATACGGCGCTCAGCAGCAGCGCCAGCAGCAGCGAGGCTTGTTTGTTCCGGGCCGTTTTCATCGTTTATCACCTCCGCCTTTCGGTTTCAGTATAGCCGCGCTTTTATCCCGGCGCAAGCTTATTAACAGAATTGTAAATCGGGGAAACAATGTTGTTATGATCTGCGGCGCTTTACGCTGAGATCGGTTTGCCCCGTTTTCCGCGTGCGAAATGAAGGGAAAAACTCTTGATTTTTTTGCGCGTTGATTGTAAAATAGGAGCAGGGAGGTGAGAAGCGTGGTAACCCTTATCAAGATCCTTGTGAAGATCATCAAGATCAATATTGCGATCTTCAAGCTGAGCGGCGCTGCCGAAAGATGGGTAGACGCGATGGAAGAGCGCTACGGTATCAAATAATTTGGGGCGGCGAATGTGATGATCGCAAACAGTATCGGCAGATTTTTATGAGAAACTGAAAATCTGCCGGACTTTTTTGAATAAAGGAGATTATCTATGACGGAGCTCGAGATCATGCAGCGCGCAAAAATCTATATTGATAAAATGGCGAACGGGATCGATCCGATCACGGACCGTGAAGCCGCCGAAACGGACGTGATCAACAACGTGCGCGTTTCCCGCTGCCTGTTTTACGTTTCCGATATCCTGCGGCAGGTGATCGAAAACGGCGGCGCGGTAACGAAGCCGAAAATCAGGAAGGAACCGTTCCGTTTAACGGACGAGCAGCTTGCAGGGTTCCGGTATTCCGAAACGCCGATTTCGATCACAGAGATCACAAAACGGTTCAACGAGTTGGCGGAAGACGATGCGCACGTTCAGTTAAAGCATTCGCAGCTTACCGCGTGGCTGATCGAGATCGGCGCGTTGCGTACCGTAACGCGCCCGGACGGCAAAACGGCCAAAGAGCCCACGCCGCAAGGTCTGGAACTCGGTATCTCCACCGAGCAGCGCACCGGCCAGTACGGTACGTATACGGCCACGGTATATAATAAAGCGGCACAGCAGTTTCTTGCGGATCATCTGCCTGCGATCCTTGCGGCGTCGGAACCGCAGAAAAAAGAACCCGAAGCGCCGGGCTCTTTCTGGACGAAAGAGCGCGAAGACCGCCTGATCGACCTGTTCCTGAAAAAGACGCCTGTTTCCGAGATCGCAGCCGCGCTGCGGCAGACGGAAGCGGAGGTCGTTTCCCGGCTTAAACAGATGCGCTTTTTAGACTGAAAATGAAAACGCCCGGCTTCCCGAAAGAGAAGCCGGGTCCGTTTTTCAAAGGCTTATCTTACCGTCAGCGAGGCCGTCAGCGGCTCGGAATCCACGCCGTAGGCGGTCTCGGCCACAACGCGGATCTCATACGTGCCCTTCGTAAGCCCGGTCAGGCGCACCGTTATACTGTTCTCGTTGCCCGCAACGTAGTATTTCGGTATCGTGAACGCGCTCGCCGCCACGCTGCCGTCGGCGTTATAGGCCGCAGCGCGGTACAGCACCACAGGCATGCCGTCCGCGGACTGCGCGGCGGGCACGGTGCAGTCGCAGTTTCCGGCGATGCGCAGCGTTTTCACGGCGGCGTCGGAAGAGAAGCGCGGCGCAAGGGAAGCCGCGGCCCGCTTTTCGGGCGTATAATCACGGTTCGCGGGGTCGGCGGGGTTTTCAAGGACGTATTCGCACAGAAATTCCTGGTTCAGGATGTCCAGCCCGCGCATACGGATGCGGTTTTCCGCGTCGATCTCAACGATCCAGCAGGTGGAAACCTGCCGGTAGCCGTCCGGGTGGATCGTGCGCACGTCGTCCACGGTGAATTCCGCGTAATAGATCGCGCCGGTGCCCACCGCGGTGAACGCGCCCTGCCAAACCGAGCGCGGGTCGTTCAGCGGATAGTGCGAATGCCCGCTGAAATCCACCACCTGCGGAAAATCGTTCAGCACCTCGGTGAAATACGGCACGCCCCAGCCCTCGAAATCGCTGCTGCCGTAAACGGTGCCCCGCACGTGCTCGTGGTGCATCACGAATACGGGCTTCAGCGGGTCCTCTGCGACGGCTGCCTCAAGCTGCGCGCGCAGCCATGCCACCTGCCCTTCGTCGTAATGCTCGTCGTCGTTATCCGAGGCCGAAAGCCCGATGAAATGGAACCCGCCGATCACCGTGTGGAAATCCGCCGTGTTGCCGGTCACCGCGTTATAGTAATCGTGCACCTCGCGGCGGCGCATCGTGCCGCCGTCGTGCGAGGCGGCGGTCACGCCCAGAAAGCGCGTCTCCGGCCGCAGCTCGGAGCGCAGCGCGGCGGCAAAGGCGTTGAACTGGTCCTTTCTGCCGTCGTCGGTCAGGTCGCCTGCCACCAGCACCGCGTCCAGCGCGTTGTACGCCGGGTCGGCGTCCGCCACGGCGTAGCCCAGCCGCAGCATCTTCTGTATCCGGTGCGATTCGATATCGAGGTACGTCTCCACGTGGGAATCGCTGGAGGCGATGAACCGGAACACCGGGGCAAACGCACCGGTATCCTCCGGCTTTTTCACATGGATCATACCGCCGAAGAGCGCCGAAAACGCCGTGAGCAGCGTGAGAAGCAGCGAAAGAATCTTTGTCATGTGATTACCACCTTTTTTCTATCTTTCAGTCTGCAAAAAAGCGAAAGCTCAGGTCACTGTGTAATTCGCGGCAAATTCGTTTTGCCAGGTTTCTTCGATCCCCTCGCGCCATTCCAGTGCCAGCCGGGTCAGCTCTTCGCACAATGCCGGTTCGGTATCGGCGAGGTTGTTCGTTTCGCCGGGGTCGGATTCAAGATCCGCGAGGAACACGGGCGCCCGGGGGGCTTTGTGCTCTTCCAGCCTGCCGTTCAGCACCAGCTTATAGTTGCCGCGCCTTACGGCGGTCTGGTCTTCCAGCTCCCAGAACAGGCAGCCGTGGGCCGGTTCTCCGCCGCCGAGCAGCGCACTTAAAATGCTCACGCCGTCCGTCTCGTACGCGGTGGGGTCGCCGCCGCAGGCCTCCAGTACCGTGGGGAAGATATCGGTGGCGATGCAGGCGTCCCCCAGCACGCGGGGTTGGATCTTACTGCCCCATTTCAGCAGCGCAGGCACGCGGATGCCGCCCTCAAACAGGCTGAATTTATGCCCGGTGAAGCCCCCGGCGGTGCCGCCGTAATAAAGGTCTTCGGTGCCGTCCAGCCAATTGCGGCTCTCGCGGGAGGGGCCGTTGTCGCTCTGGAAGTATATGATCGTATCCTCCGCGAGCCCCAGCGCCTCCAGCGTATCGGCGATCTCGCCCACGCCGTCGTCCACGGCGCTGAGCATCGCAGCCATGATGCGCCGCTCCCGGGGCAGATCGGGGAAGCGGTCCAGGTATTTCCGGGGCGCGTGCATCGGGTAGTGGGGCGCGTTGTATGCCACGTACAGAAAAAACGGCTCTTCTCTGTGCCTGCGTATAAAATCAACGCTTTTACGCGTGATGCGCTCGGTCAGGTATTCGCCGTTGGCCCACACCTCGTTTTCATTTTCCCACAGGTCGTGGGTGGGGTTGAAGCCGCCGTCGCTCATGCCGTAGTAAAAGATGTGGGAATAGTAATCGAGGCAGCCCGCCAGAAAGCCGCTGAACTCGTCGAAGCCGTTGGCGTTCGGGCGGCACTCGGGCTTCAGCCCCAGATGCCACTTGCCGCACACGCCCGTGGCGTAGCCCTCTTTTTTCAGCGCCGCGGCAAGGGTAGGCACCTTCGGCGTCAGCCCGCTGGCCCTGCGGTGCCCGGCCAGTATCGCCCGCACGCCCGCGTTGCCGGGGTACCTGCCCGTGAGCAGCCCCGCGCGGGAGGGCGAACACACCGGGGACGCGGCATACATCGAGGTAAAGCGCACGCCTTCGTTTGCCAGTGCGTCGATGCGCGGCGTTTTCAGGTCCGCCGCCCCCATGCAGCCCAGGTCCCCGTAGCCCTGATCGTCGGTGAGGATGATGATAACGTTCGGCTTTTTCATTTGTTCACACCCGTAAGGTTGAAATTCGGTCCTGATTCTATTATACTGGAAACAAAGAACGTGTCAAGGAAAAAACGGATATGAATAATCTTACCCTGCTTGTAAAGCCAGCCGCGGGGCTGTGCAATATGCGCTGCGGCTACTGCTTTTACCGCGTCGCTTCCGAGGGCAGAGAAAACCGGGTCATGCCGCCGGAGGTCTCCGACGAACTGATCAAAAAGATCGCCCTGTACCGGCCTTCGGCTTTGAACGTGGTGTTTCAGGGCGGCGAGCCGACGCTGGCGGGGCTTGACTTTTTCAGAGCCTTCGTAGAGAAAACAAAAAAAGCCGTCGCCTGCCCGGTAAATTACGCCTTTCAGACGAACGGCCTGCTGATCGACGGCGCCTGGGCCGCCTTCTTCAAAGAAAACGGCTTTCTGGTGGGCGTATCGCTGGACGGCGCTCCCCGCACCAACGACCGCCGGCGGCGCAGTACCTCCGGCGAAAGCGTTTTTCCGCAGGTGCTCGGCGCGGTTTCTGTCCTTAAAAAACACGGTGTGGATTTCAATATCCTTTCGGTGATCGATAACGAAAACGCCGCCGATATCGAAACCACCTGGCGGTATTTCAGAAAGCACGGTTTTGATTTTTTGCAGTTTATCCCGCTGGTGGACGGCGTCGGCAACGCGGCGCTCTCCCCCGAGAGTTACGAAACGTTTCTGAAAACGGTGTTCGATCTGTGGTACGAAGAGCTTACCCGCGGCAATTACGTTTCGGTGCGCCACATCGATAACTGGGTGGGCATCTTAATGGGCCGCCCGCCCGAAAGCTGCGCCATGTGCGGCGTCTGCGGCAGCTACTTCGCGGTGGAGGCAAACGGCGATCTCTACCCCTGCGATTTTTACTGCGACAAAGCGCATAAACTCGGCAGCGTGTTCGGTGAAAACCCGTTTGCCATCGGCGAAACACAGCGCCGGTTCATTGAGGAATCGTGGATCATCCACGCGCACTGCAAAACCTGCGATTACCACGCCCTTTGCCGCGGTGGCTGCCGTCTCGACCGGATTTGCGGTCTCACCGAAAACCGGTACTGCGCGGCCTATCGCGGCTTCTTCGCCTACGCCGGGGCGCGGATGGAAAAGGCGGCGGAGATGTTTCAATTCGGAATTCGGAATGCGTAATTCGGAATGAAAGATCTCTCGCTTATCCGGGAAGATCCGCTGAAATAAATAAAAAAGGGCGGCGCCGGTTTTACCCGGCGCCGTAACCCTTTTTACGCAACGTTTTCCTGCGTGGTGTTTCCGCAGAACTCCGCGGGGGCGTTTTCGGCCGTGTCGGACGCAGTTTCGTCTTTCAGATCCTGAATCCGCCCGGTGCAATCCAGAAAACGGTACCCCTTTTTGGAGCGCTGTACTTCATACCAGTTCGCCATAGCCGTTCCTCCTTTTTTTATGGTCTGATATTACAGTATGATTGTATCACAGAAAACGTGCCTGTAGTACCGTTTCGGAGTGAAAAGGCATTTGGAGGGAGTAGAAAGTATTTTTTTGCCGTTTCCGGCCGTCGGTATGGCCGCAAACACCGCCCTCAGGCCGCCCCGTGCCTCAGAACTTGACAGGATCCGGCGAATAAGATAGAATCAGTATGAAACCTTGTGAAAGAGAGGGAACAAGAATGGATAAGAAAGCAAAAACGGCGGTGATCGTTCTGCTTGTGCTGGCGATCCTTTCCCTTGCGGGGGCGGTCACGGCTGTGATCGTAACGAAAAACAGAGGAGAAGGGAAAGAAAAAGATCCTTCCCAAACGGTCTCCTCCGCCGATACGCCGTCCGAAACGCAGGCCGGGACCGGGGTCGGTTCTCCCTCCGGGGAGACCCAAAGCACGGAACCGACCGAAGCTCCTTCCGAGGCGCCGTCCGGGGCCGGCCCTGTCAATCTGGAGGCGACGCAGGCGGAGCTGGACGAGCTACTGAAAAGCACGGAAACCAAGGGCTCTCTGCTCGACGGTTTGAATATGACCATGCTCTGGTACGACATGGAAGACGAGAAGCACGTTTACTGCGGCTTCGATCCCGCAACCGCGGCGCCGGAGGATTATCTGTTCTGCATGACCCACTCCTATGTTTACGCGTACTGCTTCGGCGAACCGCAGACGGTTTCCTATTCCGAAAGCGAGGATCCGTTCTCCAACGGGTTTGAGCACTCTTATATCCCGTATGACGTTGAGAAGCTGAACTGGGTGTCGAAGAATATGCTGAACCTCGGGCCGGTGGATATCGATACGTATACCGCCGTGCAGGAGGACGGAAAGCGTTACGCGGAATATAAAGACGGCGTATTGTATATGTATGGTTTCCCCTACGGCTTTGAATCGGGATTCGGCGCGGAGGCCGAAAACACGCAGCGGCTTGCGGACGGCTCTTACCGGTTCACGGTTGGGTATACGTATTACGATTACGGGGAAGAACGCGATGTGAACGGCAAAGGGACGCTGATCGCCGCGATCAGAGAGATCGACTCTAAACGCATCTGGTCGATCCTGAGCTACACCGCCGACCTTTTCATTCAGTAAGCCCATGCTGCGAGGCAGACCATGTTTTTTGAAGAACTGAAAGCGCAAAGAGAAAAGCCGGTCGAGCTCATTTTCGGCACCGATTGGTGGACCGACTGCGACGACGTGGCCGCGCTTTCCATCCTGCTCAAAGCGCATAACTGCGGCCTTATCAATTTAAAGGCGATCGGCGTGAGCAGCGTGATGCGGTATACCGCGCCGTCGGTCAGGGCCTTGTGCGACGCGCAGGGGCTGGGAGATATCCCGATCGGCCTCGATACGAGCGCCGTGCGCAGGGGCATTTTGTGCCTGTATCAGAAAAAGCTCGCGTCCTTTTGCAAAACCGGCTTTACGAACGCCGATTGCCCCGAGGCGTACAAACTTTACCGCAAAGCGCTCACGTTCCTGGGGTATGAGGTCGGCAAAACCGTGATCACCGGCGGCAGAGAAGCGCCGGGGCTCGTCGGCGCCGCGTACGAGGCGCACCGCAGCCCGCGCGGCAGGCCCTCGTGGGATCCGATGACGGCGCTTTTCGCGGTCACGGGCGACGCCGCAAAAGCCGGGTACCGCAGGGTCTTCGGCAGGGCTTCGGTCGATCCGAAGACCGGCAGAAACAGCTTTGAGGCCTTCGCGGGCGGCCCGCATTCCTATCTCGTAAAAGAAAAAGAAGATCGGTTCTATCAAAACCGGCTCAATGAAATACTGTTCTCAGAATAGTTTTATGCAACGTGAAACAAAACAGAAAAGGATGAACGCCCATGCAGCCGATCGACGCGCTTTTATCGCTTGAAACCTCCCATGCATCGCAGGACCGGTCCCTGAGCCCCATGTATTCCAACTTCGGCCTGTGCTTTGACGCGCGGACCGCCGGGCCGGACCTTCTGCTGCACTATAACCGCAAGACCCGCGCGGTGTTCTCGCCGGTGTTTTCTTTCGCCGCGCCCTGCAAAGCGGACGCAACCTTTCTTTCCGCCGCGTTCACCGGCGGGGGCGGAACGTACGAGCTGTGCTTTTACGGTACCGACGCCTTCGTGCTGAAAGGGGAGTTTGCTTCCCCCGTGCGGGCGTTCAGTACTGCCGCGTATGAAACGCCGCGTTTCTGGAAGGCTTGCGGCGCGGAGGATCTGCTGATCCTTCAGGGGTATTCCGAAAACGGCGACGACCGCGACCCGGACAAATACGTGCCGGTGCTCTGCGGCGTCAGAGTGCTTCGCGGTACGTTGCGGGAGGATGCCGGCGGCGCGCTCCTTCTGCCGGATGCGGCGGGCAGGCTGTATTTCGCCGCCGCGTTCGAGGTGCTCGATATCTCCGCCGAACGCCTGAAACAGACGCTTCTCGCCGCGCCCGCCGATATTGACGGCGCGAAATGCGCGATGCGCCGCTGGGCGACGGACTGCGCCGGGGGCCTGCGGCGGACGCCCGCCGATCCCGATGCGCGGCAAACGTTCCTCACGGCGGTTTCCGGCCTGCTGATGAATCTCACAAAAGCGCCGGGCAGCCTGTCGCGCTGCGTTTCCGCGTTCCCGAGCCGGGGCGGTTACCCCACGCATTTCATGTGGGACAGCGCCTTCCAGAATCTGGCGTACGAGCTGATGAGCGAAAAAACGGCGGCGGATTCGCTGCTGCAGCTGGCGTACGCCATCCGCCCGGACGGCAAGATCCCGCAGTTTCTGTGCTCCACATGGGCGCGTCCCCATTACGCGCAGCCCGCGCTCCTCGGCTGGGCCGCACAGCGATACGTTGCGCGCGTGGGTGCTTGGAAGGCGGGCGAAGGGTTCATCCGCACCGTGGCGGACGCGCTTGCGAAGAACAACGAGTGGTGGCTGACGCAGCGCATCACCCGGTCCGGCCTGATCTGCTGCCCGGACGGCCTCGAAACGGGGCAGGACGATTCTCCCCGGTTCGATCACGGCCCCGTGCTGGCGGTGGATATGAACGCCTACCTGCTGCGGCAGATGCGCGCCACGGCGTATTTCTGCCGGTTGGCGGGCGACGGCGCGGGCGCGGCGGCGTGGGAAGCGCGGGCGGAGGCGTTCGCTTCGCTTATGGTAACGGTTCTGTACGATGAAAACAGAAACCTGTTTTTCGACGCGGACCCCGAAACGGGGGAGCGGCGGACGCTTGTTACGCTCTCTTCGCTGATCCCGCTGTGGGCGGGCGTGCCGCTGCCGGAAGCGAAGATCAGGGCGATGATCGGGGATTATCTGCTGAACGAAGCGTATTTCTTCGGCGAAGTGCCGTTCCCGTGCGTTGCCTATAACGAGCCGGTGTACGAACCGGCGCAGTGGTGGCGCGGCCCTACGTGGATGCCCGTTGCGTGGCTGATGCTGGAGCTCCTTGAAGACCGCGGCTATGCCGACGCGCGTGCGGAGGCGGCGCGGCGGCTGTACCGTGTGATGAAAAAGGACGCCGTTCTGCACGAGCTGTTCGATTCCTCCACCGGCGAGGGCCTCGGCTGCGACGAGCAGGGCTGGACCGCGGCGATCTTCATCCGCCTGTCGCAGGAGAACGAGGGCTGCGGCAATGAAAACGGGCGCTGAAACCGCTTCGCGCGTGCCGTTTTCGGCCGTCCGCCCGAATAAAATAATAAATTCCGCGGTCTGCTATTGCAATCGCGCCGAAAACCGAATACAATGAAAGTATCTTCAGCAAAGGGGGATCATTCCTATGAAAAAAGCAACCAAAACCGTGATCTGCGTTATTGCCGCCGTGCTCGTGATCGGCGCGGCCGTGGGCGGGTACGTCGGTTACCAGCTCACCTACCACCCCAGCAAATGGCTGGCGGAGAGCGACGCCGATTTTGCGGAAAAGCCGTTTGAAGAAACGCTCGGCGAGCTTACCGCGCTCTCCAACACGTGGGAAGAGGCCGTTCCGCAGACCGAGATCTATAACCTCGTCAAAGACCATTTCGACGCGCCCCTGCCCGCGGGCAAGACCGAGAAAAAAGCCATCGTGATCGGCTACGACGGCTGCCGCGTCGACGCCCTGCGGCTGCTGCCCACCGCGAAGCGCAGCGCGATCAACCACCTGCTGGACGGCGGCGGTCAGGGCGTGTTCAGCTACTGCGGCGGCGTGATGTACCCCGAAGAGAACGTGCAGGCCACCTCCACCGCGCCGGGCTGGTGCTCGATGCTGATCGGCCGGTGGGCGAATGAGATCGGCGTCAACAACAACGGCCAGCCCAAGCCCCTCGAGCCCAAGACCCTGCTGCTTTCGCTGGCGGAAGACGGCACGGCGGATAAAACCGCCTTCTACGTATCGTGGGACGGCCACTTCAGCAAAAAGGACGCCACCTACATCAACGAAAAGAACTACGCGAAAGAGAACGGCGTGAACGCTACCTTCCTGCGCGCGTTCTTCGACGCGGGCACAAGGCGCAACGTATTATCCGATATCAAAAAGAAGGACTGCTCCGATTTCATCTTCCTCACGCTGGAATATACCGACCATCAGGGCCACGCCACCGGCTTCGGCCCGCAGAATCCCAAATACATCAGCGCCTTCCGCGACGCGGACGCCGTCGGCATGGATTTCATCGAGGCCATCGAATCCCGGGCGACCTTCGATTCCGAGGACTGGCTGATCCTGATCACCACCGACCACGGCGGCAGCGGCACCGGCCACGGCGGCCCCAGCTTTGAGGAGCGCATGACGTTTATCTTCTCGAACAAACCGATCCTGTAACCCGGATAAACGAGAACACCGAAACGGCGAAACCCGTTCCGGTGTTTTTCAGTTTTTGGTTTTGTATCCTATCGCTTGAAAGAAGGCTACCTGACGGTATTAAGATTTGTCACTGTTTTATTGACGAAAAAACAGATTTCGGAGTGGGTGGATCGATGCATACAATTTTATCCGTATCTGTTATCAATTCGTAAACAGGTTCTTGTCCTTTGGGAAACTGGATCCGATAGCATCGTCTATCCTTGCTGATCCAGTAATAGCCGGTTCTATCATCTAATAATGAAATTACTTCTCGTTTATCGCTTGAAAGACTACGGGCAAATTTTGTTCTGAGAATAATACCCTTTGGTATGAACTGCTGTTTATTATTGTAATCGTTATATATATCCATCAATACATCAATCGGAGTACGGTCCTTTCTGATGGTGATATTTGCAACCGGATATCCATCATCCGAACCGTCTTCAAAGGGCAGCAGTATCGGCTGAGCTTCCATTACACCGTCAATATTGAGCAGTGCATCACGCATATCAAACAAAAACTTACCTGAGTCTAAATCAACATTCTTGATCCTTCCGCTGATGATATTGATTCCGGGATAATACATTCCTTGCTTTTTTGTCATCACAAAGTCACTGGCTCGGCCAAGCATGCTGTAAACAGCTTTCCCTTCATGGTCGCCGACGATTTCAGCAATGTCATTGTTTGTACCGTATTTAAGACCGTTTTTTGTAGTATTAAAGAATTCCGCAGTTGCCTCTTCGTCATTCAAGTAACCTTGCATTTGCCACGGAGCATTAATATAGAGAATGCCTCTTTTCCCTTCTTCATTTATTTCATTTCCGGTTTTGGGGTCGATCAAGAAACCGCTTGCATACGGGAAGAAATACCCGCTTTCATTTGTTCTGTCTTCAATTCCGTATGATCCCATAACTCCAGACCCAAACTCCGTGCTTCCTGTACCTATAACTATAGAGGATGATCCCGCAGAATGTAGTCTTTCATTAACATTTTTTGTCGGTAAATATGGTGTCGGTTCGCCGCCGCAGCATGGTGTTTGGATTTTTAACTCACCATTACGAAACGGTTTGCGTGTAATAGCATAGTAGAGTCCAAACGGCAGAGTTACGTCGTCGATTCTTTCTTTAATCAGAGTTTCTCGAAGGACTTCCGGGTCAAATGAAAAAGGATTATATATGATGTTTGCGCCGTACGCGCGTCGAATCAAGAGAGCATAGAATTGACTTGTGATATGTGATATCGGAATAACAAGTAAAGAGCGTGACTGTTCTTTTAAATTAAACTCCTTAAAAACAGTTCTGTCGTGTGATTTGAGTATTGAGATGATAGCGCGGTGTGTATGTGTAGCGCATTTTGGTGCACCGGTGGTTCCTCCTGTATTTGAAAACGTTGCAATTTCATCAATCAGATTATCATTTGGCAAAGAGATGCTTGGAATTGTATTAGCGATTTCAAAAAGTTTTCCCGGAAAGATTACTTCTATATTTTTGGGTAAATTAATTGATGAGATAATACTTTCAAAGTCTGTGTTCCACTGCATGTATTTAAGTCCCTGTGGCATAAACTCAGTTGAACTTGTAAAGATAATTCTTTGCAATTTTGATTCTCCGCTATTATCCCCCAACTGCAGGAAAGAGCCGTTCTTTATCATTTCATCAACAAATTCTATGTTGATTATGAGCGTTTTAGCTCCCCGTTCAATTGTTTGACGTTTGAAGTCGGCATTGATAAACGATTTGCTTACGGTGCTTGCAATGGAACCGTTTTCAAGAAGTGCAGAGAAAATGAATTCATATTCGGGACTGTTCAGCATACATACCGTAACCGGTTCGCCTTTTCCAATACCCAATGAAAGAAACGCAAGGCGATATTTGTTGACTGTGGCCCAGTATTCTTTCCTCGAGATTTTGTTTCCCAAGTATTCAAGAGAGGTAGTATTTTGATCGTTAACTCTGTCAAGACTCCTGATATAACCAATTGCTGATAAACATTTATCTTTTATAATTAAATTTTCATTTCGTTTCATCTCCTGCATCATTGCTTTCTCCTTCAAATAAAAAAGTGCGCAGCAAAAGCTACGCACTGAAAAACGCAACTCCCGCTTGCGCCACACAAGTTTGCAATCTACAAGAGAAATACAAATTGAGAGAATGCATTTTTACCGAGGTAAAAACACTTCTCCTGTAGATTGCGCTAATTATTCACTTGTGTGGCAGGAGTATTGTAACACAAAATACCGAACAAATCAATACAGAACAGGAAAAAACTCTGTAACCGAAAGTGTGTTACGGCGGAAAAAATATGATACATTTTTTGTTTTGCAAAATCCAGAAAACGTGATACAATATATAAAAACGATCAAATGGAGGAATATGAGTTGAAACTGAACGACCTGATCTCCGGCTTTCGCGTGCTGGGAGCGCAGAAATCCGAGGAGTGCGGCGGTACGCTGTGGTTGCTGCGGCACGAAAAAACCGGCGCGCCGCTGTATTGGCTCGATAACGGCATAGAAAACAAGGTGTTTTCGGTGGCGTT